>CASEFZ010000024.1 GCA_949287395.1 uncultured Verrucomicrobiota bacterium
ATGTCGGTTTTATTGAATACCGTAAGTATGCGCTTTTTGTCGGCACCCAACTCTTCGAGGACTTTCAGGGTTGTCTTGATATGCTCCTCGGCGTCCGGAGAGGACGAATCCACAACGTGTACCAAGAAGTCCGAAACCAATGCTTCTTCCAGAGTGGCCTTGAAGGCCTCGACAAATCGGTGTGGAAGGTTGCGCACAAATCCGACGGTGTCGGTCAGCAGCAGTGTGCGGCCATTTGGGAGCAGAACTCTGCGCGTGGAGGGGTCTAACGTGGCAAAGAGCTTATCCTCCGCAAAGAGGTTTGAAGCGGTTAAAAGATTTATTAGGGAGCTTTTTCCCGCATTTGTATACCCCACAACAGCCGCCGAAGGAACGGGAACGCGCATTCTGCGGGCGCGCTGGATTCCGCGCGCAACGCGCACCTGTTGAAGTTCAGCCTTCAGTTTGGCTATGCGCGCGCGGATAAAACGCCTGTCAAGCTCCAGCTGGCTTTCGCCGCCGCCGCGCTGTGTCACGCCGCCGCCGCGCTGCCTGTCTAAATGCGACCACGCGCGCCTCAGCCGCGGCAACGAATACTCAAGCTTTGCAAGTTCCACCTGTAGGCGTGCCTCACGCGTTCTTGCGCGCATTGCGAATATGTCAAGTATTACCTCCTGCCTGTTGACCACCGACACGCCCGTTTCAAGCTCCCAATTTCTCTGCTGCGCCGGGCTTAACTCCACATCCACCACCACGAGATCCGCGCTGTACTCCGACACTATGCCGGCTATCTGGGCCATCTTGCCGCGCCCGACAAAATAGTGGGAATCTACCACCCTTATTTTTGCGCGATGTTTGCAGGCAACTTCTATTCCCAAATTCTTTACAAGCTCTCCCAGCTCATCCAACAGGGCGTCGGCCTCCGCGGCCGTTCTTTCTGAAGACTCAACGCCAACAAGCACGGCCCGCGCGGCGCCGCCCGCCAAAGTGTCCGCCGATACCCCGCTCATAATAGGCCCCTAAAGCGTGGCTTCAACACAAATACAAACTCTTCTGCCATCGCGAAAACTCTTAAAAAAATCCTCCAAATTGCAACCATTTTCGGGCCGATAATCCGGCCTGCAAGGATCACTCTGGGGGAAATTTTTTCTTGAGATTGCCCGAGGGTGGAATATCTTGCTGCAATTTACTAAATACAATTTTAACAAAGAACAAACACATCCAAAATGAAACCTAAAAAAGTTGCCATACTTACCGCCGGCGGCCTGGCCCCGTGCCTTTCGAGCGCCATAGGCGGACTCATAGAACGCTACACGGAAATAGACCCGTCAATAGAAATAATATGCTATGTTGGCGGATACAAGGGACTGCTCCTTGGGGAAAGCATAAAAGTCACGCCCCAGATGAGAAAGGAAGCGCATTTGCTGCACCTTTACGGCGGCTCCCCCATAGGCAATTCAAGGGTGAAGCTTACAAATGTGGCCGACTGCGTGAAACGCGGCTTGGTTAAAGAGGGGCAAGACCCGCAAAAAGTCGCCGCCGACAGGCTTGTGGCCGACGGCGTGGACGTGCTCCACACCATAGGGGGCGACGACACAAACACCGCCGCGGCAGACCTCGCAAAATTCCTCAAGGAAAATAAGTACGAACTTACGGTTATAGGCCTGCCAAAAACCATAGACAACGACGTATATCCCATCCGCCAAAGCCTCGGGGCTTGGACTGCCGCGGAAGAGGGCGCCAAATTCTTTGAGAACGTGGTGGGGGAAAGCGGGGCCAACCCCAGAATGCTCATAGTCCACGAGGTCATGGGCAGAAATTGCGGCTGGCTGACGGCCGCAACCGCGCAAAAATACCGCGAGCGCCTTGCCCGCAAGGAATGGGCCGACGGACTCGGCCTGACCAAAGCCAGGCGCGATGTCCACGCGGTGTATATTCCGGAAATGCAAATCGACATAGCCGCCGAGGCCGCAAGGCTGCGCAAAATAATGGATGAGAACGACTGCGTAAATATCTTCATATCGGAGGGCGCTGGCGTTAAGACCATTGTTGCCGAAATGGAAGCCAAAGGCGAAACTGTCCCGCGCGACGCCTTCGGGCACGTAAAGCTCGACGCCGTAAATCCCGGGAAGTGGTTTGCAAAGCAGTTTGCCGATATGATAGGCGCCGAAAAGGTTCTTGTTCAAAAGAGCGGATACTTTGCGCGCGCGGCAGCCGCAAACGCCGACGACATCCGCCTGATCAAGAGCTGCACAGACCTTGCCGTTGAGTGCGCAATGCGCCGCGAAGGCGGTGTAATAGGCCACGACGAAAACAACGCAAATGTTTTGCGCGCTTGCGAATTCGACAGAATCAAGGGCGGCAAGCCCTTTGATGTTTCGCAGGAATGGTTCCAAAAGCTTTTGGCTGACATTGGCCAAAAGTAGGCGTTTAATCCATTTCTATAAGGCGCCCTTCCCGTCGGAAAGGGCGTTTTTTTTGCGCCCCAATTTGGGCAAATAAAAACAACTTTTCCATGCAATGCGGAAAGATTCAGCCAAAAGGCCATGGTATTTGCCGGCCGCGCCCCAAAAAACCAACGCAAAACTTTTTGGGCTTTTAACTCGCCTGCCAAATTGTCCCGAGGCGCTTAAACTACATAAAGCGCCAAAGTTTCATTCAATTCTACAAAGCAATAAAAAAGCAAATGCGTCCCAGCAGGAAAGGCCGCGCATAAAGTGCTCTTAAAACATTGCCAGAAAATACACTGCCATTAAAGGCGTTTCGCCCCCGGCCCCCCATCAAAAAAAACCTTCGCAAGAAATTCCTCCAAGGACCCTTGCGAAGGCACGCGCAAAACAAGCGCACTTGAAAAATTAATCCACTTTATGCGGCAAAAATTCCTCCCGATAGGGATACAGGGACGAAACGAATTTGTCCGCTTCGGGGCAATTCTTGAATTTCAGCGAAACGGGATCGAATTCAAGCGGCGTATTCGGCATCAAGACCGCCACCATTCCCAATAACACAACCTGTGTAAAGGGCGCCGCATATGCGAAGTTCGCCAGCGGATTAACCCCCTCAATTATCGCCGCAGCCCATTCACCATGGGGGTTGCCGGCAAAGGACGAACGCGGAATCTTCTTCGGAGGCAGCGCATTGCTCTTTACCATCTCGCGCATTTGCATGCGCGGATAAATTGTCGTGTACAAGCCGTACTCGTTGGTCATTACCGTGCACTTTGTACCCACTATAAAAGTGCAGTTCTTATTGCGTTTATCCGCAAGAAAGTCGGGATCAACCCTCTTTATTTTCGGAGGCCTGCGCCCGCCGTCAGACCAGTGCAAAGTTATTTTTCCGCCCTTGCCGTACCTGCTGTTAAACAGCATGGTTGACGATGCCTCTGCTGGCCAACTATACGAATTAAACGGCGTCGAATTTGCCGTTACGCTCACAGGGAAACCCAATTCAAAAGCCGAATACGGCACATCCATGAAATGGCATGCCATGTCGCCGGCAGCCCCCGTTCCGTAATTGCGCAATCCGCGCCAAGCGAAAGGAATAAAACTGCCATTGTACGGTTGGTAGGGAGCAACGCCCCTCCACAAATTGTAGTCCAAAGTTTTTGGCACGGGCTGTCCGGCGGGCACTTTAAGCTCTCCCTGGGGCCATATAGGACGGTCCGTCCAAATGTAGACATCTTCAACTTCGCCTATTATCCCGGCGTCCGCCCACTCTTTTATCAACCGCCAGCCTTCGTTTGTGTGCCCTTGGTTCCCCATCTGGGTAATCACATTTGCGTCGGCCGTCATGCGCGCCAAATCGGAAGCCTCCCAAATTGTTCTGGTGAGGGGTTTCTCGCAAAATACATGCTTGCCCTTGGATATGGCCCAGGCACAAACGGGATAGTGCATGTGGTCCGGCGTGCAAACAGCCACAGCGTCTATGTCTTTATCCATTTTGTCCAACATAACGCGGTAGTCGCGAAAACGCGGAACGTTCGGATACAATTTGTAGGCCTCCGCCGCGCGCGAGTCGTCAACATCGCAAAATGCGACAACCCTCGAATGAGGGGACAGCCTTTTGACAGCCGCCATTCCCTGCCCCCCAACGCCCACAATAGCCACCTGCACCACGGAGTTCGCCCTGCGAACCTTAAGCGTGGAACATGAAGACAAAAACATCAGCGACCCGAACGCCGCTGATCCCTTTATAAAATTTCTGCGTGTAATCATTCCGCCAACCTTTCAACAATAATTTCGCTCCGCAACAGGCGCCGCGCCTACAAAACACCGCCCACGGCCGTAACAAGCGCAAACCAAACCTGCATCTATGCCATCAAATTCTAAAAAATGCTTCCCGCAAGGCAAATTTTCATAAATTTTTGACGAATCTTTCCGCTATAAAACCGACCAATTTTTCCGCCAAAATTTCCTTTGGGCCATTGCCCAAATCCACCGTGCCGGCGCCGCGCAAAACCAGGCACACCCTGTTGTAGTCGGAAGCAAAGCCAAGCCCCGCCGCGGAGACATCGTTGGCAACCACGCAATCAAGGTTTTTTTGTTCAAGTTTGCCCGCCGCATATTCCAAAACATTATGAGTCTCAGCCGCAAAGCCGACAAGGATCTGCCCCGCCCTGCGCATTTGCGAAAGCGTTGCCAAAATATCGGGGGTGCGCTCCAACTGCGGATTCAAATCTATATCCGCCTTCTTTACCTTTTGTCCCACGCGGACTTTCGGACGCACATCGCTGACGGCCGCCGACATTATGAGAATGTCGGTGTCGCAAAACAGACCCAGGCATTCCTCAAGCATATCCTGGGCGCTTACCACGCGCACAGTTCTTGAGCACGACGCATCAGGAAGCCCGGAAGGCCCCAAGACAAGGGTTGTTTCCCAGCCGGCTCTCTCAGCCGCATTGGCTATGTGCCAGCCCATTTTCCCGCTGGACGGATTGCTTATGAAACGCACACTGTCAAAATATTCCCGGGTGGGCCCGGCAGTCACTAAACACCTGAGCTTTTTCACAAAAACCTCCAGCCTATTCAACCGTAACCGCCTTCGCCAAGTTTCTCGGCTTGTCAACATCGCACCCCAGCTCTCGGGCCACGTAGTACGCGAAAAGCTGCGCCGGCACCGCGGCAACTATGTGCTTTATCGATGCGTCAACGCGGGGAAGCGCTATAATGTCGTCAACAGATGCGGAAAAAATTTCAGGGTTGTCGGTGATTGCTATTATTTTGCCGTTTCTTGCCTTTATCTCCTGCGCGTTGGAAAGAAGTTTTGAATAGATCTCGTCGGAGGTCGCAAAAATTACCGACGGGCAATCCGGGCTGACCAGGGCTATAGGCCCATGTTTCATCTCGGCGGCAGGATACCCCTCAGCGTGTATGTACGATATCTCCTTCAACTTCAACGCACCCTCCAGCGCAAGCGGAAATTCGCAAAGCCTTCCTAGAAACAAGAAGTCTTTGTACTTGGCGTATTTTTTTGCAATTTCCTTTATGCGCGGCGCCAACTCCAATGTCTTTGCAACCGCCTCAGGAGCCGATTTTATGGCCTCCACAATGCGCTTTCCGTCGGAGAAAGACATGTCGCGCATGCGCGCCAAATACAAGGCCAAAAGCAGGCATATCGTCACCTGCGACGTAAACGCCTTCGTCGACGCCACCCCAACTTCCTTTCCAGCATACTGGTAAAGGCCGCCGTCCGATTCGCGCGAAATGGTTGACCCCACCGAATTGGTTATGGCAAGAGTCCTAAAACCCTTTCTTTTCGACTCCCTCAAGGCCTCCAAAGTGTCTATTGTTTCACCGCTCTGGCTTATAACTATAACAAGCGTGTTTTTGTGGACGGGAATATTTCTGTAGCGGAATTCGCTTGCGTATTCTACGTCCACGGGAATGCGGGCATATTTCTCTATGAGGTACTCCGCAACCAGGCACGCATGCCACGCAGTTCCGCACGCGCAAAATAGTATCCGGTCAATCTGCCTAAGTTCCGTGGGGGTCATGTTTAACCCGCTTAAGACCGCTGTTGAAGCATCGGAAGATATGCGCCCCCTTATGGCGTTCTCAATAGACTTTGGCTGCTCAAATATCTCCTTTTCCATGTAGGAGCTAAAGCCGCACATATCGGCGTTTTCAAGATCCCAGTCTATGCTTTTTACCTCGAAATCTATCTGCTTGTTGCAAATGGTGACAATGTCGCAATTATCTTTTGTCACAAGGGCTATTTGCTCGTCCTCAAGGTAGATGACATTGTTGGCCCTTCCGGCAAAGCCCAAAACGTCGCTGGCTACAAGGCGCTCGGAATTCCCTATGCCTATCAACAGCGGAGACCCTTTTCTGGCCGCCACAATCTGGTCGGGATGGAACCTGCTTATCACCGCTATGCCGTAAGTTCCCTCAACATGCACAAGGGCCTTTCTGACAGCCTCAAGAAAACGGTTCGGAAGATTGGGGTCGGTGCGCTTTTCGTAATGGTACGCAATCAGGTTCACCAAAACCTCGGAGTCGGTCTGGCTTTTGAACGTATACCCCTGCGATTGGCAAAACTTCTTTATATCCTCGTAATTTTCCACAATACCGTTGTGGACAAGCGCAAAATTTCCGTCGGACGAGACATGCGGGTGCGCGTTCTGGTCCGTTACGGCCCCGTGGGTGGCCCACCTCGTGTGGCTTATCCCAAGGCGTGCGCAAAACGGATGTTTTCCCAACTCCGACTCCAAAACATTTACGCGCCCCTTCTTTTTAACGACCTCCATATCCGAGCCGTTCAAGAGCGCTATCCCCGCGGAGTCATATCCGCGATACTCCAATTTTTTCAGCCCTTCTATAAGTATGGGCGACGCGTCGCGGCACCCAACATATCCTGTAATTCCGCACATAAATCTAAATTAACACGTTAAAAAACGGGCGCGATTATCTTTAAACCGCTCCCTCTATGCAAGCATTATCGGACAAAACCCCGGATGCAAAAACTTAAATTTCCTTTAAAAAGCTTGAAATGGCTCCGATGCAAAGCAATATTGGGAAGGTCTTGATAGGGGAATATTTAAAAAGGCGCAAGCGCGTGTTTTTCCGCGCGGTGTGCCCTTGTTGAAGGGAATATAAATGAATTGCTTAAAAATAGTTACGATACTTGCTGCAGTGTCTGCAACCGCGCTTGCTGCACAGGCCCAAAGCGCGGCCATGGCGGATTTGAGGCAAGATATAGATTTGCTTCGCAGGGAAGTTGGAACATTGAAATTGGAAATTGAGCAACTTAGGCGGGACAACTCCTTGTTGGCACAGAAACTTGCAAGATTTGAAAGCTCGAGTGTCGCGAATGAATCCGTTTCGGCCCAAATGGAAGTTGCGCGCTCCCAGACCAACGCCAGAATGGAGAAGCTAAAGCGCGAAATAATAGACATTGTCAAAAAAGATTTGGAGACAATGGCGAACCAGACAAACGTGCAAATTTCAAAGCTTGCCAATGCAATAGGCAGGGTTCCCCAGTCTAATGTGCAAAAGACCTTTAGCGAAGATTATCCTCAAACCGGTGTAGTTTACGTTGTCCAGCCGGGAGATTCCATCAGCAAGCTGGCGCGCCAAAAGAACTCTAAGATTGAATGGATACAAAACGCCAACAGGATAGCCGATCCATCAACGGGCCTGCGAGTTGGCGCAGAAATATTTATACCGCAGAAGTAGCAATATGTCCACACAACGCAAATCGCTTGGGCGCGGTCTTGGCGCCATAATTTCGGCGGGGGTCAAGAAGGCGTCCGCCGCGCAGGAGCAGAAAAAGACGGACGCCCAAGACGCCCGCGGGCAGCAGTCGGTGCGCATAGCCGCACACGGCCTTTTTAGCGAAATTCCCACTGAAAAAATTATCGCCGGAAAGTACCAGCCGCGCACTGATTTCGACGATGCTGAAATATCTAATCTTGCCGATTCTATTGCTTCAGAAGGCCTTCTCCAGCCGGTATTGGTAAGGCAGAACGCCGACGGATTTTACGAGCTTTTGGCGGGCGAGCGCCGCTTTAGGGCGTGCAAGAAATTGGGCCTTAAAAAAATAGTTGCGTGTGTCCAAAATGTAAGCGACATTTCCGCCGCAATAAAGGGTCTTATAGAGAACATGCAGCGCGCCGACCTGAACCCCATGGAAGAGGCGAAGGGCCTTGCAAACCTAATGGCGAATTTCAGGCTTACGCAAGACTCAATAGCCCAACGCTTGGGGAAGCCGCGTTCAAGCGTGGCCAATTCTCTCCGCCTATTGAAGCTTCCGTTGGAGATCCAGGGGTTCATATCCAAGGGGCTAATCAGCCTGGGGCATGCAAAGGTGATAATGGGCATAGAAGACCCCGTCCAACAGACCATAATTGCGCGAAAGATAATAGAAAGCGGCCTCAATGTGCGCGCCACTGAAGACGCCGTCAACAGGATGCGCAGCGCCGGCGAACGCAAAAGGGCCGGTACAGCGGCAGCTGCGTCGGTCCAGCGCGCCGTAATTTCGGATCTGGAAAAGAAAACCGCCTCAAGGCTAAACGCGGGAGTTGAAATTAAGCACTCGGGGAAGCGCGGAAAAATAATAATTCAATATCTCGACAACACCGACTTGCAAAGGATTCTGGAAGTGATGGGCGTAAGGATTTAAACGGGAATGGGTGGTTTCCTAAAGTTTGCGCTTTCCGTTTTTGCGTTTACGGTTGTATTCGCGCAGTGGTCGAGCGCCCTCATCAAATATAACGACTACACCAAAGCGAACCGCTCTTTCGATTCCAAGTACAGGTCCAAAAGCAGTTCCTTGACCGACAAAGCTTGGAGCGATTCCTCCAAGCGTTCCGAGCTGAAGACATACGTTCCCCAAAACAGCGCCGACGCGCTTGCCGGGAAACGTTTCACCGACATCAATTCTGGCGTGGCGGATCAGATGCAATCCTCAAAAAATAGGGATTCATCCAAGGCCTATGAGAATCCGGAATTGCACGGGTTTGACAAAAACGGCATGTATTCCGACAGCAAGTGGAAGCCGAAGCGCGACGCGCGCAATTTTTCAAAAGATTACGAGGGATCCATAGATTTTTCAAAGCGCGGAGTGTATGTAGACTACCTTAAAGAAGCCTACGCAGACATGAATGAGCGCTCCATGCAAGATATAAACAAGTACCAGTTCCGCAGTTCGCACTCGTCGGATCCGGGAATAAAGACAGTTTCTGCGGGTTCGGGAATACATGGAGAAGACGATGAATCTTTTTTTGAATCCATATTCGGCGACGATAAGATAGAGCGCAAACCCATCAGGCTGTTTGGGCCGAAGAACCGCAATGCCGTAAGCAAGGAAGACGCCCCCGCCGAAGCTCCCCTTCCCATCAAGCAGCCTGGCGAAGTTGCCCCGCCCGCGCCGACGGTGCGCTATGCCCCGCCAATTATAAAGGGGGATTCCCCCTCCGCGGAAAGCCAGCATTCCTCTGAAACGAAAAAGAGGACAGTTGCAGAACAGGAAATTGACCAAGAAAAAATAAAAGGATTCAAATTTATGGACAAGGTTCCCGAAAATATGCGCGGGAAAGCCACCATAAAAGTCGAGGTGGACGACGGAGACTTTTAATAAGCGCCCTCAAACGCGCTGCCTGTGTTTAAAAATTCTTTTGCCCCCGCGCAAATTTTTGGAATGGCGAAAAATGCGGTTTGAGTTTTTCCTATAAATGCGCCAAGTTTAAGCTTGCAAGCCGGCATCGTTTAAGTTGCTAAAAAAAGATAAAAAAGCTGCACAGACATCGCGTGGACACAGGTGTTTTGAGAGCGTCGCTCCATTAAAGAGGCGCCAACTTGCGCCTGCGGATTATATTTCGTACGATTGCGACGGCTCTGGAATTATGACCGACGTTTTCGGGGAGAGCTCCAAAAGCTCGTCCATAAACCATTCCCTTGATTCTTCGCTTCCATGTGTAAGCACAACCACCCTCGGATTTCTCTCGACAATAAACCGAAGAATCTGGTCTCTGTCGGCATGCGATGTCAAATCGAACTTATCAACCTTGCAGTTCAATTCCCCAACATAGGGAATATCCGGAAATGAAAAATGCCCGCCCGAGGGGGTTTTCAAAATTCGCCCCGCCGGAGTGTCTTCGTCTGCATATCCTACAAAGAATATCGCGTTCGCCCTGTGGTCCATCAAAGATGCCGCAACAAGATAGCTTGGGGTGCGTTCTATCATCATTCCGCTGCCTAAAACGTAGATTCCCTTTTCGTCAAAATCTTTTCCCGGGATAATCTCACCACGCAGGGGGCGCACGCCGTCCATTGATTGCCTGTTAAACGAGAACGTATTCGATCTTTTAGACTCTCTGGAAAAATATTCCGCCACATCCAAGCCCAACCCTCCGGCGAAGATCGGAGTTCTGGGTGGCAATGCCCCGCTCTTTTTTGCCAAATTTAGCAAATTTATAATTTCCTGCATTCTTCCCAGGGCAAAGGCCGGAATCAACACATTTCCGCCGTCTCGCACAACCCTGCCAACCGACGACAGAAAACGCTCAACTTCCGTATCGTAGGTTTGCCCTTCCGGCCTTATATGATTTCCCCTGGTAGTCTCAGTCACTATGACATCTATTTTGCCTGAAGGCTCTGCCGCCCCCTTCAATATGCCCGTGGAATGAAACGACATATCGCCAGTAAACAGTATCTTCTGCCTTTTGTATTCAAACATCACAGAGGCCGCGCCGGGTATATGCCCCGCGGGATAGAAAGTCACCGACAACTCTTCAGCATCTCTTTCAAAGGTCCTCTCCAAAATGAACGGCATGCGGTAAACACGGCTTCTGAGCGAGTCTATGCCAGAATAGTCGTATAGCGGATACTCCTTTATGCCCAATTCTTCGCGTTGTTTGCCCTGCACGGCGCGGGAGTTACGCAGCATCCTAAACAACAATTCATAATTGTCGGCAGCCGTCATTATATGGGCATGGTTCTGATGCCTTGCCACAACGGGAAGCGCCCCGCAATGATCCAAGTGGGAATGCGTTATTGCTATAAAATCCAAACTCTCGGGGACAATTTTCGAGAGGTTGGGCAAAGAGTCTAAGCCTACGCGCTTTGGGTGCATTCCGCAATCTACGAGCACCTTAAAAGCCCCAAACTCCACCAAGTGCCCGCTTGAACCTACATCAATTTCCGTGTTTAAATCAGTATAAACCATATCCAAACCTACCCGCCGGCAACTATTTGCATTATTTCTATCACATCGCCTTCGGAAAGTTTAACGCCCCCAAATTCCGCCGCACCGAAAGGCTCTCCATTGACCTCCGCCACGCATTTATCGGGATTTAACCCCAAGCTCCGCGCAAAGGATTCCAACGTGCTGCCCATTTCAACCTCAAAACTTTTGGAATTGGCTGTAAGCTTTATTTTATCCATCTTCCAACAGTTTTGCCCGACTCCGTAAAAAGTCAAAAGTATTATGCATTCCCCGGCATATCCCGCAAATTTGTCTTGAGGATTTTTTGCGGCAAAAATACTATTCTTGAAAAATTTAAAATCCGCCATGTTGTTTATAGAAATTGCCGGCCTTATTGCCTTCTCGATATCCGGGGCGCTTGCAGCCTTCAAGAAAGATCTGGATATCGTGGGATATATAGTTGTGGGAACGGCCACCGGCATAGGGGGCGGAACTGTCAGAGACCTGATTTTGAATAAAACCGTTTTCTGGCTGGTTGATCCCTACCTGTACTCGCTAAATATTTGCATAGCCACCAGCATAATAACTTATCTCCTCGGCAAGTATATAGAAAACACAAAAAATATCGTAAACTGGTTCGACGCTCTCGGCTTGGCCCTCTTCGGGATTCAGGGCTACGCCATAGCCTTTCAAATGCACCAAAACTTTGAAATAGCCCTCATAATGGGAATAATAACGGGCGTGGGTGGCGGCCTTATAAGGGATATTTTTCTAAACAGGCAGCCCTTCATTTTTAGGGGTGAAGTCTACGCTTCGGCAGTTGCTGCAGGCCTTGTGGTTTACTACATTTCAAATTCCATCGCGCTCTCGTTTATCACAAGCTTCGCACTGCGCGCCGGGGCAATACGCCTGGGATGGAGGCTGAAATAATTTGCCCATGCCTTCCACCACTGCGCCGGGAATCTGAGCTTTTTTAACGGCTTTCTTAATCCGCAAAAACGCGCGCTTGGCGCGTAAATTTTCCCTTTTGAGAAGTGCAAATGTAATCAACCTAAGCGCGCCTAAGGCAAGCCTTGCCCCGCACAAAATTCCATCAAAACAAAAATGGCGCAATATTAAATGCGCCTCTTTTAAACAAAAAAAGGCGGCCTTCGGGATATACCCCAAGGCCGTCCTAGCGTTTTTATAATATATTCCTATTTCAAAAGGCCCGGCTTCTTGGCCAAAATATTTCTTACAAGAGGGTCTTTGCCGAAATATTTCTTCACCAAATTCAAATCCCAATAATCTATTTCTCCGCATGGAATGTCGGGTTTCATCTCTTCCATTGGAAGGTTTAAATCCCACTTTCCACGCAGCGGAGGCTGGGTTCTGAAAAGTTTGCACCCAAACATGGAATTCATTCTCTTAAGAGACGGATCCATAATATTTTTCATAGCCGGATACTTTTTTATATAAAGTTCCGAATTTACCAACCACACATTGCTTGGATACTGCTTCCAGTAAGTTTCCCACTTTTTGTCGCTCCACTGCACCTGAGAAGCGGCCACATCGCAGTCTATAAACACGTTTTCCTTCACAATGTTGTCTTTGCCGCCGTGGAAGTACACAGCCGAAAATCCGCCGCCGCGCCCGGGAGTCCCAACCCTGCAAAAGATATTTTTCTCCACCAGCGTTCCGCCCGAGCCGTCGTCTATGTACACCCCGCACATCATGGAAGACTTGTGCGATGCCACAGTTTCGGCAAAGAAGTTATAGCGTATTATATTGCCCCTGTTATACGGCAGCCTTCCCGTATATATTATGCCCATGTCGTCAAAATCGCGGCAGCAGCGCTCGAAATAGTTATATTCAAACACGTGCTCGCTGCCGCTGTACCCCACCGACATGTGCGACTGGTCGTGGAAATAGCAGTGGCTGAGAACCCCGCCCACGCCTCTTATCAAGACGTGCGCCGAATAAGACTTCTGCAGGCGCGCGTTGTTCCAGAACTCTGAATTAGACACCACATTGCGCGACGGCAAAAGCTTGGCCTCGTTTCCGCCGAAAAACGCCACCCCTCCGGAACCGGTATCGTGCACTTTGCAATTTTTAAATTCGTTGTTTACTGCTGCCAGACGCTCTGCCGAATGCTTTTCCACGCTCGCAGAGCTCACATTCACCGCCGAAGACCCAAGGTTGAAAAATTCGCAACCGTCCACCACAAGCCTGTCACACCTGAACCCCTTTATTGCGACATCGCACACCGCCGTAAACTTGACATTTTTTACCGTGAAATTTTCCGTATCGCTCAGCTCAAAGAAAGGTTTTTCTAACAGCGAGAAATCGAAATACTCCGACGCCGACGGCTTTTTGTCCAGCATCACATAGAAATAAAGGTTTTCCCTGTCTATGTAGTATTCCCCGACGGCATCCAACTCCTCAAACAAGTTGATAGCCTGGTAAGCGTTGACGACAAGTTTATGGTGGCTCTTATGCAATCCCCAGGGCAGCTGGGTATCCAAAGTCACGCTCTTGTTCTTTGTGTCAATTTTTTTAACCTTTACCGTGTTGTATGCCCATCCGTGGTGGAATATTCCGCTCAGCCAAACCTCTCCGGCGTTGGCCCAGCGCTCGTGGCGCGGGTCCGTATATGCAAAGACTCCGCCTATCTTTTCTTTGGATTCATCCCACGCCTTGGCGTTGTTTTTATCGAAACCGTCCTCGAGAACTTTTCCTAAAGGTATTTTTTGGTCTGCATTTGGATACTTTGCAAGCGTCAGAGGCATTGCGCTAAAGAAAGCCTCAGTCTGCGCCGGCCCGCCCATCGCGCCGAAACCGTACGGCCGAACCTTGCCAACCTTCGATACGCCGAATTTTTTCAAGTCTAACGCGTATAAACGCCCATCCCGCTTGTCGGGCAGCCTGCGCAGCAAATCCGGCTTCTTTACCTCAACAAGGTTGTCGGCCGAGATTCGCACCCCCCCGTGCACCGTGACGTCTCCAACTCCGCGTATCGTAAGCGGAGAAGACGCATTGGGATAATTTTTGAGCACTATGCCTTTTTCAGGCATAAAGTACACGCCATTCTCCAAAATTATCTCAGACGCGCCCTCAGATTTCGACGCAACTTCAACCGCCTTATATAGGGTCGCATACGGTTTTTGAACCCCTCCGTCACCGCTGGAATCCGACCCCTTCGACGACACGTGTATCTGAGCCGCCCACAGGCCGGAACACGCAACGGCACAAGCCCCAGCCAAGTACAACTTATACATTCCACTCATAATTTCCCCCTAACTGTTTACTTTAACAAACCCGGTTTTTTCTCGAGAATTTCCTTTGCAAGAGGGTTTTTCCCGAAAAGTTTTGCGAACTCGTCCAAGGTCCAAAAATCTATTTTCGGCAGCGGCTCTCCATTGTCCGGCTTGATATAATTGTTTTTTTCAAGCGTAAACTTTCCGCGCTGTGTCAAGTTTGTGTCGCAAAACAAATTTTCTATAATGAAATTCTGCCTGTCGCGCTCCGCCTTGAGAACGTCTTTTAAATCGGGATATTTTTTCAAATATACCTCCCCAAGCATGTCCACCTCTTTTGTGAGCTTGTAGTCGTTGTGCTTTACCCTTGTGGTCCAAGTGTAGTTGCTCCAAGTGGTGCATGCAACGGCCGCCGCACAATCCACAAATATGTTTTGCTTCACAACATTTCCGTCTCCCCCGTGGAAAAACACGGCAGCAAACAAGTTGTTCTTTCCCGGATTTCCTACCCTGCAAAAGATATTTTTCTCTATCAGATAGCGCCCCGAACCGTCGTCTATGTACACCCCACACATCATGGCCTCCGGCTTTTTCGGAGTTATCTGGGCAAAAAAGTTGTAGCGTATTATATTTCCGCATTCGCTTTGGTTCCTTCCGGTGTAAATCGCGCCCATGTCGTCAAACTCGGTGCTGCAACGGTCAAAGTAGTTGCACTCTATCAAATGCTCGTTTCCGCCCAAGGCTATGCCTTCGTGGGTCTGGTTTGTTATGCGGCAGTGGCGGACTGTCACCCCTACTCCGCCTATGTTTATGCCGGGGCAATAGCTTCTTCCTATTCTCGCGTTGTCGCTGAGAGTGCAATTCTCTATCAGCCCGTTGCCGTCAACCAAGTTTACGCGCTCCCCCACATTCATGTAGAAACCGCCCATTCCCGTGTTTACCGCCGAACAGTTGCGTATGGTGTTGTTGGCGGACAACAGCGGCGGATTCTTGTTTTCCACAAACGGTATGTTCTTCTTCTGGAATTCCACCGCGCGCGATCCCAAATTCTTAAAATTGCAGTTTTCAACCGTCGTATTTTTGCAATTGTACATAATAAGCGCGCTACCGCGGGTGTTTTCAAAATTTATCCCTGAAACGCGCAAGTTTTCGAGGTCGTCGGCGCGAATAAACGGCGCCTGTATCACGGAAAAATCGATGTACGCGCCTTTGGACGGGCGCTTATCCAGCATCACATAAAAAATGCAATTCTTTCTGTCTATATAATACTCCCCCGCCGAATCTATCTCTTCCAACAGATTAAACGCGAAATACGCATTCAAATCCAAAAAATCTTTCTCCTTTATTCCATACGGCAAAAGCGTTGCTATTTCTATCTGTTTTTTCTCGGTGTCCAACTTTTGGACTTTCACGGTATTGTAGGCCCACCCGTAGTTGAATATGCCGCTTAGCCACAAGTCCTCAGCCTTTGTCCAGCGCTCGTGGCGCGGATCCGAATACTCTATGGTACCGCCGTGCTCGGCGGTTGTGTTTCTCTTGCCTGCAGATGCAAACGCCGCCTTCCCTATGTCTATGGTTTTCGTCCAATTCATGGCGCCGGTATTGGGATAGCGCGCCAGAACGAACTCGAAATCCGTAAAGAAGGCCTCTGTTGGCGGATAGGGGTTTGCCACGCCAAAGCCACGCGTTCCCATTTTTCCGCAATCCTCTATGCCGTATTTTTTCAGGTCCAAGTAGAAGAGTTTCCCTGAAACCTTTTCCGGGAGCCTCGATAAAATGTTCCTGTCCTTCACAAGGCGCAAATCCGAAACCGGAACCCTCACCCCGCCGATGAAATTAACCTTTCCCTCTCCGCGCACTATAAAGGGATTCTTATCCGTGCCGGAACAGGTCTTATCGAAGCGCACGCAATCTTTGTCTGACTTAAAAAAGTAGTTTCCCTCACCAACAACTATCTCGACCGGCTCCCCCCTCTCGGGCGCCGATTTCAGCATAATTTTTGCCTTTTCCGAGGCCGCCTTAAGCGTCGCAAACGGTGACTGTTTTGAACCGTTTCCCCTTGTGTCTGATCCATTCTGCGAAACGTATATCTGCGCCCCTAAAAGCGTAGAGCACGCCGCGAATGCCGCAAGCGCCTGAATGAAGATTTTTCTCATCGTGCTTGTCATATATTTATTCCTTTCAACTATTTTAAAAGTCCCGGCTTTCTTGCCAAAATCTCTTTTGAGAGCGGATTTTCCCCAAAGTATTTTTCAAATTTTTTCAGATTCCAAGCCCCTTTTGGAATATTCTGGGCGCCGTCGTCAGGGGTTATAAACTTGTTTCCCTCGAAAACGAAATCCCCCTTTAGCACCATATTCGACGCAAACAGCAAATTTCCGCGGACAAAATTCTGCCTGCGCCTTGAGGCGTCCATGATATTTTTTAGGAAGGGATATTTTTTTAAATATACCTCATCCGCTATGTCCACCTCTTCCTTCAATTTAAACATGTTGTCCTCTATCCGTTTTTTCCAATCTTTGTCGGACCATACGGAACAAGAAACGGCTGTGACACAATCCACAAAAATATTTTCCTTCACTTCGTTCCCGTCGCCCCCGTGGAAAAACACAGCCGCAAAGCCGTTGTGCTTGCCGGGGTTGCCAACTCTGCAAAATATGTTTTTTTCTATCAGATAGTGCCCGGAACCGTCGTCTATGTACACCCCGCACATCTTGGCCTCTTTGCTCTTCGGCATCATTTCCGCAAAAAAGTTGTATCTTACAACATTCCCGCAGCAGCTTTGGTTTCTCCCGGTATAAATTGCGCCCATGTCGTCGAACTCGTCGCAGCAGCGCTCAAAAATATTCGACTCAATCACATGGTCGTTTCCGCTCCAAATAATTCCCGCATGAGCCTGGTTTGTTATGTGGCAATGCCTAACCGAAACTCCAACTCCGCCTATGTTTATACCCGGACAATAGCTCTTTCCCAAACGGGAGTTGTCCGACGAATAGCAGTTAACTATGCGGCTGTTGCCGCTTTTTAGGTTTACCCGCTCCCCCGCGTAAAGCACAAATCCGCCATACCCCGTATTCTCCGCGCGACAATTGCTTATAGTGTTATTTTCCGACAAGAGAGGCGGGTTTGGCACCTTTGACTTAACAAACCTGCTGCCCGTCATTTCAACAGCGCGCTTGCCTATGTTTCTAAAATTGCAGCGATCAACCACCGAGTTTTTGCAGTCCCAAAAAACCAGCGCTGTCTCCCTTGACGCTTCAAAATTTATTCCCCTCACCTCAAAGTTTTTGCCATTTTCAAAGCGTATAAACGGCTTCTCTATCACTGAAAAATCAAAGTGGTTTTTTTTGTCTGGGGCCTTTGAAAACATCGCGTAAAAGACGAGGTTTTTTCTGTCTATGTAATACTCCCCTACAGTGTCGATTTCCTCCAACAGATTGAAGGCAAAATATTCGTTTATCTCCAAAAATGAATGTGTCTTGACGCCGTATGGCAAAGGCTCAAGCTCTATTTGCTTTTTCTCGACGTCGATTTTTTTCACCCTTACGGTATTGTAGGCCCACCCGTGGTTGAATATGCCGCTTAACCACACATCGCCGGCTTTAGCCCACCTTTCGTGGCGGCCGTCGGCATATTCCAATATGGCGCCCGCTTCCGCCCTTTTATTGGGCTTGTCGTTGACAAGTGTCTTATCCCCACCATGTACGGTTTTATTCCACTTCATTGAGCTTCCATTTGGATAGCGGGCCAATGTCAATTTGAAGGCGCTGTAAAAGGCCTCCATCTGCGGAACTCCATTTTGCGCCGAAAATCCCCTGCTTGTTATTTTTCCACACTCCTTTACGCCAAATTTTTTCAAGTCTATGTAAAACAATTTTCCCGCGCGCTCGGACGGCAGCCTTGACAAAATGTCTTTGTCTGAAACCTCCCTCATCTCTCCGGCCGGTATTCTGACCCCCCCCACAAAATTTACCGCGCCCTTGCCGACTATTCTGAAAGGTTCTCCATCCTTCCCCGAGAGAGACTTGCCTATCGTCACGGTATCGCCATCGTCGGCAAACAAGTAGTCGCCCTCCTCGAATACAATTTCAAAAGTTTCAAACGGGCGCGCCTTTTTCAGCGAACCTGCCAAATTTACCGCGGCTTTCAGCGTAGCCAAAGGCTTTGCCACAGAGCCGTCTCCCCCTGCGTCAGACCCTTTTGTGGAAACATGTATAGTAACCAACCCAAACGCGTTCGCGCAAAAGCACAGCGCCGCAAACAATGTCACAAATCTCCCCATAGCATCACTCAAACACAATGTTGGATTTCATATAGGGTCTGAGCGTCATGTCGAGAAATATCGGAGTATCCGAACATTTTTCAAACTTGCACTTCTCCACCCTGATTGCCCCGTGCACGTCCCCCCCAGAGGCCGCACCTTCGCAAAATTTCGCCCCGGCATATATCGCCGCGGAATATTTTACCTCAAACTTATTGCAATTTTCAAAATAGCAGCTCGACACCACAACATCGTCTACTGCGCATCCTTCAAACCACTCGCTGTTGTCGCATTCAAAAATTATTGCCGGATACAGAGTGGAGACAAACTCGCAATTCTCAATTTTCACATCGCGCGTAAGGATTGAAAATCCTCTCGCTCTTGTCGACACCGCCGACGACCTTGAAACCCTGACTTTCGGGTTTGCCGACATGTTCCAAACCGGCATTCCCGCCGCCACATAATCCGGAACAGGCTTTGAAAGCTCCGCCAAGACGTATTTTTCCTTTTCGTCGTACACAACAGAGACCACATCGCTTTCAAACCCCACTCTAAGCCAGTTGTCTTCCGCCCCAAACCCCAGCTCATCCATTTTTTTCGGCGCCAGTTGTATGTTAAAACCGGCCCTCTTTTTTCCCGGAACCAGTTTCACCGCGTGGGAATCCACAATCTCCGACACAATCCAATACGGCTGGTGTATATTCAGCGCATCGCCCCCGCAACGCTCGAACCTGCAGTTTGATATATCCACAAGGCCGCGGCAAAGCTTAAGTTGCACGGCATCGGCGGTTGTCGTCATCCAAACGGCGTCGCTTTTTGGAACGATATTTACATTGTCCATAAATATGTCGCGCGAATCCTCCGCGTAAACACCTATTCCAGGATGGCCCCAAATGTTTACATTATACATGCGCACATCGCTTGAAGACGAAAAGGAAACCGCCGGGAATCCGTAAACCTGGTACCTTACCACAACGTCGTCTCCCACCTTGGGCATCTCCGACCCCTTCTCCACCGGAACGCGCATTTTTCCGCCGCCAAGATCCTCAACGCATTTTGCCGTGTTTTGATAGAGGTCATATCCGGCTATAAACTCGTTCTTATCGGCATTGTACAAGTTTACCGCCTTTGGAGGGTGCTCCAAAATTTCCTGCCCATAAGGCACGGCGCACGCAAAGCCGTCTTCGTAAACTTCCGCAACCTTTCCGCCTATGAACGGCGCTTTTTTACAATCGAAATCTATGTTCGCCAAGACCACATTTGAGCAATTTTCAAACCTCATGTGGCTTCCGCTTGAATATATCACGAAGGTAGCGCCTCCCCCGTCTATCATGATATTGTCAAAGCCCTCAAAAAGCACCCCCGCATATCCTTTGTCAAAATTGTACAGGTCGTAAACCCCCATGCCGAACACCAGGCGCACGCCGCTCTTGCCGGCTACAGACGCAAGCGCGCGGCGTATGGCGCTTGCGTCGTCTATCCCGTCATTTGGCACGGCCCCGAAATCCGATACGTTCACCACGTATTTGTATTCCTGCCCCGACGCGTCTCCAACCGATACCATTTCCCCGCTGGCTCCCGCAAAAACCGATTTCGACTTTCCGGTCACTTTTTGCTGCTCGCCGTTTTCCTGCTCCAAATTTTCGCCTTTTGCCTGCAAGCTCGCCTGTTCGGAAATGCCGTCCTGCGCATTCGCGCCGTCATTGCCCTGCCTTGCCGCCGAAGTTGTCTCCTTGCCGGCCGACTTTTTCACTTTGGGCAATTGGTGTAGCGCCGAGTCAAACTCTGTTGACGGCTGCAGCCCAGCTGCCGCCCCGACAGCGGGCCACAGCAACAAAAAAAACACTACCCATCTCCAATCCCTCATATAAGCCACAACACAAAACCGATCCTATTTACTAAGCTTTTTTAAGCAAGGTTTATTTGATGTTTTCATAGCGCTTTTAAGCGCGCCTTGCCTGCAAAAATCACGGTTTTTCAGCCACGGGCCACCGCTTTCAATCCAATACGCATAAAGCCCGCCAGTACGCGCACGCACGCCGCAAAAAAATGCTTGCCCCCTGCAAACCTGCAAACTTTTGCGCTCTACCGGCTACATTGCGCGCAAGGGGGCGTATTACTCCAAAGAGACATCTCAATGTGAAAAGCCCTCCCCTAAAAATTCCACATAAGAATTTTTCCCGTTGTCCACAAATATTTTTCCCGCGCAATTTTCCAAGCCCGCAGCCTTCTCCAATTCGCGCCCATCGCAGATCTTTCCTATCCTATACACCTTGCGCCCAAATTTCTGAAAAAATTTTTCCTCAACGGAGGACGAGTCCCCCCTCCATGTAAATAACAGCTCATAGTCCTCGCCGCCGCAAAGGCATTCATCTAAGGTTGCCTGCCTGCCGCAAAAAAAATTTCTCGGAACAAGGGGTTCCTCCAAAAGTGCGCACGTTCCATCAAAAAGTATATTTTTTAGGTCTGACGCCGCACCGTCGCTGAGATCCGTGCACGCCGAAACACCCGTTCCGCCGCCGCGCGAAAGCGCCATGCCCGCCAAAAACATTCCCTCCGGCATGCGCGGCTCGAAGTTTAAATGTTTTCCGCTTTCATAAGACAGCCCAAGCGGCCCCGTCACAAATATATGGTCCCCGGCCTTTACACCCCTGCGCAACAGGGGGGAAAACTCGCACTCTCCAACAAGAGTCATCGTCGCGCAAAAGAATTTTTCCGGCACGCTCGATGCGTCGCCCCCAACTATCTTCACGCCGTATTTTTTCGCGCTATCTCCAACTCCCGCGCAAAATTCGTCAAGCCACCGGCGCGAAATATCCCCAGAGCATATCAAATTTATCAGAGCTATCCCCGCCTTTGCACCCATCGACGCTATGTCGCTTACATTCCTT
>CASEFZ010000025.1 GCA_949287395.1 uncultured Verrucomicrobiota bacterium
AACGTTAAAGTTCGCCAGCGTAAAGATCCTTCCGAGTTGCCCGCACCCAAATCTTTGGAGGAACTGAAAGTAAGGGTTGCAGAATTTCAAAAGCTGGGCTTGGGCGAAAAAGTGCTGTCGGCTGTGGACGATATGGGCTATTCGGAACCGACGCCCATACAGGGCCAGGCAATCCCGGAAGTTCTTGCCGGGCGCGATGTAATAGGCACGGCGCAGACGGGAACGGGAAAGACGGCGGCCTTTGCGCTTCCGATTGTGCAGCTTTTGGAGGCGTCGGCCGATGATACATTCGGGAAGGCCTGCGTGCTGGTGTTAAGCCCCACGCGCGAGCTTTCCACACAGACGGCGGAGGCGTTTGCGAATTTTTCAAAGTATGCGGATTTGCAGGTTGCGTTGGTTCAGGGCGGCGTTTCAATGCGCCCGCAAATACGCGCAATTAAAAGCGGGGCGGAGATAATAGTCGCAACCCCGGGCAGGCTGCTGGATTTGATGCGCCAGGGGGTATTGTCTTTGGGAGAGGTGAGGTATCTCGTTCTTGACGAGGTCGACAGAATGTTCGACATGGGTTTCATTGAAGACGTTTCGGAAATAATAAGGCACTGCCCGAAATCCAGGCAGACGCTTTTCTTTTCGGCAACAATGCCCGATGCGGTAATGCGCCTGTCGGAATGGGCGCTGAAAGAGCCGGTTTTTCTCAAAAACGGCATAGCCACGCCGGCCGAGACCATAGAACATTATGTGTATCCGGTTGACGGCATACAGAAGTACGACCTTCTCATTGAATTTTTAAAGACAATAAAATTCGACAGCCTTATTGTTTTTACCCGCACAAGAATTGACGCCGATAGAATAAGCGAATGGCTTGTCGGGCACGGGTACAAGGTATCCACTCTGCATTCAGACCGGACCCAGCACGAGCGCGACAAGGCTCTTCAGGATTTTAGAGACTCGAAAACGAACATACTTGTGGCAACCGACATAGCCTCGAGGGGGTTGGATATATCCAACGTGGGATATGTCATAAACTACAATGTTCCTGAGCATTCGGAGGACTATGTCCACAGGATAGGCAGGACGGGCAGGGCAAATCACGACGGCACGGCGGTGACGTTTTTTGCGTCGGAGGAGACTGAGTTTTTAAAGAGGATAGAGGCGCTTATAGGTTCAAGGATAGAGCGCCGCAAGCTCGAGGGATTTCCGTATCGGAACGAGCCTGTTTTGGAGGAGGCGCACAAGCGCTCCCGAAGGCGAAACAGGTAGGTCCGCGCGGGCATATTGGGGGGAATAGTTTAACAATGGGGACGAACGCAGAACTTGAAAGGGCGCATTTATGAGTAAGTCCATCATGATTGTTATTTGCGATTTTCTTTTGCTGAGCTTGCTGAGTTTGGCGAATTTTGAAAATCCGGTGAATGCGGAGGAGGAACAGGCCAAGAAACAACAGGCCGAGGTTGCGGCGCAGCAAAGGTTTGCAGATTCGCAGCTGTTGGATTTGCTGAAGCTGTCGCTTGACAACGAGCGCGACAAGCGAATGGCTCTCAGCGGCGATGTTGAGAGGCTTTCGGAGGCGGCCAAGAAAAACCAGGAGATGGCCGTGCAGACAAAGCAGATGCTTGCGCAGCGCGAGGCCGAGATATCGCGCTTGGCCGACACAAAAAAAGCGCTGGAGGCCGAGAAGGCGCAGATACTGGTCAAGAGCGCCGAGCTTGAAAAGCGCGTGGCCGACAGCGAACAGCGCAATATGCAGCTTCAGAGCAGGATAGTTTCGGTGAGCGCGAATTTGGAGGAGTCGGCGGCAACGCGCGCGCGCTTGGAAAAACAGCTTGGCGAAATGAAAGATGTGGACAGCACCACAAAACTGAAGCTGGAAAGAGTTCAGGCGGAGCTGAAACAGCACAAGGAAAACTTGGAAAAATTGCGCGCCGAAAGCGAGGTGTTAAAGAATGAGAACCGCGCCATAGAGCTTGAAAAGAATGCGCTTGCCACGCAGCTTGAGGTTGCCTCTACAAAAACGAAGATATACGAGGAAAACCTGAAGCGTTTTCAGACTATAGTGGATGTGGAAAAGACGGAGAAGGAAAAGATGCGCGAGCACGCGGAGAACCTTGCGGCGGGGGTGTCGGAGCTGGCTGCCTCGCAAAAGGAGATAAGCGGGGCCGTGCGGGAAATGCGCCCGAAGACATCAAGCGAAATATTTGAGGGAATAAGGAAGTCCTTTGTGAGGGTGGTGTTCAACTACAAGCGCAACGGGCTGCTGGGCCTGACGGATTCTTCGCTGGAATTCAAGTCTATACCGGTGAAGATAGGCGCAGACACGTGGTTGATATTCGTGGCAACAGACACAATGTTGTCCCCGTCGATAAGAAAGTATTATCCGCCGGAAAACATGAATGTTTCGGTGTTGGGCAAGGCGTTTAGATTCCAGCCCAACGCAATTTACTCGGTTGGGACGGATCCGCGCTTGTTGGCAATAAAGGTTCCGGCGAAGTTTTGCGAGAATGAAAAAATAGAGGCAATTGCGCTGCCGTCGAATTTCTTTGCGTTTTCGGATTGCGTGGTGGTGGATCCAGACAAATCCTATTACGGGCAGGTTCCGTTTAGGGCTGATTTTAAGGATCCGTCGTACGCCCAGATGGACGTGGGCTTGCTTCAGTCGGTTTTTGGAACATTTGCGCCGTCGGACGGAGATTTGGTGTTCTCGAGAAACGGGGAGTTCATGGGGCTGATGCTCGGCGGGGACGTTGCGGTGCTCTTGAAAAGCTTCGGGCTGTCGAGGGCGCTTCCGGTGGGAAAGGATTATACGCCATCGCAGGCGGAGTCTTTTGTTGGGGACACCAGTAATCGGCTGAAAAAAATGCCTTTCAGTTTGAGGTAGGCTTTGGGTGTTCCGCGCAGGACACGCGCGGGTGGCCTCTATTCGCGGGGCGCGCTTCATGGCGCGCCCCGCCTTGTTTTTGAGGGCGGTTTTGCAAGCAAGATACGATGTTTGGCCGGCGGGTTTTGCAGTCTTGCATTTCCGATAAATTCCGCCATGGCTGACAAAATCTTTTTTACATAAGCAATGCTGAAAATTTTCTGCCGCAAACTTGCGGCCGCGTATCGCGAAAATTGCGGAGTGCGCGCGCCAACTTCAAGAACCTTTTATATAAATGCCGCATCTGTTGCATTCCTTTAAATGGAGTTGCTTATTTTTTGTTGACCTTTGAAAAGATAGTTGCTTGATTGTCACTAATGCGCCTGCGGTTGGGCGCTTGGGACTTATTCAGGAAGGAAAAAATGAGAAACAGACCCTTTTTTTGCAGACTTGTAGCAGTGGCGGCTTCCGTTCTTATGTTGGCGTGTGCGGCCTCCTACGCAAAGCCAGCGTATAAATTCGCCAATTTTAGCGGGGATTTCAACGGCGCCAAGAAGGCCGGATACGACGGTGTGCAGCTCAACCATGGCAGGAAGTCTATGGAGGATTCCGGCGGCTATACGAAGGAGCAGATTGCCGACTTAAAGAAAAAAATGAAGGAAACGGGCCTTCAGGTTTGCTCTGTATGCGTGCCTTGCTACCACAAGTTCATGTTTGAGGACGATACCGAGGTAATAAAATACATGCGCAACATAATAGACCAGACGGCCGAATTGGGCGCGCATGATATTCTCATACCGTTCTTCGGGAAGTCCAGTTTGTACGAAAAGGAAAAGGTTGACGGAAAGTTTGTGATGCGGAAGGAGAGAATAGAGCCCCTTGTGAAGCTGCTCAAGCAGCTTGCGCCGTATGCGCGCCAAAAGGGAGTCACGCTCTCTCTTGAAAACACGATTACTCCCGAAGACAATATTGCGCTGATAAACCAGATAGGAGAGCCGAATGTTAAGGTTTATTTTGACACGCTCAATATAGTGGGCACTGGCTACCAGCCCGAAGAAGCCATAAAGATTTTGGGCACAAAATACATAAGCCAGATACACTTGAAAGCCAACAAGGAATTCTATGACGAGGCCACAAGCCCGAAGGACATGGACAAGTGCTTCCAAGCGATAGTCGACAGCGGATACGACGGTTGGCTTGTGCTTGAGATGGGCTGCAAGATAAAAGATCATTCCTATCAGGAGGTTATTGAGCATAATTTGAAGTATTTCAAGAGTTCCGCACTCTGCAAATAGCGGAGCTTTGAAAGGATCTGTATAACTGCGGGCGGCGCCGTGCATGCGGCGGCGCCCGCGCTGTTTTTGCGTTAGCGCGCCTTGCTGGGCGAATTTTTAGGGCAGTGGGGGCATGGCGAAGCCTTTTGCGGATATTTTTTTGCATTGGTGCGCAAAAAAGTTTTTTAGCGGGTATAATTTTCTTTAAAAATTCGGGCGCTGCAAATACTGTTGCGGAAAAACTTTGGAAGTGGGATATTTTGCAAGATGAAAAAATTGGCGCTAATCAACGGGGCAAACCTTGACAGGCTTGGGAAAAGGGAACCTGAAATATACGGGAGCACCACTCTCGAAGACATAGTTGCGGCGGTGAGGCGCCAGGCCGAGTCTCTCGGGGTGGCGCTGTCGGACTTCCAATCCAACCACGAAGGGGCCATAATAGACGAGATAGCGCGCCTTGCGGATTCCGGGTGCGAGGGGGTTATAATAAATCCCGGCGCATTTACGCACACAAGCGTTGCCCTCAGGGATTCCATAGCCGGCAGCGGCATGAAGTTTGTGGAGGTTCATATATCGAACATACATGCCAGGGAGGCGTTTAGAGACAATTCGCTCACCGCGCCCGTATGTGCGGCCCAGATTTGCGGAATGGGGCTGGAGGGGTATCTGGCTGCCTTGAGATTCCTTGCTAAATAGGGATTTGATGCGACAGCGGCATTAAGCGTTCCGGCTTGTGGAAAATTTCGGCATAGATTTTGAGCGGGAGTTAAATTCCGACCAGCTGGCGGCCGTGTGCGCGCCCTACAACAGACCGGCGCTGGTGCTGGCGGGCGCGGGCTCGGGCAAGACGCGCACGCTGACATATAGGGTTGCGTGGTTTTTGTGCGAGTGTTCGTTTTCGCCAAGGGAAGTTTTGTTGCTCACCTTTACGAACAAGGCGGCGCGCGAGATGCTGGAGAGAATATGCTCTCTGACGTGCTTTGCGGCGTCGGATTTCTGGGGCGGAACATTCCACAGCCTGGGAAACAGGTTCTTGAGGATTGAAGGTGACAAGATAGGCCTCCAGCCGGATTTCTCGATTCTTGACGCGGACGATGCGGACTCTTTCCTGAAGCGTTGTGTCGAGGACGAATATCCGAATTTTTTCTCGAATAAGGACAACCCGCGCGTAAAGCTTCTCAGGGAGATAATCAGTTATGCGCGCAATACTTGCCGAAGCGTTCCAGAGGCAATGATGGAAAGGTTTAGCTGGTTGGAGACCCCCGCCGAGCAAATATCCGACATCGCCAATTACTACGATTTCCAGAAGCGCCGGGGAAACTATTGCGATTTTGACGACCTTCTCGTTTTGTGGAAAAAACTTCTTCAAGAGAGCGACTCTGTTCGCCGCAAATATTCCGACAGGTTCGCAAACATACTTGTGGACGAGTATCAGGATACCAATCTGCTGCAAAGCGGGATACTCGACCTTCTTGCCGACAGGGGGAATATTACGGCCGTGGGTGACGACGCCCAATGTATCTATTCGTGGCGCGGCGCTGAAATAGAGAATATTTTGCGCTTCAAAGACCGCTATCCGGCCGCGGGCATCTATAAAATTGAGCGCAATTACAGGAGCACTCCGCAGATATTGAATTTTGCAAACGCGGTTTTGTCGGAGATGCCGTCGTCGGACGAATACAGGAAATCTCTCGTTCCGGCGCGCGCGGGCAATTCAAAGCCGCTTGTCATACGCGCAATGGATGCGTCGTCGCAGGGCAGGCAGGTTGCGGATTGCGTGCGCGACATTGTAAATTCGGGAAGGTACGACTATTCCGATATTGCGATATTGTATAGGTCGCACTTCCAGGCGATGGATTTGCAGTTGCAAATGCAGTATAAAAACCTCCCTTTCGTAATGACAAGCGGGGTAAATTTTTTCGAGCAGGCGCACATAAAAGACGCGGTTGCGATGATAAGGTTTACGGCTAACCCTGAGGATTTTGTGTCGCTTTACAGGCTGATGAAATTTCTGCCGAAGGTTGGGGAGAAAACCGCTAAAAAGATTGTCGAGAGTATGCGCGAGCGCGCCGGGAAGCTGGGCGTTCCCCCGGCCGACGCCATGGGTGACAGCGCGGTATTAAAAAAGGTTCCGTCGGCGGCAAAGGAGTCTTATGGGGCGTTTGCAGAAGACATTCGCCAGCTGCGCGCAATGCTTAAAAAGCTGTCGGACAACGGGGCGAAAAAGGGGGAATCTTCCCTCAAGCAGGGAGAGCTGTTTGATGCTTCCGGGGCAGCCCAAAACTTTCAAGTGGCACCGGAGGGGAATTCCGCGGCACGCGGGGGCGGGAACCTTGCCGGTTCGGGCGGCAGCCATTTAGACGACGGGGGTCCTCTGCCGAAAGATTTTGTGAAGGCCGCGTGTTCCGGGTGGTATGCCTGCGTCATGAAAACCCAGTATGCGGATTGGCAAGAGCGCGTGGACGATTTTGACGCCCTTTACGAATATGCGTCCCGCTATTGCGGAATTGTGGAGTTTCTCGACAACGTGGCCATAGATTCTGACTCGGTGGAAAGTTCGGGAGAATCGGGGGTGTCAAAGGTGCGCCTGATGACCGTGCACCAGGCCAAGGGGCTCGAATTTCCGGTGGTGTTTATAATAGGCGCGGCGGAGGGGCTGTTTCCCACGAAGAGAAGCATAGAAGACGGCGACGTTGAGGAGGAGAGGCGCCTGTTTTACGTGGCGGCCACCAGGGCCATGGACCACCTTGTAATATCGTATCCGCGCGCGGGCGTCGTGGGCGGAAATTTTGAAATGCGTTCTGCCAGCCGTTTCCTGGAGGCGGTGGATCCGTCTCTATACGAGCTGGCCTACTGACGCGCGCAAGAAGGCGCCATCTGCTTTGTCCATGAATTTCCGCGTGCCGGAGGGGTACTTGCGGCAAAAACTTCGGGTTTTGCAGTTCTTATTTTGCAGTTTAAAGGCGGAAGTTCCCCGCAATTTGTGCGGCTTGGCGGCAACTGATTCGGTAAAAAAAAGACCTCTCCAAGAGCAAGCATGCCCCGCACGCGGCGCGCCATAATTGCGGGAAACCATGGTGTTTTCCCGGGAAAAGCAGCCGCGGAAATCAGGTAAAGAGGGCCCTTATAAAGTCTTTAAATGCCTCGTTTGGCTTGTACGAGCCGCCCTTCGTCTTAATTATCATTTTTCTGCATTTATGGTTCAGCTGCGAAGGGGCAACTTTTATTATTTCAACGGTTCCCTCGCGCGAGTTCGGGGAAAGCGACTTTGCGCGCTCTACCTTTTTTACCAGCCCAAACCATGTCATGTGCAAATCCCATGCGCCAGTTTTGCCGTCGAGGTCGCAAAGCGCGGGGTGCAGGCGTGTAAAATCGGGGATTTTTTTCGTGTACACCCTGGCCACAAGCGCAGTGGGCATGTCTGAAATGTACTTGGCAAATCCGCCGTCGAGGCGCCCAGCTTTAGCATCGCTAAAAAACGCCAGAGGGTCAAAGCCCGTGAGGTTCATGCCGTTGTAATTGCCGGCAAAATTGCGTTCCTTGTATTTTTTTGCCTTGTACCACAAGTCGAACGAGTCGGAAATGCGCAAACCTATCTCAAAGTGCAAGTGAGAACGGTCTTTGCTTATGCCGTAGCTTGCGCTTCTTCCCATTCTGCCCAAGCGCTTTCCGGCCGCCACCTGAACCCCCGGCCTTACAGATTCGTCTATCTCCGCCAGATGTGCGTACAATGTGTACACCTCGACGTCCATCTGGGGGTGGGTGACAACAACGTACCTGCCGTATCCGCTGTTGCCACCTATAAAATTTACGTAGCGCACAACTCCGCCCATGGCGCAATAGACGTCGTCAAGCGCCTCGCCGCGCCTGTCGCGGCGCACGGGCTTTATGTCTATACCCTCGTGAAACCTGTACCCGCCGTTTCTTACGTCCCCAAACAGGCCGCTTGAAGGATTGCCCGAGGCCGTCGGCTGAATAAATTCGGAAAAATGGGCGCCGCGCGCGAAGGCGTCGGACTCTGTCGGCCAAACCAACTTTTCCTGCGCGCTCAACAGGGCGGGAAGGGCCAAAAGCACTGCCAAAAAGGCGCGCATCATTTAATCTTAAGCTTGTACTCGTTTATGTCTTTTATATCGCGGTTCATGTCCTCAATGTATTTGAACATGTCCTCGCCCTCCGGGAGCTCTGAAACCGCGAACAAAACGCCGTCGGAAATTGCGCAGTCTATCTTCCTAACAGCTATTGGCTGGCCATCGTAGCGCACAACTATGTATCCGCCCAAATTGCCGCCCGTGACGTGGTACAGGCGGAGAGCCCCGCGCTGGTCGCCTATAAACAAGAACCCAACCTCTTTCTTGCCGTCGGGAAGGGTTATTTGGGCGGGCTTTACCTCGGTGAGGTCGCCGCTGTACATAAATTGGTCGTTTGAGACCGCAAGCGAAAAACCGCTTGCAGGCATGGTCAGCTGCGTCCTTGATATGCCGTAGCTCACCTCTCTGGGGTTGGCCACGTGGAAGGTTATTAATTTAATTTTCTTGTCTTCGCATCCGCTGAGAAACAAGAGCGCCATAAGCGCGGCAAATATTGCGTAAATTTTCTTCATGGTCTTGTAGGTTTTATATTATTATGCTGCCAAGTTGGGACTGTATCTTCACAACGAGCGCTTCGTCAACATTCCTTTGCGGAACAATAAACTCGCGCCCGCTCTGGGCATGGATATACTTCTGGAGTCCGCCCGAGGGCCTTCCCAACGGCCGAAGTATCCTCTTGCGCTCAAGCAGAAGCGCAAGCATTTGCTTGATGACGTCGACATCCGCGCTGTCTATCTCGACGGCGTCGTCGTACAGCGAGATAAAAAAATCCTCGGAGCTGGCCAGTGCCATTCGGCGGGCCGCGCGCTCATCGGCTTCGGGGTTCTCGGCGACAATGCGCTCCCACCGCCCGACAAGGCGCCCGTTTATGGAATCGGCGCGAAACTCGTCCTTCAAAAAGTCCATTCTGTCGAGGTTCCCAATGTCGTCGACAAATACGGCGCACACAACCGTATCGCCCGGCTTAATCTCGCGTTCGGATACGGCCGACTTCTTCGACAGGGGCTTTATCTGCCATTCAAGCATTTCCGCAGTAGGTTAGGGTTTTGTGCACACTTGGCAAACTCTTTTTTTCGGCACGGCTCACTCGATGTCGTCGGAGTATGCCTTAGTTCTCGAAGTTGGCCCTCCGGCGCGCAGCCACGCATTTACAAACATGTCGATATCGCCGTCCATAACGGCCTGAACATTCCCCGTTTCAGCCCCGGTGCGCAGGTCTTTGACCATTTGATAGGGCTGAAAAACATAGCTGCGTATCTGGTTGCCCCACGATATCTCGCCCTTTTGCCCGTAAAACCTGTCCATCTCGGCGCGCTTTTGGTCCAGCATTCTCTCGTAGAGGCGGCTCTTCAATATTTTCATGGCGCTCTGCTTGTTCTTCAGCTGCGAGCGCTCGTTCTGGCAGGAAACTACTATTCCCGTCTCAAGGTGGGTTATGCGCACGGCGCTGTCGGTCTTGTTGACATGCTGCCCGCCCTTGCCGCTGGAACGGTAGGTGTCGATGCGTATGTCTTCGTCCTTAATTTCCACATCTACGTCGTCCTCTATTTCGGCGATAACGTCAACCGATGCAAAAGATGTGTGGCGGCGTTTGTTGGAATCGAAGGGGCTTATTCTTACAAGCCGGTGCACGCCGCGTTCGGCTTTTGCGTATCCGTAGGCGTTGGCGCCTATTATGCGGAACGTCACCCGGGAAATACCGGCCTCTTCGCCGTCCTGTATGTCGTCTATTTCGGTTTGATACCCCCTTCGCTCGCACCAGCGCACGTACATGCGCAAGAGCATGTCGGCCCAATCGCAGCTTTCCGTTCCGCCTGCGCCGGCGTGTATTGTCACTATGGCGTTGTTGGCGTCAAGCGGGCCGCTCAGAAACGACTCTATCTCGGCTCTGTCAAGCGCAGAGGACAGTTTTGAAGTTTCGCCGGCAAGTTCCTCCGAAAGCGAAGGGTCGTCTTCGGCGTCTTCTGCAAGCTCCACAAGGGCGTTGCAGTCGTCCAGTTCCTTTTTCAGGCTTTGCGCCGGCGCAACAATGCGTTTCAAGCGCGCCAGCTCCGAAACAACCTTTTGCGCCTCCGCCTGGTTGTCCCAAAAATTTGCGGCCGACATAAGGGCCTCAAGGCGGTCTATCTCGGAAAGTTTTTTCGGCAGGTCAAAGAAACCTCCAAAGGTGCCCGAATCTCTTGTTTAGGCTTTCAACTGATGATTTTATTTCTGAATCCAATATCATGGGGCGCATTATTTTTTAACGGGCCGCCTTTATCAACACAAAAAAGCTTGATATGGGCGCGTAGTTTGAAATAATTGCGCCCAAGTTCCAAGTTTTTGCATTGAAAGGAACGCCCCATTTCTCGGCGCTTCCGCGCGAAAGGATTAAATTATGGATAACTTAGACGAAAATAAGACAAATTCGGACGCAGGCGAAATTAAGTCGGAATCTCCGGCTGTGGCTTCGGCGCCGACTCTCCCGAAAGCGCCCACGCTCCCGACTCAAAATGCGGCGGCTGCGCCGTCCATTTCCCTCCCGAAAGCCGCGGCTCCCAAGCCTGTTGCGCCGAGGGTTGCCGCGGCTCCTGCGCCCCGTATTCCGTCGCGTCCGGTTCCCGTTTCAATAGCTCCCGCAGGTCCGTCCATGGGGGCGGTTTTGCTGGACGCCCTTTCGGCGGTGGTGGCGGTGTCCTTTGCGGTGCTGATCATCTTGGACATATAATAAATTAAAGATATTTTTGCGCGCGCCGATATGTCTGTGATGTATCGGGCGCGTTGCGTTAACAACAACTATATTTTAAGTTATGTCAGACAAAATTATAAATTTGAACGCGTCGAATTTTGATGCAACGATAGCCGCAGACAAGCCCGTTCTTGTCGATTTTTGGGCGCCGTGGTGCGGGCCTTGCAGAATGCTTGCCCCCACTATAGACGCTCTTGCGGAAGAGGTTGGAGATTCGGCGATAATATGCAAGGTCAATGTTGACGAGTCTCCCGAATTGGCGCAGCGCTATGGCGTCAACGGGATTCCCACGTTGATATTTTTCCGCAACGGAGAGCGCGTGAGCGCGGCGGGCATGTCAACCAAGGAGGCCTTGAAAGCCAAGTTGAGAGAGTTGGCTTAGGGCGCCGTGTTGGCGGATATTGATTTGGCGGGTTTTTTGCCCGCCTTTTTTGTTGCCGCGCCGCGCGGAGCGCGGCGGTTGCGGTATTTGCAATGGAATTTTTTTAAAGGCGTGCGCAGGCTTTTAGCTGGCGGGCGGCTGAGGCAGTTGGGGGGGCTGTGCTTCCGGATGTTGGGCGATATTTTTTATTTGGCGCGAGCCGCGCCAAGTGGGGCAAAATTTTAAAAAAAACTGTTGACAAGGGGTGGGGGGTGGTTTGTTATCGGCGGCTTATCGTTCGTTTCTCAAGGTGTTCCCGATCAGACGCCTGAACGATAGGGATTTGCCACATGTAAAAAAACGCCGCGGTTCATTGGCGCAAGCACAGCGGGCCGGGGTACAGAAGTAGATTCATTAATAGATCTTAGATGAAGACAACAATTGCCAAAAAGAATGCGCAGAAGCAGTGGTACGTGGTCGACGCTACCGACCAAGTATTGGGGCGTCTTGCGGTTAAAATAGCCAACGTATTGCGCGGGCGTCACAAGCCCGACTACACTCCGAATGTCGATTGTGGCGACCATGTCATAGTGATCAACGCCGAAAAGGTTCGCGTCACGGGCAAGAAGGAGGACGAAAAGGAGTACATGTTCTACACGGGGTTCGTGGGGAACGAAAAGCACATAAAGCTTTCCGATTTTCGCGCGCGCAGGCCCGAGTTTATAATAGAGCACGCCGTGCGCGGAATGCTTCCGAAGAACAAGCTGGCCAGGGACATGTTTTTGAAATTGCACGTGTACGCCGGTCCGGAGCACAAGCACGAGGCCCAGCAACCCAAACCATTCAACTTCTAATTTAATATGAGCGATACCGAAATTTTTGTTTCAGTTGGGCGCCGCAAGACGTCCGTGGCGCGCGCTCGTCTTTCCAGCGGCAGCGGAAAGGTGATGGTTAACGACAAGCCTTTGGGCGAGTATTGCTACACAGATCAGCTTGCTATGATAGCGAGCCGTCCTCTCGCTGTGACGGGGACGACGTCTTCCGTCGATGCGGACATAAACGTCAAGGGCGGCGGTCCCGTTGGCCAGGCTGGCGCGATAAGTCATGCGTTGGCAAGGGCGCTTGAGAAGTACGATTCATCTCTGAGGGCGATACTGAAGAAAGAGGGCTTAATAACCCGCGATCCGAGGGGCAAGGAACGCAAGAAGTCCGGTCAGCCTGGCGCCCGCAAGAGATTCCAATTCTCGAAGCGTTAGTCACGGATTTGTCCGGATTTTCCAAAGCCCTTCCGCGGGAAGCGCGGTTGGGCTTTTGTGCTTCATGGAGGACTTTTATTTGCGGGGTTTGTGCTGCCCCGGGTGCTTGCAGGGGCCGAGTGTTGTTCTTTTTGCGTTGGAGAATTGAATTTTTTGGATATAAAGGCGCCTGTTGATGAAAATGCGCCGGGCATTTGCCGGCGGGAGGCGCTTTGCGGGAGATCGAGCAATGGGTGATAAGTTAAAGGTTGGCATAACGGGTGCGTCGGGATATGCGGGCGTGGAGCTTGTGCGTTTGCTGACGAGGCATCCAAACGTTGAATTGGCTTGCGTGACATCGCGCAGCCTTGCGGGAGAGCTTGTGGCCGATACCATGCCGTCAATCAGGCACGCGTTGGCGGAGGGGTTTCGATTTTCAAATTCGTCGCCTGCGGAGCAGGCGGGGTCGGATGTTGACGTTTGGTTTTTGGCGCTTCCGCACGGGGCGTCGGCCGAGTACGCGGACGCGCTTGTTTCGGCGGGGAAGACGGTAATAGACTTGTCAGCCGACTTTCGCTTAAACAGTCTGGATATTTACAAGGAGTACTATGGCGTTGACCACCCGGCTCCGCATTTGCTCAAGATGGGCAAATATGTCATTCCGGAGTTGTTTGGCGTGTCAGCCTCTGACCGTTTGATAGCGTGTGCGGGGTGTTATCCGACAAGCATACAGATTCCTTTGACTCCGCTTTTGAGGGAGGGGATTGCCGGAACCGAATACGTTGTAATAGACAGCTATAGCGGGGTGTCGGGCGCGGGCAGAAAGGCCTCTCAAGACTATTCTTTTTGCGAGAGGAACGAAAGCGCGAAGGGCTACGGAATGCCAAAGCACCGCCACTTGTCCGAGATAGAGGAGGAGCTTTCCATAGCTGCCGGCAAGACGGTTGTAGTGCAATTTAACCCGCATTTGGCGCCGATGTCGCGCGGGATATCCACAACGATAACTTTGCCGGCGAAAGTTGATTGTGTGGATGGAGTGTACGATGTTTGGCGCAAGTACTACGGCGGCAGACCGTTTGTGAAAATGCTGGCTCCGGGGAAATTTCCGGACACGCTGCATGTTTGCGGAACGAACCGCTGCGACATATCCGCAGTTTACGATCCGCGCACGAAGAATTTGGTTTTGACGAGCGCCATAGACAATTTGGTCAAGGGCGCAAGCGGCCAGGCCGTGCAAATTATGAACAAGATATTCGGGTTTGACGAGACCGCCGGATTGTTGTGAGCGTCCGGCGCGCAAGGGGTTTTGCATATGAAAAAGGGCTATAAGTGTGTTGTGGAGCAGAACGGCAGCGCCTTCACTGCGGTCAAGGGTTTTAAGGCGGCCGGCGTGGCGTGCGACATTCGCGGAAAGGGCGATTTGTCGAGGCTGGATTTGGCTTTGATAGTTTCGGACGTTCCGGCTGCGGCGGCCGGCGTGTTCACGACAAACGACGTAAAGGCCGCGCCCGTTTTGGTGGATTCGGAGCATTTGGCGAAGGCGCGCACGGCGCGCGCGATTGTCGCGTACAGCGGGGTTGCCAATGCCTGCACCGGGAAGCGCGGGATATCCGACGCTGAGAAGTCTTGCGCGGCAGTCTCCAAGAGGCTTGGAGTTTCGGCCGACGAGGTTTTGGTGTGCTCTACCGGGCGCATTGGGGATTTCCTGCCCATGGACAAGATAATGGGGGGCATAGACAAGGCTTTCGGCTCCCTCAAATCTGAGGACGGGTCTTTTATGGACGGGGCGCGCGCCATAATGACCACCGACACGCATTCCAAGACGGTGGTTGCAAGGGTGACGGGAAGTTTCGGGAGCTTTTCGATTGCGGGAATGGCCAAGGGCGCGGGAATGATAGAGCCCAACATGGCAACGATGCTGGCGTTTTTTATAAGCGACGCAAAAGTTCCGAAGGCGCTTTTGAAGTCGTCATTGAAGTGGGCGGCCGACAGAAGCTTTAACAGGATAAGCGTAGACGGCGACATGAGCACCAACGATACCGTCATATGCCTTTGCAACGGGCAAAGCGGCGTTTCGGCGGCGTCGGGAGAGGCGCTGGAGGCCTTTAAAGAGGCCCTGCTTGGCGTTTCGAGGGCGTTGGCGAAAATGATAGTAGCCGACGGCGAAGAGACCACACGCGTCATAGAGGTGGAGGTTTCCGGGGCCAAGACCCGCGCGCAGGCCGAAAAGATCTGCCGCAGCGTGGCCAATTCCATGCTGGTCAAGTGCGCGTGGTTCGGGGGGGATGCGAACTGGGGAAGAATTGCCGACGCAGTGGGCTACGCGCGCACGGGCGTGGACTTCGACAAGATGGATTTAAGCTACGACAACGTTGCGGTTTTGCGCAAGGGCGTTGTGAAGACTGCAAATGCTGACAAGTGGCGCAAAGTTGTGGCGGGCAAGTCTTTTTCGGTGCGGATAAACCTAAATGCCGGAGACGCTTCTGACAGCGTTCTGACGGCCGATTTAACCGAAGGCTACGTGGCGTTTAACAAGGGCGAGTAGTGTTTTGTCATGGAAAAGGGAGATTTTTTTAGCGAAGTCACAAAGAAGACGGAAGTTTTGATAGAGGCGCTGCCCTACATACAGCGTTTTCGCGGGTCAACTTTCGTTGTCAAGTATGGCGGGGCTTTCATGGATGACCCTGACCCTAAGATAAGGGGAATGGTTGCGCAAGACATCGCATTTTTGGCGGCTGTGGGGGTGAATGTGGTTGTTGTCCACGGCGGCGGGAAAGCCATAAACAGGGCTATGGCGGCGTCGGGCCTTAAGGCGGAGTTCAGGAATGGAATGAGGGTTACCGACGAAAAGACGATGGAAATTGTGGCCGACGTATTGGACAACACGGTAAATAAGGAAATTTGCGAATTGTTGCAGTCGCAGGGGTGCGCGGCGAAGTCGCTTCCCGGCGAGGACGTTCTTTGTTGCGAAAAGTTTTACACGACCGGCCCCGACGGCGAACAGGTTGACATAGGCTATGTTGGCAAAATAAGCGGGGTTAAGGCGAAGCTTATAAAGAAGGCGATATCCGAAGGGTTAACTCCCGTGGTTTCTCCGGTGGCTTTGGACGACTCAAAGCATGCGTACAACACGAACGCGGATGTTGCCGCCGCTGCAGTGGCCACGGCGCTTAAGGCGAGGAGACTTGTGTTTTTGTGCGACGTTCCCGGTTTGATGCGGGACCCGAAAAACCCCGATACGCTCATATCGCATTTGAAGCTTGGGGAGGTTGAC
>CASEFZ010000026.1 GCA_949287395.1 uncultured Verrucomicrobiota bacterium
TGTGGACCTGTGCCGATTCCGACGCCGCCGATTTCGGGGGAACTTTGCGCCCCCTCTCCGGGCCCGAAACGGCCCCTCTAAACAGGCTTGCAGCCTTCCATTCCCCCGACGCCATTGAAGCCTTTTTGTCGAAGCGAAATAAATCAATTCCGGTACAGACGGTTCGCGGCCTGGAAAACCAATACCTTATCTCAAACGGCGCCCGAATGTTTGCCAATATGCCCTTCGGAAAAATTCGCCGCCTGCAGCTGGATATAGAGGTGTATGCGGAGCGCGGCTTCCCCCGCGCGGAAATCGACGCCGACAGAATTATAGCCGTTGGGCTCTCGGGAATAGGCGGGGAAAAAATTCTCGAGATTTCCGACATGGACGCCGAATCCGAGCGGAACCTCTTGGAGCAGCTCCAAAAAGAAATTATCAAGCGCGACCCCGACATCATAGAGGGCCACAACATATTTAAATTCGACCTTCAATACATCAGGCGGCGCTGCTCAAAAGTTGGCGCCGCCATGGACTGGGGGCGCTTTGGGGCCCCGGTGAAATTCCGCCAAAGCCGCCTCAATTTTGCCGAGCGCGCCGTCTCGTACACGCGCTGCGATATTCCCGGCAGAACGGTCATAGACACGTTCCACCTAGTGCAGCTTTACGACATAGGCGCCCGGGAGATGGAATCTTATTCCCTCAAGTACGCTGCCGTTTATTTCGGCATCAGCGACGAAACCGAGCGCACTTACATACGCGGAGACGCCATAAAAGACGCGTTTTTCAACGACAGAAAAACTTTCCGCGCCTACCTTTCCGACGACCTCCGCGAAACCGCCGGCCTTTCCGAAAAACTGCTTCCCACATACGTTGCGCAGGTGGGCAACTTTCCACTCACCCTGCAAGACTGCGTCTTGCGGGGACCGGGCGTAAAAGTTGAGTCTATCCTTCTGGAAAAATATCTGTGCGCGCAGGCGGCGCTTCCGCTCCCGACAGAAGGCGAGTATTTTGAGGGTGCCCTCTCAAAAAGCTACCGCACGGGGCTTTTTAGGAAAGTTCTCCACTACGATGTTGCCTCATTGTATCCCAGCCTTCTTCTACACATAGGCAGATGCCCCAAAAACGACTACCTGGAAACTTTCTTGGAGGCGCTCTCAAAACTGCGCTCCATGCGGCTGGAATACAAAAGGCTGGCCAGGCAATGCAAGGTTTTCGAGCTTCAAAAAGAGTACGAGGCGCGCCAGCAGAGTTTTAAAATTCTAATAAATTCCTTTTACGGGTATCTTGGGCTAAACGGCGCCGTGTTCGCCGATACGGGCCTTGCCGACGAAGTCACAAGAACGGGCAGAGAGCTCTTGACAAAACTTATGGACGCCTTTTCAGAGGCGGGGTGCGAAGTGCTAGAAGCCGACACCGACGGAATCTACGTTGCCGGCGGAAAATATTTTGAATTCCCCGAAAAACTCTTGGAAAAAATTTCAGCAATTCTTCCGTACGGCATAGACTTGGAGTTCGACGGCGCATACGACTCAATGTTATGCTACAAGGCAAAAAACTACGCCCTGTTGGAGGGCGACAAAGTTGTCTTAAAGGGTTCAGCCTTCCGCAGCAGGTCCACCGAACCCTTCCTCAGAAGCCTTACCCGCGAGCTTATCGAATGCCTGCTTAAGGCGGATCCAACATCTATTTCAAAAAAAATAGAACTCGCAAGGAAGTCCATATCCGATGGCAGCGCCCCCGTCTCCGAGTTGGCCAAATGCGAATTTATAGGAAAGAGCTGTTCCCAATACGAAAACGAAATAAAAAAGGGCGAATGCTCCAGGCGGGCCGCCATGGAGGCCGCTCTTGCCATGAATCCGCGCCCGGAAGTAGGCGACAGGGTTTGCTACTACATATCCGCCGCCCCGCCAAAAACCCCCGATTGGAAGCGCGCAAAACCCCTCGAAGAGGGCGGGAAAACGCCATACGACCCCGGCTACTATCTGTCAAAATTGGACGATTGGCAAAAGCGCTTTTCGGATATAGCCCCCTTCCTGAAAAAACAAGGCTGCGTGCAATCTGAGTTTGATTTTTAGCGCGGGGCACTTCCGCCCGCGATGGCCGCAGATTGGGAATATGAGCCTCTAGCCCGCGCCGAAAAAATTTCCCGGCGGCGAGGGATAAAACCGGCGCAATGCGTGAAAGGACAAGCCCGGCTCCGCGCATGTGTGCCGCCGTGGCTGCAAAAGACGCGCCGCTCCCGCGCTAAAAAAGTCTCCCCCTAGGCCAGACGCACCGTACGCGCAAAAAATAAACTCTAAAAGCGCGCAAAAACGCCGCGCGCAATGCCAAAACCCTCCCCGCGCTAAAAGAAAAAAACGGCGCAAAAAAAGAGGGCGGCAATACGCCGCTCCCTCCCAAACTACAACTGAATAAAAAGTCACTTTGAAACACCGTCCGTCACCTTTATCACCCTGTATCCCTTGAGATTCGAAGGAATTTCAATCGGGACGGGAGAACGCGTCAACTTCACCTTGTCTATATCGGTAAGAATCAGCATAATGGGCTTCTTCGACGAAAAGGTCTTTTCGCTTCCGGCCTCAAGAGACCCTGTGAACAAGGGCTTGTCGCGGTCGTCGCTATAATACGCGGTCACATATGTGTCGGCAAGGGCCTTCATTGAAAGCTCAAACGGCTGAGCGTATTCGCGCTCTTTGACCGGAGTTACGGAAACATCCGCATTCCTGGCAAGCGCAATGTCCGGATTTTCAGCCTCGGACGAAGGACGCATAAGAGCCGATATCACAGACACCAACACGACAACCGCCAAAAGCACCCCGACAAAGACGCCGCCAAGCTTGACATACTGTTTAACCTGCTCGTCCTTCGACACCTTGGACTGCTCGTCAAGGCTTTCCTGCTGCAAATCGTCCTCATATCTTGAGGGGTGGTCTATAATTTCCGGGTCAATCTTTGAGGGCTTCCTCGGGATCAAAGGCTTGCGCCTCTGTTCCTCCGCGGGAGTGGAAAGCGCGCCCGCCGCATATTCCGCCACTATCGCGTCTGAATCGAGCTTAAGAAACTTCGCATATATGCGCAAAAAGCCGCGTTTGTAAATCTCCGGCAACTTGAACGAAAAATTCCCAGACTCCATGTTTTCTATGAAATCCGTACGTATGCGCGTAACTTCCGAAACATCGCGCACAGACAGACCCAACGCCTCGCGCGCGGCCCTCAGTTTTTCGCCCAAATTCTTCATCTTTGCAGAATAAAATTGCACTTTGGCTTTTTTGCAACACCAAAAAACAAATTTTTGCACAAATTTTGCTCAAAAATAGCGCTTAAGGCTTCGCGTAAACTTGACGAAGCCCCACAATTTGTGTTTTAAGACTGGCAGCGTAAAATTTTCTATCTAAATGCTTGAGATTGACAACAGATGCCTTTCGGCGTGCAGGCAAATATGCCAAGACGCCCTCGCGCGCGGCGGAAGGGCCTTCCTTGTGGGCGGATGCGTTCGCGACGCCCTGTTTTTGGGTGAACAACCCAAAGACGTAGACATGGAAATTTACGGGATTGAGCCGGAAGAAATTGAAAAAATGCTCAAGCGGAAGTTCCGCGTCGAGATGGTTGGGAAAAGTTTTGGAGTCTGGATTGTAAAAGGTTTCAACATAGATGTCAGCGTCCCCAGGCGGGAGAGGAAGAACGGCGAAGGCCACCGCGGTTTCGATATAGAATGCGACCCATTTCTGACGCCCGAACAAGCCTGCTCCAGGCGCGATTTCACCATAAACGCCATACTTTACGACCCCCTCACCGACGAAATAATAGACCC
>CASEFZ010000027.1 GCA_949287395.1 uncultured Verrucomicrobiota bacterium
CCGAAGGAATGCCGTAATAATCAGCCAGCTCCTCCATCACCGACGACGACCTGTTTGTCTTGCCGTCCTTCATATTCCCCACATCGCGCTCCACTATGGTATAGACGAAGCATATATCCGTATGGGGATTGGCATTCCAGATCTGGCGCACTATGCCCTCCATGTTCTTCCTTATTGTTGCAGGCGGGGTAAAGCCGTCATTGACGGCAAACTCCACAAAGACGAGGTCGGGCTTGTCGTCTATAACGTCCTTCTGCACGCGCAACACCCCGAAGTCCGACCCCGTTCCGCCTATTGCCGCGTAGATTTCACCTATGTTCGCCTTCGGGTACAGCCTCTTAAACATATCCAAAGATTTCACCCTCCAGCCATTCTGTTCCGTGATGCTACCGCCCAAATACGCAATCTTGACGTCCGCACCGCGCTCCAACTTTGCAAAGAAGTTGGGCAAGCCGCCGCGCGGAGTGCACTCAACTATTTCCCTTCTTGTGAAGTCGTCGTCCGCGCCGAAACACGACGCTATACTCAACGCCCCCAACAATACACACGCTAACTTTTTAATCATAACAAGACTTTCCCCTTGGGTTAACCTCAATCCAAAAATTTTCCGTCGGTGAAGAATGCCGATATCGGCGCATAGTAATCGGTCAAAAACGATGGATTTTTGCTGAGATACTCATCCTTATTCGGCAATCTGACTATTTTCAGCTTATCGAATTTTTTGTCGCAAACGTTCACCACCGCATTGTGCTCCCCTCTTGGAAGGCCAAAAAACAGAACCATGCCCGACGGCCTTGGAGAATAGCTCCACGCATCGACAAGCTTAAAATTTACCGCTTCGGCGCCGTCAACAGACACGTCTATTGAACCGCTCTTGGGGCCCAACTCGTAAGCCAGCCCAAGCATTGTTCCCGAAAATTTAAATTTCAATGTATCAGCCGGCCCCATTAATTTATAGTTGTGCCACATCTGCTTCGACGCAACGCGCGCCTTCAGGGGGGCGTCTCTAAATTTCCCGGTTTTCTCCCCGAAGTCTTTAATAAATCTGCACTCAACCTTGTCGACCGCAGCGTATTTTGCCTCGGGAATAACCCTTGCAGGCGCCTTTGCGCCCGCCGCCTCAATCAAAGGTAGCGAACGCTCCAAGGCGCGCATGTATAAAATATGGCCGGTGTTCGGGAAAGGATGCGTCCCGTCCAGCGAAAATACCAGCCTTGCGCGGGAATCAAGCGCCGGCGGTGTGTCGACGCCAAGCAATTCGCCGGAAATCTCCTCTACATCGCAAGATTTATCGCGCATGACCAATTTGCCGCGCTTGCACAAGTCTGTGACACCCACCCCGAAATCCACACTGGGAATATTGTAGTATTCGGCAACCTCTTCCATAATGGCCGCAGTCCTTTTGCGGGCGCCCTTCTTTGCAGAATCCACATCCCAGGCGGTGACCGTGTAAACGAAACATATATCCGTCTGCGGATTGGCCGTCCAAGTCTGCCTGACTATAGACTCCATGCATTTCTTGATGTAGTCTTCTGAAAAGTTCTGGTCGTTTACCGAAAACTCCACAAAAAGCAAATCCGGCTTAAAGTCCAACACCTCTTTTCCCAGGCGCAAAGCCCCGAAGTCCGAACCCGTACCCGATATCGCCGCATGGATTTCCTCAACCTCCGCCGACGGAAATTTTTTTTGCAACAACTTGCGGGAAAGTACGCGCCAGCCTTTTTGCTCCGTAATGCTGCCGCCCAAATACGCCACGCGCACAACACCGCCAGCCTTGAGTTTCCCGATGGCATTGGGAAGACCCCCGCGCGCAACGCACTCTGGGATTTCCCCCCACCAGTCCGCAGCGTAGGCCGCCCGCGCACAGGACGCCAAAGCACACAGCGCGCCAAGCAACACAAAGAATCTGACAAATACTTGCACCATTTTACACCCGCAAAAGCCGAGGGGCGCGCTCCAACGAAACGCGCTTTTTTGAAGCCTAACACTCCATGTTTTGCGGTCAAGATTTTTCACAACCGCGCCGTTTCCGCGGCATTTCATTAGGGCATCAAAAACGGGAAGCCCCAAGTGGGCCGGCAGCTTAAAATCCGCTCCGGACAATTTGCTTAAGCTTGCGCATTGAAGGGGTGCAATCCTGAAAGCGTTGTTTTTGCCCCCGCATTTTCCCGGAAAACAGCCGGCAATTCCGCCGCTTGCGGCAACGCAAATGCCAAATCCCGCCGGGAAAATTTACCCCCGAATATTGCAATTTAAATCCACCCGCGGCATTCTGAACGCCAACAAGTGCAAAATTTTAAAGCCGCCTGCTGCACGTTTGACAGCCAAAAAATCCGCCAAAACCAATAAAATTTCCGCGCCAGCCCAAACAGAAACGTCTTTTAAACTTGCGCGCCGCACGGCGGCGTTAAAAATATGGCCGATGAATCCCAAAGACGCAGAGAGGGAAATGTCTCGGTTGGCGGCACAGCTGCGCAAACACGAAGCCTTGTACCGGCTGCACAACAACCCTGAAATTTCCGATGTCGAATACGACAAAATGATGCGGAAACTCTCAGACCTTGAAATGGCCTTCCCTCAATTAAAGCGCGCCGACTCCCCAACCCTGCGCATAGGGAGCGACCTGCAATCGGGCTTCGCCGAAGTGGAGCACCTCTCGCCCATGCAAAGCCTCGACAACGCATTCAGCTTGGAGGATTTAAAGGCGTTTGAATCAAGGCTAGCGCGCGCGCTGTCGGCCGCCGGCATTGCCGGTGTGGACGGCGCCGCCCCCGCATATTGCATAGAGCCGAAAATAGACGGCGCAGGCATATCGGCCGTCTATGAAGACGGCCGGCTCATCCGCCTGCTTACGAGGGGCGACGGCGTAAAAGGCAATGACATTTCCCCGAACGCCTTTTTGATCCGCAACCTTCCGCTTCGTTTAAAAGGGAATTTTCCAGAGCTACTGGAAGTGCGCGGGGAATGTTATATGACCGTTGAGGAATTCGAGAGGATAAAAGCCCTCTCGGCGGAAAATTCCGCAAAGGCCGCAAACGGAGCGGGCGGGCGCAAATCCGCAGCCAGCACGAAGAAATCGTCCCAGTCCGAAAAGTTCCTTGGATACGCCAATCCGCGAAACCTTGCCGCCGGCACAATGAAATTGCTGCCGAAAACCTTTCAGGAAAACCCTGTTTTAAAAGAGCGCAAGCTGCTTTGCGTCTTTTATTCAATAGGCGCGATGGAAGGTTTTGTTCTGCACAGGCAGAGCGAACTTCCGCAAACGCTGGCCTCGTGGGGTCTCCCATGCGTAGATTGGCACACCACCGCAAACGGGGTTGAGGCCGCCCTCAAGCGGATAGCCGAGTTTGATTCCCTCCGCAGCGAGCTTCCGTACAATACGGACGGCGCCGTCCTGAAGCTGGACGACATATCGTTGCATTCCGCGGCTGGCGCCACCGAAAAGGCGCCGCGATGGGCAATAGCGTGGAAATACCCAGCCGAAAGGAAAAAAACGCGCCTTTTGGGCATATCGGAAAATGTGGGAAGGACGGGCCTTGTCACTCCGGTTGCGGAGCTTGAGCCCGTATGGATTTCAGGCAGCACGGTTTCAAGGGCAACGCTCCACAATGCCGGCTACATTGCCCAAAGGGATATTAGGGTGGGAGACATGGTGGTAGTGGAAAAGGCAGGAGAGATAATCCCTGCGGTTGTTGATGTTGACTTTTCCGCCAGGTCACCGGATTCGCGCCCATATTCATTCCCGACACACTGCCCAAAGTGCGGGTCTAAATTGATGAGGTTCGGGGAAAAAACACTCTACCGCTGCCCCAACTTTTCGTGTCCTATGCAGGTTCGGGCAAGGCTGATACACTTTGCCTCAAGGGGTTGCATGGATATCGAAGGGCTGGCTGAAAAAACGATAGACACGCTGATTGAAGCATGCAATATGGACTCTCCGGCCGATCTCTACGAACTTGACGCCCACAAGCTGGTAAGCCAGGCAAATCTCAAAGATCCAAAAACTCTCTCTCTCTCAAAAAGCGGCAGCAACTTGCTGAAATCCATTGAGGAATCAAAAACGCGCCCTTTATGGAGGCTGATATTCGCCCTGGGCATTCCTGAAATAGGCGCCCAATTCGCCAAAGAGCTCGCAAAAAAATTCGGTAGCCTTGACGCGCTCATGACCGCGCCGCTGGAGGAGATAGAGTCAATTGAGGGTTTCGGTTCCAAAAGCCAGAAGACGGGCGAATCGGTCAGGGCGCTGTCGATACGCGCCTTTTTCGAGGAGGCCCACAATATTAAGACCATCCAACGCCTGCGCGCGGCGGGCTTAAATTTTCAAGACGGCGACGGCTCAAAAAAAAGCAGCGCACCACTTGCGGGGAAGGTTTTTGTTCTGACGGGAAAGCTCTCGGGCATGGGAAGAGAGCGGGCCCAGGCGGAAATTGAAAGCCTCGGCGGAAAGTCGGCCTCAAGTGTCTCATCTAAAACCGACTACCTCGTAGCAGCGCAAGACCCGTCTGAAAACAAGCTGTCGGCGGCAAAAAAATTCGGCGTAAAAATTATAGCTGAAAAG
>CASEFZ010000028.1 GCA_949287395.1 uncultured Verrucomicrobiota bacterium
TCTAAAAGCATGTCGCCGTCGGCGTCGATGTCGCCTATTTCGAATTGGGCGCCAAGCTGCTTGGCGTATTCAAGAATATCCCTTATTTGCCCGCCCACTTTAAGTTTGTTGCCTTCGCTATCCTGACCAAGGACAACCTTACTGCGCATCACATCGGACAGCACAACGCTATCTCCGGACTCGTCTTTTTTTGAGGTTGTCCAGAGTTGCTGATATATTATCCCTTCAAGGTCGGCCCAGGCATTTTTGGCAACGGCCCTGCATCTTCTCGAGCGCCCGGAAATCTCTTTGGGGAGCTCGCATATTGAGCCCGCAAACTTGCGTATATCATTGTCGAATATCTCAATTTTGTCGTCGATCGATATTTCCACAAGTGGGGAATCGTCGGAGAATACAATGTTTACACTGTCGCACAAGCCGTTCTTTCTTGCTATGTCGGCGGATATTATGCCCCATTCGGAGAGGCTCTTGAGTGTGTCGGCAAATTTGGCGTACAACATGTCAAATATCTGTTTTTAAGTTTTTTAATTGGTCTGCGCTTTCCTCAACTTTGCGCTCTATTTCCGCGACGGTATCCTCCAGTTCGTCGAGTTGCTTTTGTAAGTCGTCTATGGTTTCCAAAAGAGAGTTTTGGAGATTTTCAAGTTTGTCGTTCACGGGTAGGTTCTTTCTATTTTTTTAGATGAGAATTGATAGGATGTAGTTGATGCAATTCCGTTGATTGATACGCTTATCTGTTCCGGTATTGCATCGTAAAAAACGAAGGTTGCGGCTTTCTCGCCGCGTGAATTTTCCATCGAGACATTCAGGTTTGCTGGCGATGCTTCAGACAATTGCATTCCGTGCGAGGCCGCAAAAATTTCCGCGTCGCACTCCGACTGGTGAGCGCGCTCAATTTTGAATGAAAGCGCAGTTTTCGTATTTTTTCTGTCGAATATTGAAGCCCTTTCCGAGCCTATGGGAAATTCCGTTTGCACCTGTCGTCTTTGCGAGATCAAAAAATCTTTCGGTTCTTGACCGTCCGCATTCAAGCTGATGCCGGCTATTTCTATTTTCATAAAATTTAACTTTACTAGACGCTATTGAAGCATCGATTGCACATTAAAGGATATTGAGACCGCCGCCGCATTTGAGTCTGCCCTTTCAATTTTCCACGGCGTGTTCTCAGCCAGATTGATTTTTCCGTAACCGCTTTCTGCCGGAGTTTCCCAGCCGTTAAGCAGTTTGCATATACGTTCGCAAACGGCTACGACGGAGGGCGTGGACGCTGAGATTTCGGCTTTGTTAACCTTTACTTGAAATGAAATTTCCGAAAACATTGCGCCTATATTGTATTTTGAAACTCTTATTGGAATGGGAACTCCGACAAGTATTAATATGCCGTCGTTTTTCAAAAAATCTCCTACTCCGTCCAGTCCGCAACTGCATATTTGCGCTTGGCAAAGGTGCCCGTCAGACTTTAATCTGTCGGATATAAGCTTCTGAAATAATTCCAAACGGCTTTTCATAGTCCAAGCATTGTTTTTCTTGTGAATGTGTTGGTGGAGCCTTTCCCGGAAGAAATCCCCTTTTTCCTGCTTGCAGTGCGGATTCCAACAATGGGTCGAGATACTGGAATGCGCCCGCTTGCTACATCTCCCAACAGGGTATGGGCACTTTCAGCCCTTTTTTGCTGCAATTTTGACAATTCCAAAACGCCTATTCTCGCCTGCAGCGACTCAAGAGCAAGAAGCAGGGTACATTCTTTCAATTCCGGCGGTATTCTGGAGTGGTCCATATCCAGCATATTTACGCCGCTGGCCGCAATATTTGTGCGCACTAGCGCCACCGCAGAATTCAATGCGTCGATTACAAAATTTCTTTCCGAGCATTTTCCGGCCTGGCTTTCAATAAGCTCCAGCTGCCTTTTGTTTAAAACCGATTCTAAATCGTCCTCACTAATTTTTACCCAATCCATATTTGGTCGGAATCGCCCGCGGGCGGAATGTCCGCCCGCAGACTTTCGCGCTATTCCGAATCTCCTTCCTGTACTGTCAGTTTTCTTGCCCCCAATTCGCTGGTTGCGATAATGCTTGAATAGTGCTCCACGGTTAGATCCGTGTACTTTGCGTGTTCGTCGCAATACACTCTGAAGGCGCCGTCTTCAGTCGGGGTGTAGAAGCGCTTTAGATTCGATGGCTCGTCTTTGGATATAGTGTTTTGGGCGTAGAACGCGTATATCGACGAACCTACAATCTGGCTCTTTTGGTTCGGGGCGCTCTGGTAGCGCGAAGACATTACCGAGCAGGATTCCAATAGGAACTTTGCCGCCAGTTCGCTTTGGCTCATGGCTCCGGCTTTGAATGCAACTGCGTTGTTTTGGCTCTCATAGACGGTCATTCTCAGATCCCATGCGGCCTCTCCAAAAAGGAGCCTGTTGGGGCGCACTCCGCTTGAATCGGCCGCGGCAGATATCATTGTCCTTATGTCGCCGTCGGGGTTTGATGCGGAATTCCAATTCGTGGCCGGGGTGCCGCCCAAGGAGATGGTGTCGAGGGCGGAAATTGCCCGGCGGAGCTCGTTTCTCAGAAGACGTGTGACAAGAATTTCAACGTATCTTTCCTGCCAATCGACACCGGCCACTTCGTCGTGGTCGACGCGTATCGTCAGGCCCTTATTCAGGGTCTTTTCGTTTACAGACTCGCCGTCGTAGCGGACCCTTTTGAATTCAGAGCCGATTGCGCGCACATCGTCGGTTTCGGAATAGAACGCCTGTGCGTTGTTGCTTCGCTTGAACTCAAAACGCCTGCCTACGGGAATTGCCGGCGCTATGAAATCGAGCTGTTCCATCAGCGGCGCAAACTCTTTCCAAGCGGTGCTGTATTGCGTGAGCGCAGACGAAAACGTGGATGCTGTGAATTTATTTTCCGTTGCAGTATTTATCTGGTTTTCCATGTCTATTCCTTAGTTTTTGCGGATTATCATCCATGCGATGAGCGTATTTGATACGGTTCCGTTCGCATTTAGGAGAAACGTGATGAGTCCGTTGCTGGGCGTTGCTGAGACGGAAGTTTCGCTTGCCATGGAATTGACGACGGTCGCAAATACGATGTCTTGCGTGGTCACGTTTGAATGTGGCATGCTGTCGGTTGCAGATTCCGTCCCCCAAGTGAAGACGCCGCAGTCGTATATCTGCCAGGCTTTATTGCCGAAGCCTTGCGGATCAACCTCAACCACATCTCCGGCGGCGCACATACCGAGGGCTACGCCAACCTTGTACGCGCCTTGCGCCGCAACAGCGGTGACTTTTCCGTTTGCATCGGTATAGAGGGTGTCTCCGTATGACGCTCCGCTTGAGCATACGCATATAAACGTACTTTCAGCGGAACCGGGAATTGCTACGTTTAAAACGTCGCCTTTAGACCCGAGATCGTTGCATACGCCGATGGGCTTATCAGTCGCATTGGCAATCTTTATCTCTCCCGGATTGGAACCGGCCTTTACTATGAGGTTGGCGGATTCTATGTCTTCTGCCGCAACCATCGTTATATTCCCCGCGTGCGTGCCTTCGGCTATGTTGCAAAAGGCATATTTGGGGTTGAGTTTCGCAAGCGCATTTAATAGCGGTGCGAATATTTCTTTCATGTGTTTCATTTTTCCCTTTTGTTGTGTTTTGTGCGCCCTCATCGGGGCGAAGTTTAGTTGCAGTTGTATTCCCGGCGCAAGATGGCGAAACTCCGGCTGTATGGCTCAGCGAGGGCTCTGCTGCGCTCAAGCGCCATCTGGCTGAGTTCCGCCGGGGTAATTGTTTCTTTTGAATGTGCGCCACATTTTGAAGCTCTCATTTGCATTCTTGCCCGTATTCCCGCTTCTTTTATGCTTGCGGAGTTTTCGCGGGCTTTAGCCAGGCATCGCCTTGCCGAAAGAAGGACACTGCGGCAGGACTGCGAACTTTGCTTTGCCCTGGCAAGTGATTCTGTAAGGTTACAAGCTTTCCCGCCGTGCGTGTCTGCGCTCAAAATTTTTCCGCTTCCGGGGATATTTGGCGTGTTTGTCAGCCCTGCCGATATGAGCCTTATGGGCGTGTAAGTGTCTTCGTCTATTTGGCTCATCTCCCAGCGTGCCGACAAACCCTCGTATTTTCCGGAAATAATTTCGGAATAAGTTGTTTCGGGGTATTCTGTTTCAACAGCAATTCCGCCTTCCGTGGGCAAAATTTGAAGTATGAACCCTACGGGTTTGGGAAGTTTGTTTTTGGCGGACATTTTGTCGTCGGGGTGCCCAATGTATATTGGAAGCCTTTTGCCACATAATTTTGAGATGGCTCCGCCGAAAGCTTTTCGCATATTTTCCGCCGATTTCCTATCGACTACCTGCATTCCCCGCGGGTGGCTCCAATTCCCGTATGGGCTCAACACTTGCAGCATTCGCCTTTTAGTCGAGCGCCTCATCCTTGCCCTCCTCACTCTTAAGCGGATAGGCGAACTTGCGCGCAAGCTCTATCGGATCGGGTTTTAGGCCTAGCTTTGTCAACCGTTCTATAATTTCTAATTCAAATTTGTGCGTCTCATAGTCGGGCAATTTTAGCCGGAACTTCGCAAGGGGCTTGTCGTCTCCGAAGATCATCTTTATTACTTGCGCGTCAACTTGCCGGTTGAGTGTGTCGCTTATATTTACGGCGTCGTCTTCCTCTATTAGAATTCCTTCGTACCATTGCACGCTGGCGCCAACTTTGTCGGTTCCGCTCAAAGTGGATAAATCGCTGCCGCGCCACAGGGCCGTCATCATCCTGTCGATGCGCTCTATTAGCGCAGGGTAGGGCAACTCTCCGGATGTGGATACATCTATTGCTTCTATGTCGGTGCCTTCGCTCAAAACGGCGTGGAATTCCGCACCGAAATCTCTTACGGCATCGCAGGCCGATTCCCATTCGGGAGATCCCGGAAACGCGTCTGTCTTTGCCTTTATCCCGGGCATTCCGTTGCGCTCGCAATATATCAGCCAATCCTTCAGCGGAAGCTGCTTGAATAAAAACGCTATCGACGATGCCAACATCAGGCCGTCTCCAACGCTTACCAGCCATTCATTTTCGTCGAGTTCCTTCCCAGGGGTATTTTGTATTTCGCTCTCCAGCAGTTTCAGCTTTCCGCTTGTGTTTTCAAACAGCCACAGCGGATATTGCTCGAATATCCCCCTTATCGCAGATCCTTCCTGCATAAATTCAATCTTGTGGACGGAATACCTGAAACCAACGCAGTCCATCATCTGGGAAAGCAGCATGCGCAGCCCGCCGCGCAAATTGGCGTCGCACAAATTTCTAACTTCTATTGTGGCGTAAAAATTTTTTAGCGCCTCCCTGTGCGCCTCTGCGCGGGGCGTATTTTCCAAAAGTACTATTTCGCTTTCCAGCCGCGATACGCTCTTCTTGCGCTTTAAGTTTAGGCCGCACAATATGTCGTCGCGCCTAATCATCTCCTCAAACATCCTCGACGCCGCGCCGAGCCTTCCGTTCTCAAATGCGTCCAGCGCTTGCGAAAGCCCCTCAGGACGCAGGTTCTTGATGGCGTTGAATCTTGTCCTCGACGCCGATCCGCTTACTATCGGTTTGATTGCTGTTGCGTTCATGTGCCGAATAATAATATTATTTAATATTATTTTCAAATAAACTTTTGTAACTTTTGTTAAAAATAAAGTTTTTGAAACTTTTGATACAAAATTGTAGAAAAGTTTCTCCATTTTGCTCTTTACGCCCCGTGCAATTGAAACTGAAGCCTTAGTGGCAAATTTTACTTGTAAAAAAAATTATTGTCGGGGTGCATACTGCATGCGTGCGCAGATGGAATATTACATCAATGTCCCTCTTTACAGCCATCGGCTGTTTAGCAGGGAACGCGCGCGCGGCCATCTCAGCACTGTGTGCACTTTGCGCGCGCCGCGAAATTTTGCACAAAAAAACGCCGGTCGGAAAATACGACCGGCGCCGCTTAAAGGAATGTTAAATACGGCTATTATTCAATATACAAACCTTGTACCACGCGCGGAAGATCCGTCAGAGATTTCCATTTTTCTGCGAAGTCTTCCCCGTTAGAGGCAAACAGAGCGGATATTTCTATGTCGGATTTTGGAACCCCGTTTTCGTCGCGCTCGATTTTTTCGCCAACGCTGTCGAGCCAACTTGCAAAGAGTTTTTTCTGGTCGTTCTTGCAGCTTATCGGCGAATCGACGCCTTCCGCATTCTTTACCGGGGAAAACTCCTCAGCGCGCGCCCCTTCTATTATTACCGGGGAGGATGCCAGCGGGAGCGCGTCGAAGACAAACATCTCAAATTTTACCCCGTTGGGCTTGTCGGGCTTTACAGAATTGCCGTTGTCGTCAATGTACGGTATTTTCTTGTCCGCGCGGTGGAATGGCAACTTGAATGCTGCGTCCTTCCCGCTTCCCAGCCTCTTTACAAAATCCCTGTCCAGTATGTGTATCGCAACACTGCCTGCCAAAAATACCAACTTCCCGTTTTCGTCAACTTTCCTTTGGTATTCCTCTGGCAAATCGGAATATTCTATAACGCACAATTTCCCGTCAAGCAGGCAGAAATGCCCAACTTTTTCCAATGGATAGGCCTTTGGAATCATCTTTGAGGACATGTCGGATTTCCCTAAAATATGGAAACCTATAAAGTACGGATCAAGTATGTTCACAAGAGGATTGTCCACCTGGAAATAACTTATGCACTCTATTCCGCGCCTCTGAAGTTCGTCTATTACCCCGCTGCGGCACATCGCCCTTAGGCAACCGCCGTGGCCGTCGGGAGTCATGGCAATTTTTCCCTTATCCTCAAGTATTATCTTTCCGCTTTTGTCAACGGCAGGCATTTGACCCTGGACAAAGAAAAGCACGTCGCTCTTGTTCAGCCCAAAATAGTTGTTCTCTTCGAAAAACTTTCTTGTTGCGGCGTCGTTGGTGTGGCTTGTCATAATCAGCCACGGTATGGATTTCCCATATTTTCTCGACGCCGAAAGTATTTTTTCGGCAAATACCTGAAAGAGGCTCTTTCCCTTGACGGGAGTGACCGGATAAAGCCCCTTGGGTGCGTTGAATCCAAGGCGCGTTCCCTGTCCGCCTGCAACCACAAATGCAGCCACTTTTCCCTCGGATAACGCCTTTTGCCCCTCAAGCTTCGCCTTTTGCCACTCTTTAGAGGCTCTCTTATCCGCGGGCAGGGGAATGTACGGGGCGGGCTCAAGCTTGGAATAGTCAACCTCGGCGCCCCGCTTCTGCGCCAGAAGCGTCTCCTTCAGGTTTTCCAATTCTTCCAGATCTATGCGCGACAACTGCGAAATAAGAAAGTCTTTTTGCGCGTCGTCTAATTCGTCAAAATATTTGAAAACATGGCCCTGTCCGGCTGCCTCAAATCTCTTTCTTAAATCCGAAAATTCCATATCATTTCTTGTCGTTAAATCCGTTGGGATTGTTTTTGTGCCACCTCCAGGCGGTTTCTATTATTCCACGCACGTCGGTGAATTTTATATCCCATCCAAGTTCCGATTTCGCCTTTTCGGAATTGGCGTACAGCGCGGCGGGGTCGCCTTCTCGGCGTGCGCCAAATTCAACCGGAACCTTCAATCCTGTCACCTCTTCAACGCCCTTTATTATCTCCAAGACCGAATTTGGCGTCCCGGTTCCAAGATTGTAAAAATGGCCGCTTGACGGTATCTCAAGCTTGCTGAAAGCCGCTATGTGCGCGCGGCAAAGATCGTCAACATGAACGTAGTCGCGCAGGCATGTTCCGTCGGGAGTGGGATAGTCTTGCCCAAACACCTTTAGCGCCCCGCGCTTTCCCGTGGCCGCAAATATCGTCAGCGGTATCAAGTGGGTTTCTGGCGTATGGTCTTCCCCTATGGACCCGTCCTCTGCCGCCCCAGACGCGTTGAAGTATCTGAGTGCCACAAAACTTAATCCATAAGCGCGCGAACAGGCTTTTAAAAAGTTTTCCACATCCAGTTTTGTCTGCCCATACGGATTTATCGGCAGCTGGCGGTGGTCTTCAGTCAGCGGCAGCCTATCCGGCACGCCGTATGTGGCGCAGGTCGAGGAAAACACAAACTTGTTTACCCCGTTTGATATCATGGTCTCTATCAAATTCACAACCCCGCAAAGGTTGTTCGTATAGTATTTTATCGGGTTGCTGACAGATTCCCCAACGTTTATGAAGGCTGCAAAGTGCATCACTATGTCTATCTTTTCCGCAACCAGTATCTCTCCCACGAGCTTTTTATCCTCGAGGTTCCCAAGATAGAACTTTACCGAGGGCAAAAGCGCGCCCCTGTGCCCATACACCAGATTGTCCAGAACAACCGGCCTGTGGCCGGCATTTATCAACTGCCTAACGCAATGGCTGCCTATGTATCCGGCGCCGCCTATTACCAATACATTCATTTCATTCTCCTTTTGAAGTGCGCCTATTTTTCAAGGCGCTCATTTTACAAAACTTTTGCCCCGTCGCCGGATCTGCATGAAAATACCGTCGGGCGTTTCCCGTAGGCCTCGGCGTATTTATCGGCTATCGATTGCGCTTTCAACTCGTCGAACGACGCGTCCGTAAGGGCTATAGCCGCCCCTCCAAAACCACCGCCCATAAGGCGCGCTCCATAGACACCGTCGGTGGCGGTAGCTGCCTTAACGAGGAAATCCAGCTCTTCGCAGGAGTTCTCAAACAGGTCCCTCGAACTTTCGTGCGATGCAACCATAAGCTTTCCCACAAGTTTGATATCTCCGGCTTTCAGCGCATCTTTAACCTTAAGCACCCGCGCGTTTTCGCTTATTACGTGCTTGGCGCGCTTGTACTCTTCGTTGCTGATGCGGCTTTTTACAGATTCAAGATCGTCAAGCGTGAAGTGCCTCAAAAGCTTGAAGTTTTGAACCCCGCCCGAAAGAACTTTTGCCGCGTTCATACATTCCTTGTGGCGTTCCGCATAAAGCCCGTCAACAAGCGCGTGTTTCTTTGTGGAATTAAATATCCAAAAAGCGGTATTGTGCGGCAGCTCGCAAGTGGAAAACTCTTCAGTCAGGCAGTCTATAAAAACAAGCGCATCCTCCTTCCCGAAGCCCGAAACGCCCTGGTCAAGTATGCCGCACGGCATGCCTACAAATTCGTTTTCGCACTTTCTGCCTATTCTTACGGTGTCTTTCAGACCCAAATCAAAACCGTACAGGGCCTTCATCGCGAATGCGCTGGAAAGCTCTATTGCCGCGGAGCTGCTTAATCCCGCCCCCGAAGGAAGGGTGCTCATATCCGTCATGTCGAAACCGCAATCCGCCTTCATTCCCGCATCAACAAGGAATTTGAACACGCCAAGCGGATAGTTTACCCAATTCAACTCCCGCGGCAAAGGCGATATATTATCCATGTCAACGCAGACCTTTTCTCCGCTTCTTGCGTTGGCAAAACACAGTTTTCTGTCTTGGCGCTTTGCAAGGGCGCAATAGACAAATTTGTCTATTGCCGCGCCCATTACGTAGCCGCCGTTGTAGTCGGTGTGGTTGCCTATGAACTCTATGCGCCCGGGCGCGCGCGACACAACTTCGGGAGCGCGCCCGTAAAGCTTGGCAAATTTTTCGGATATACGGTCTTTCATTTTATCACATCAATTTCCGAAGATTAGAACCAAAGGCCGGAGAATATGAAATACAAAGCTCCGGAAACAATAAGCACGCATGCGCCGGCTATTTTTGCGCTCAAGGGGGAGGTCAAGTCCATCTTGTCGTTGACCGGCATGACGACATCCTGCTTAAGGGGTTTAAAGAGCGTAAGGAACAACATGACCAAAAGCGATGCCGCAAATGTTATCGCCATTCTGTTTAGGAAGGCGATATTTGAAGCAAATACCAACAGTAGCCCGTAAACTATCGGAGACGTGACTATTCCTATTGCACCCGCAAAGCGCGGCGCCCTCTTTGAGAACAGGCCGAACAAGAACACAGCCAATATGCCGGGCGAAAGGAAGCCCTGGAATTCCTGAATGAAATTGAACACTCCTCCAAGCTTCGGATTTGCCAAAAGCGGGGCAACCAAGCAGCCTATCAAAGCGAATATCACAACGGAGAGCCTTCCAACCAACACCTGGCCCTTATCCGACGTGTGCGGTGCTATGTACTTCTTGTAAATATCTATCGTAAATATTGTAGATGCCGCATTCAACATTGCTGCCAAAGAGCTTACCACAGCACCCAAGAGCGCCGCGAATATGAACCCTCTCAAGCCGAAGCCGTCGGGCAGCACTTTGCTTATAAGCAACCCGAAGGCGGAATCGTACTTGAACCCGTAAAACGATTTTTTAAACGCTGGATCCGCCTTTGAGGCCTTGTTCCATTGGTCAACCAAAACTTTTAATTGCGGATTCGACTTTGCCCAGCCGCTGTCGTAAGAGAACCAAACCTTTGAAATATTCCCGCTGTCGCGCAATGCCGCGTATTCTTTGTGCAAAGATTCCACATCTTTTGCCGTAAATATCGTTTTGCTCTCGCCCTTTTCCCCGGCCGGGAAGGTGAACTCTTTTACAGCGGCGGCTGAATCAAAGGGAATTTTGCGCGCGTCCTGCATGGCGAAGTAGAGGGTCGAATACGTCTTGGCGTTTGCGGTCATTATTTTTTCGTCGAGGTTTGCCTGCACTCTTTGATCGTCGGCAAACAGATTGTAGGCAATTATTCCGGGGAAAACTATAATGAAGGGGATTATCAATTTTAATCCCGCTGCAAACATGATTCCCTTTTGTCCTTCACCAAGGCTCTTTGCGCCAAGAGTTCTCTGAATTATGTACTGGTTTAAGCCCCAGTAATAGAAATTGGGTATCCACAATCCTATTATCAACGCCGTCCACGGAACTTCCGGGTGGTCGGCCGGCATGAACATTGTGAGCTTGTCGTGGTTTAGGGCAAAAAATTTCTCGAGAGTTCCGGCGTTTGCGAGGCTTGCCGCCGTGTCGGCCGACACGGGTGCGGTGGTTGCTATGTCGGCAACGGCTTTTGCCCCAAAGGCGTCGAACGCAAAGTAGGCAATTATGGCGCCGCCTATTATCAGTGCGGACCCTTGCAGAAGGTCGGCCCAAGCGCAGGCCTTCAAACCTCCCGCGCACACATATACGGCCGCTATTACACCTATAAATATGCAGGCAACATTGATATTTATTTCAAATGGTATGTCGGCGCTGTGTCCAAACACCGTATCGGCAACCGTTGCCCCCGAGTATATGACGGCGGTTATATTGACACACACCAGTATGACCACCATCAAAAGCGACATTACAGTCCGCGAAAGCGCGTCAAAGCGGAACTCCAGAAATTGGGGCACTGTGTAAATTCCGCACTTTAGGAAGTGCGGCAGGAAGAAAAGGGCCACAAATACGAGCGCTATTGCAGCCATCCATTCGTAGCTGGCTATCGCCAATCCCGAGAGCCCGGAGGCGCTGCCGCTCATTCCCACAAACTGTTCGGTGGAAATATTTGCCGCTATAAGAGAAATACCTATCAGCCACCACGAAAGTCCGCGTCCGGCCAAAAAGTAGTCTTCACTCCCTCTTTCCCCCTTGCTTTTGTAAAGGCCGACAAGTATGACGGCCGCTATAAACCCGATAAATACAATGATGTCCAGTGCCAAGTTCATAATACTCCAAATGATTGCCTCTTTGCGGGAAAAGTCGATATTTTTTAGAAAGAAAATGGATAGATTTGCATTTTGTTTGATTTAAACTTTTTGGCTGGTAGGCCTTTAAACGATGATTTTTGTGGACAAAGGAACTTTCGCAGGGCTGCCAATACCGGATTCCTTGGGGGGAAGGGCGGTTCTTTTGCTTGTGTTTACAGGCTTTTTAGAGACCGCTGTGGCTGTGCTTGGCAGGTATTTCTCTCTGGCAGAGGCGTTGTTGCGAAATTTTATAGGTTCAGGTGGGGGGCAAATTTTTGAAAGCGCATTTTTTTCGGGGAGCGTGCTTTTTGATATTGTTGGCCTATTTTCAAATTTTCTTTCCGTATTGGCTGCTGCTGCGTCATTGTGGCTTGTGGCGTACGCGGTGCTTCGCCTTACGCGCCGCGTGGAACCGGGAGCGGAGAATTTTTTTTGGATAAGCGTTTTTTCGCTCGGGGTGTTTTACTTTTGGGCAATAGCCTCAACCTTGCTCGAATTATGCAGAAATCCGGAAATCAGGCAGATTTTCAATTTTTGGGCGTTTGCAGAGGCGGCACTTGAAAATGTGCTTTGCTTTGTTCTGACGCTTTGGTTTGCGCGTTTTCTGTTTGCAAAAATCCGCGCAACTTCCGCCGGGGAGGCTTTCTGTGGCGGGGGTGTTCCCCAGAGCGAAACCGAAAGTTCAACCGAATCTTCCGCCTCCAAGGTTCCCGAAGTTTTCGATGCCGCGCTGCCCAGGCCTAAAACTCAAGAAAATTATGTGGGGGCGCTTGCCAAATTTGTATTTGATCTTGCTCGCAGGCCGTCAGTTGCAAAATTTATTCTGTTGGCTGCTCTCGTTGCTGCTATCTTGGAAATTTGCGCCATGTGCCTCCTGAATTAGGGTTGCATCAACTCCCTTTTGTTGATGAACATGTTGTGCGCAGGCAGGAAAGAATTTTTGGGTATTAAACTCCCAAAGAAACGAAATGGACATTTTACCGTAGGGCTGGTGGGTGTGTGAAATTATCGGTTTTTATCAAGGATGGGCAATGCGCATATTGATTGGGTAATTCGAAAATTCGGGGATATGCGCCCATATTTGCAACTTTGCCCTGCAATGCTTAACCGGCCAAAAGTATAGCAAAGTTTCTTAAACAACCTTTAAACGCGCGTATTGTTGGCTTGTTTTATAGGTAGTAGAGAAGCTTTGATTGCGCATCTTGCGGCAAGAGATGTTTCCCTTGGGGAAAGTATGAATTTTTACAGCGCACAAAAAAAACGGGCGCAAAATATAAATTTCGCGCCCGTTTTTTCAAGCAAGTGCCCTAAAAGAGATTCTTAAGGCCCTCTGTGAGAGATTTAACCGCCTCTTTTGTGTCCTTGACACCCGATTTTATAGCGGCGTCGGCGTCTTTAGTTCCGGACTTAAAAGCGGAGTCCAAATTTTGCGTCCCCGACTTTAACGCCGAATCCAAATTTTTCAGGCCGCTCTTTGTGAGTTCTGAAACCGCCTTAACCGTTATCTGCTGGGTGAGTTTTTCCATTATCGACGCCACTAATTGCCCCGGCGTTAAACCGCCTTCCTGCACGCCCAAGTTTGTAATTTCAAAAGAGGGCATGGGAACCGGCACAAGATTGTCGCCGTATCCGGCCTTGATGTCGGAATTTTTAAACACAAGCTTGTCTAAAATTATTCTTACCGATTCGGAACTTTCCGCCGGTTGGGCTTCCGTCTGTTCCTGCGCGGTTTCCGGGGAAGATTCCATTCCGGCCTTTTTCTTTAGAATTTCCACAATTTCCGTGAGATTCGACTGCGACAGCGTTCCCGATTTTATGGCCAAAACCACATCCAACCCGTCGACGCTAACTTCTTCAATGTGTATCAATTTCTTTGAGAAGTAGTCCGATACACTAAAATTCGCATCGACATATATTCTGTCGAACGCGATGGCGTTTCCCTTGTAGTTGTAGTTTTGCGGGTTTGTTATGTAGAACGATGTCAAATCCACCTTTTGAGAGAATGGGTTTACGTATACCGAGCCTATCCCGGCCGTAATCGGCGTTCCTGCCGTTATAGTTTTAAGCGCGTAATCGGCCAAATAGCTCATGCAGAAATATGCCGTCACTGCAATGACAACCAACGCGAGGATCGCCAATTTTATCAGAGAGAAAAGGCACCCGCCCTTGCGGCTGCGACGTAAAAACTCCGGACAAATATTCATACCTGACAGTCAAGCGCCAATTGTAAAATATGCAAGTTTTTTGAAGCAAATCTTGCAAATGTGCGCGGTATATGCTACCGCATGGCGGGTATGAAAATAAGAGCATTTAAGGGATTGGTACCAGCTTCGGGAAAAGCCGCGGACATAGCGAGTTTGCCGTATGATGTTGTGGATTTTAAGCAGGCCCAGGCGGAGGCCGCAGGAAGGCCTCTCAGTTTTATGAGGGTTGTGCGTTCTGAAATAGAACTTCCCGCCGGGACAGATCCCTATTCCGGCGAGGTCTACGAACACGCCAAACAAAATTTTGAGCGCCTTGTGGCCGAAGGCAATCTTGTCAGAGAGCCGTCGGAGTGCATGTATCTCTACAGGCAGCAGATGGGCGCGCATTCCCAGACAGGCTTAGTGGCAACTTTTTCCGTGTCAGACTACGATTCCGACACAATTAAAAAGCACGAAAAAACCCGCAAAGACAAAGAGGACGACAGGTATCGCCTAACAAAGACTCTGAGGGCGAACACCGGCCCGGTGTTTTTGGCTGCCCGCGACGGCTCGGGCTTGGACAAGATTGTCGAAGACAAATCCGACGCCGACGCAATAGCGGATTTTACCGCTCCGGACGGTATAAGGCACACGGTTTGGAGGATATCGGATCCCGAAAAGCTCGGGCGCATAGTTGAAATTTTCAAGTCTATTCCGTGCGCGTACGTTGCCGACGGGCACCATCGCAGCGCCAGCAACGCGCGCTGTTGCAGGGACCTTGCCGCGGAGAACCCGTCGCACACGGGCGGGGAGGATTACAACTGGTTCTTGTCTGTGATATTTCCGGCCGGGCAGTTAAGGATACTGCCTTACAACAGGGTGGTAAAAGATTTGGCGGGAATGTCGGCGGAAGATTTTTTGGGCAAGCTTTCCGGTGTTTGCAAGGTTGCAAAGACTTCCAAAAAGAGCCCGGATTCCCCAAAAAATGTGTGTATGTATCTTGGGGGAGATTGGTATGAGCTATCCTTTGGGGGTGTCGATGGTTTGGGGCCGGTTGATTCGCTCGACGTGTCTTTGCTTCAGGACAGGGTGTTGGCGCCTCTTCTGAAAATAGGGGATCCAAGAACCGACAAGCGCGTAGGTTTTATAGGCGGAATAAAGGGGTCGCAAGAGCTTGAAAGGCTCGTTGATTCGGGAGAGTTCAAGGTGGCTTTTTCCATGTATCCAACAACCGTCGGCCAACTTATGGCCATAGCCGACGCGGGTCAGATTATGCCCCCAAAAAGCACTTGGTTCGAGCCGAAGTTGAGAAGCGGGTTGTTTGTGCACACCTTCTAAGGCTTCGGGCGGATAATGCGCAAGAAGAAGGCGCGCCGCGGCAGAGGCCGGCGCGTCTTCTTTGCATAAACGCATTGTAAAACACCTTCGCGGAACTTTTCTAAAATCGAAAAAATCCGACTGAAGCCTTCTTTACGGCGTCATTTTTTTGATATTTTTGCCGTGTACGGATTGAATATATCCGACGGCTGAAGGCCGCAATTTTCTATGGCCTCAAAGGCGTATTCAAATCTTCCGAATTCGGGAGAGGCGTTGTTTGAACCGAAGGTGAATTTTACGCCGCGCGCTTTTGCCTCCTTTATAAATTCAAAGTCCGGCAATCGGCAAATCATGTTTATTTCAAGCGCCTTTCCGCTTTTTGCAAGGGAGTCCAAGACAAGGTTGCGGCGTTCTTTGGTCCAATAGAGGTTGAAATCTTTTTCCATAAACTCCGGCATTCTGAGCGGGTTGGCGTATATGTCGGCGGGTTCGTTTTCTATCAGATTGCAGATTGTTTTGACTATCAAATCCATGTAGGCTTGCTCGGACCCCTTCGGGCAGTCAACTTCCTCTTTCTTCCAAATGTGGGTGCGTTTGCCGTTGAGATCGTCAAAGGTCATTGCGTCGGTAAACGCGTAGGCGAAACCTTTCCTTATCTCTGCCGGGAAGAGGCGGTACCACTCGCGACCCTCGGCCTGCATGCACGATATGAACGGCAGGTCTTTGGCGGTGTTTGCAAGATAGTCTGCGGCTTTTGGCGCGCAGTTTAGCTGGAAATCCCTGCCGCAGTTGGGGGCAATGGCGTAGTTTATGCCTATCTTTCTGGACTTGGCAAAGGCCCAATCAGCGGTAAAGCCGCCCTTCAAGTGGACATGGAAATCCATCACGGGAAAGCAGCGCTGGTGGAGGCGGATAACTTTGTCGGAAGTTTCGTCTATGGCGTTGGCGCGCTGGTTGTCGATATCGGCGCGCGGCGGAAGTTTTGACAAAGTTGCGTTGGAAAAGGCAACCTTTCCGCCGCCGGCGTGCTCAAGGTAAAAAACACCTTCCGACAGGCGCATGGAGGCGTTTTCAGGGGTTCTAAAAATATTTTCGGGCTCCACATATTCGGCAACGAGCAGCCCATTCACCCAGACGAGAATTTCCGCTCCGTGAACCTTTACTTTTAGGTCGAACCATTCGCCGTCCCTCGCAAACTTTTTTGCGATGTTTCTTACGTTAAGCAGGCTCCCTGTGGAGGTCCACCAGCGTGGCGATTGAATGTCGTTGTCTATGCAAACGGCGTATCCTTTTGAGCCGTTTTTGTCGGAGTGAAACTTAAGCAGAGCCTTTCCGCCGTTTTCTGTGTGAAATTTTGCGCTGAATACGAAGTCTTTTGCCGATTCGGCGAAGATTTCTTCGGAATATTTCGGGTTGTCTTTTGAGACAAACCCGCTGGATTCGGCTTTGGATACGCCGGCAAAAGGAAGGGCCGCAAGGGCAAAATACAGAAGTGTGCGTAGCGTTTTCATAGAGTTATATATTGCAGCAAGGGTATCACTTTTCGGGCTTAAATCCATAAAAAAACGCGGGGAAAATTCGGCGGCATATTGATACGGGGTGCGGATCATTCTGCCAAGTATGCGGAAGAGAGGTTTAAATTCAGATGTGCACATTGGAGGGTAGGGAAATGGAAAAGCATTTTTGGAGTGTCTTTTATGCAAAAAAAGCTTGCGAAGGCGCATGTAAATGTGGCATCTTTAAGAACATTGCGTCAGAAACTACATAGTTGTTGCGGCGTTTTGCTGCGGCATCGTGTGTGTTTCCGCGGTTTTCCCCATCGGGGAATTAGACGGCGTTGCCGGCGCGTTGCTGGAGGCGCGGGCTCGGAGGTAGGGCTCCATACAAACCGCGAATAAGGAAAGTAAAAATAAATGTCTAAACACAACTACTTGGACAAATCGTCCATTATAAAGGAAGACGCGCTCAGCGACAAGGACACGGGTTCTTGCGAGGTGCAGATAGCGCTTCTTACGGCGCGCATAGCGCACTTGACTGAGCACCTTGCGGCGAATAAGAAGGACTTCCATTCGCGCAGAGGGCTGTTGGCCATGACCAGCAGGCGCAGGAAGCTTCTTGATTATCTCAAGAAAAACGAGTTGTCCCGCTACAACGAGATTATATCGCGTTTGAAGTTGCGCCGCTAGTTTTTAGGGCGCCGACATTCGGTATTTCAAGGGGACAACCGATTCTAAAGTCGTTTGTCCTCTTTGTTTAAAAAGTTTCAATATGCCGACAAGCGCGTCCGACCCGCCTTGCGGCGCAAAAAAGGAAGAAAGAAATGGATCAAAAATATATGGTGGATGTCGAGGGTCTCGGCATCAAGATATCAACCGGAACAATGGCCAAGCAGGCCAACGGTGCAGTGACAATCAGTTTGGGGGAGACGAATCTTCTGGTGACGGCGACTGCCGCAGGTGCCTTGCGCGACGGCCAGGATTTTTTCCCGTTGACGGTCGATTACCGCGAAACGTATTCCGCGGCGGGCCGTTTCCCGGGCGGTTATTTCAAGAGGGAAGGGCGCCCGAGCGAGAAGGAAATTTTAACCTCGCGCCAGTGTGATAGGCCGTTGCGCCCCCTTTTCCCGAAGGGCTTTATGAACGAAGTGCAGATAATAGGTCTGCTGCTTTCGGCCGACATGGTAAATGATTCCGACGTTTTGATGGTCAACGGGGCGTCGGCGGCGCTTTTGATTTCCGACATTCCGTGGAACGGCCCAATAGGCTGTGTGCGCGTTGGAGAGATCGACGGGAAGTTCATAATCAACCCGACCCATGAGCAGATGTTCGATTCCACCCTCGATTTGGTGTATGTTGGCAACGAGCGCGAGATGATGATGATAGAAGGCTCCGCCGAGCAGTGCCCCGAAGACAGGTTTATAGAGGCTTTGGAATTTGCCCACAACGCCATACAGCCGATAATCAAGGCCCAGAAGGAATTGGCCGCCATGTGCGGGAAACAGAAGAAGGAGTTCCCTTTGATTGTGTGTCCGGACGAGGTTTTGGCCATGTGCAAAGAGTACGTTGGCGGGCGCCTTCTTGAGGCTGTATTCCAAGACCAGAAGCTTAAGCGCCAGGCGGATATAGACGCTCTCATGCTCGAGACCGGCGAGGCCATAAAGGCGAAGGTTGGCGAGGAAAACTACAACGCCGCCCACATTAAGATGGCCTTTGAAGTTTTGCAGGAGGAAGTTTACCGCGGAAACATTTTGGACGCCGGCAAGCGCTGCGACGGCAGAAGCTATACGGATTTGCGCAAAATAACGTGCGCGACAAATCTTTTGCCGAGGGTTCACGGAAGTGCGCTTTTCACCCGCGGAGAGACTCAGGCTTTGGTCTTGACCACGCTTGGTTCCACGCGCGACTGCCAGGATTTGGACGGCCTCACAGGTGGCACAAAGCAGAAATCGTTTATTTTGCACTACAACTTCCCGCCTTATTCGGTTGGCGAGACGGGCAGGTTCGGCACTCCCGGGCGCAGGGAAATAGGGCACGGCGCCTTGGCTGAGCGTTCGCTTTTGCCGGTGCTTCCCCCGGAGGACGAGTTCCCATATGCAATACGCTTGGTTTCTGAGATAATGGAATCCAACGGTTCTACGTCGATGGCGTCGGTTTGCGGCGGTTGCTTGAGCCTTATGGACGCGGGTGTCCCGATTCAAACGCCCGTGGCCGGCATTAGCTGCGGCCTTGTGACGCGTTTCGATGCCGATGGGAAACTTCTCAAGCACGTGGTATTGACCGATATCATAGGCGCTGAAGACCATTATGGCGATATGGACTTCAAAATTTGCGGCACCAAAAACGGCATTACCGGTTTCCAGTTGGACCTGAAAATTCAGGGTTTGCCGATGGATATAGCAAAGGAGGCAATAATGCGCAACCGCGACACGAGAATGCAAATTCTCGACATAATGAAGTCTGCGATTGCCGAGCCCAACAAGGAGCTTAAGCCTTGCGCTCCCCAGATCAAGACCATGCAGATAGATCCCGAAAAGATTGGCATGTTGATTGGCCCCGGAGGCAAGAACATCAGGCGCATAACCGAGATATCCGGCGCGCAGATAGACATCGACGACGACAATCCCGGGCGCGTTCTTGTATTCGCAAATTCCGCCGAAAGCATGAAGCGCGCTGTGGACGAAATAGAGCTTGTCATAGGGGAAATAGAAGTTGGCAAGACATATCGAGGAATTGTCCGTTCAATTAAGGATTTCGGCGCTTTTGTGGAGTGCCTGCCCGGCAAGGAGGGGCTTGTCCACATATCAGAGCTGGCTGATTTCCGCGTGAACAAGACGGAGGATGTCTGCAAACTTGGCGACGAGATAATAGTCAAGTGCATAGGCATAGACGACAAAGGCCGCGTAAAACTTTCCCGCAGGGCGGCGCTTTGCGAGCAGCAGGGCATTCCCTACGAGCCGCGTTCGCGCCAATAGGCGCGAAGCGCAGGGCGCCTTCCTGAAAGTTGAATTTGGGGGGGCGCCTTGCTGTGCGGTTTTTATTTTATTTGCGCATCTTTTTGGCGGTCCGTTCGGGCCGCCTTTTTTATGGGCAAAAATCTTTCAGACAAATTCGGAAGATATTTTTAAGCGTGCCATTTTTTTGCCTGTATGGAATTTTTATCATCAAAAAGCGCAACTATTCATCTTTTACTTTAGCAATGCTCAGACGCAAATGTCGGAATTGATACTTAATTTGCAGTGCAAGCCGGCGCGCGCGGCAATTTGTTGCATATTATAAAACGCCTGCTTTTTTCCGTTTAAAATGCGCCTTAAGCCAGCACGGGTGGGGTATAAAACTTCATTGCATCAACATTCGTTCTGCGATGAGGCTCTGCAAACACATTTACGGGTGGTTTGGCAAAAATTTTATTCCAAGTTTGTACGTATAAGAGTACTCTTTTGTTTTACAGGGTTAGTTCCATTAATTTACGCGCAAAAAAAGAGGCTTCAGCTGAAGCCTCTTAAAAGTAAAAGTTCTATCTACAATATTAGTGCAGGCGGAAAGGATTTGAATCCTGCCTCATGAATCTTGTATAGTCTCCTTTTATAAGATTGTCGAGAGCCTCTAGCATGGCTTCCATGGTAGTTTTAATTCTTTCTACATCCTGCCTGTAAATGGAATAGAACTCTTCGGGCTTAATCTTTTTAATCTCCATAATCAATATGGTTTTTACGGAATTAAGATAGTTCTTGTAACGCCTGATATGCTCTTCCTTCTTGAGCCTCTTTACGTCCATTTCCTCAAAGGCGCGTTTTGCGGCGCGGCCAAGATACTTCTTCTGCATCAGATTTCTCAGCGAGCCCGAAGTGTAGAAATCGAGAAATTCCCCGAAGACCTCGTTCAAGCGATCGAATTCCTTGGTTTGGTTCTCAAACTTTTTTAAGTCCAGTTTTTCCCACTCGGAAAGCGTGTCCAGCCTGAGTATCTCGTAATTGTACTTGTTCGTCTTTATCGATGCGACAAGCTTGCTGACCTCGTTCAGCTTTGTGAAATCGCTGGGCATTTTATAGGGGGGCTTTGTCGTGATGAGAATGCCGCCTACATCGCCGCTTTCCGGATTTATGTACATTGCCCCGTTCTCTATCCCGAAGGGAAGTTTGGGGTCCACATTAACTTCCATCTCGCCAAGCGAATTTGCAACCAGGGGATAAGCCTTTATGGCCTCTTTCAGGCGCCCCACAAGTGTAAATTGCGTTCCTATGAGTTTTGCCCAATTCTCTTTGTCTATAAATTTCAAAACCTGGGAGCCCTTAGGCAATTCTTTTGGCATCAAAAGAATGAGGGGCACATTCTTATTTATGACAATGATGTTTTTGTCATATTCAATTTTTTCGCCAAGATTGGAAACTATATCGGCCTCCAATATGTCTGAGGGAACCCTTACTGGAAGCAAAATGCAGTCTTTATCGAGAAGATTCACATACGAACCCGTTATGCTTTCTTTGTTCCGGCAAGTCACCACCGTAAACCTTTCGATTGCCTGCTTATTGAAGCGCTTTGTCTTCTCATAGGCGCTTTCGACGCGGATGGGCCTGGCGCCAGATGAAAGTTCTCCCGCCTTTACAACCTCAATGGGGCCGGAGGCCGACTTGATATTGAAGACCGTCTGTGCCTCCTTTAATTGCGACACATAGTCGCCGTCAAATTTTTTGGCAAGGTCCGCCTTTGTCTGCTCAAGCTTTGCCGAATCGTCTATCTTTATTTCATCAAGCTGCTTCTTAGCCTCCGCTTGGGCATTTATTTGGGCTGTCGCCTTAAGTATGTCGTTTGCGCAGTCTTTGAGCGCTTTCTGCTTAACCTTCTTAAAGCCGTCCTCCCCAAGCAGCTTCTTTGCCGGTCCAAGAGCCTCGTATGCCGTGGCTATGTCCGTTATATATTTGGACTGCGCAACAAAATCCAGCGGAAACTGCTTTTCCGCCGCGCTTACAACCAATTTCTGGTCCTCTTCCGGAATGGAAGAATTGGGAACTTGGAGCGCCTGCCAAGCGTAAAATTGGTTGGAAAACCACATTTTTTCTTCGTGTTTGTCGTTGGGGTAGAGCTTTGCGGCCTTTTCCCTCAACTGCGCCTTGATGTTGTCAGGCATTTTTTGCGCGTATGCAACCGACAGCGCCGCGCACGCCGCCACAATTACAGCCAAAATTTTCTTCGTAATCATACCGCGCTGAGGTTATGGCGGAGAATATTTATGTCAATAATTTTATCCTCCTTTGCATTGTGCATGCGCGGAATAGAAATATTTTTGCATATTCTGTTTTTGCGAAATTTAAAGGAATTGCATGGGCGGCGATTTGCTGCAAAAACGGTCGCTCTATTAGAAAATTTTAATCTTTAAATTTCCTAATTTTCTTGAATGCAAAACAAATGTATGCGCCCAATACTGCGAAGAGTATCCGAAAACACAATTAAAGGCTCGTCTTAGTTTGCCTCGAATACCTATTGTGGGAGGATTTGGAATAAAAAAATCCTTCAACGACAATATTTGCGTTTGTGTGCAACATTGTAATTAAGAATCACTCCCGGAGCGCGGATATTTTTTTGCGGGTAGAAAAATTTTTCGGCGTTTAATTCCCAATTTGAGCCGCCGTGCCAGGCGCTCCACTGGGGTAGGGAATTATCATGAGGCTTGCTTAAACCTTTTTTATTTTAGTAGCGCTTTAAACATACATTCGGCCCCAAAAGCAGAAACCGTCGAATGCCTGCGCATTCGGCGGTTTGCTTCCAGTCCTTTTTATAATGCGCTGGTACATCAGCCAAAGATGCTTTCAAACACGGTCAGCACGGTGGCCAACCAAGGCGTTTTCCTCCAAGTATATGCAGGTGCAAATGGTCTATCGTCTGTCCGGCGCTCGGACCGTTGTTTATGACAATTCTGTATCCATCGCCAAGCCCCTCCATTTTCGCCACTTTGGAGGCGGTGAGCATAAGATGGGAAACTATCTTCAAGTCATCGGGCCCAATTGCATCGACAGATTCTATGCGCTTGCGCGGAAATAGCAGCAAATGCACCGGAGCCTGCGGATTGATGTCTCTGATAACCGCGCAAATATCGTCCTCGTAAACTTTTTGAGCGGGTATTTCCGCATCCAATATCTTTTCAAATATGCTCTTCATACCCAAGGAGTCTATGCCCGACAGTTCCTTTTTCAAGCTTAACTTGAACTTTGCGCAAACAAAAAAATACCCCCGGAATATACTCCCGGAGGTATATAATACATTGTCTGCCGAAAGACAACCTACTTGATTTTTTTCTTCGGCTCAGCCACAGAAGAAGAAAACTCTCTGGCCAAGTTCTGAAGAGTATTAGCTATAAAGTTGGAACGATTCCTGTTGTCAACTTCAGCCATTTTATCTATCTGTTCAACCAAAGACTGGGGAAGGCTGATAGATATCTGCGTCATCCCAACCGTCTTACCGGAACCCTTTTTGCGCGCCATATTAATTCCTTTCCTGTTTTTATATTAAGCTATTTGTATACGTTGCCTTTGAGTGTAGCAAAATATGATACGTCAACTTATAAAGCTGAAATATGACATTCAGATTTATTAGAAGCGCATCTACACTCAATTCAACAATGAATCTTACATTTTTAAAATTTGTCAACAATTTTTTATCTTAAAAATTCTAATGACTGTTAATTAAAGCAAAAGATTTTTTTTGCATCATTTTTTTTATATTAAAAAAATGTTGTAAAATAAGCTGCGCAACGGGCGTTTCACGCAGGTTGTACAGCTTTTTTTACGTGCTCTCTTGAATTGCGGTTTTATGGGTCAATATATTGCGGATAAAGCAACAGCATCGGCCGCAATTTCTGTTGCCAGTTTGATAGGCAATATAATTTTATGCGTTTAAGGCGCATTCGGAATGCGCGCAATTTCGGAGATCTCGGCATCAGAGAGGGCTTTGTCGAATATTGCCACTGCCGCTATTTTTCCTCCAAAAAAATTTCCCATGCCGTTTTTTAACATTACGGCCCCAACTGTAAAATCGGACCCATTATCACCCATTCCTTGCGGATAAAAATAAGGGTTTTTAGAGTGAAATGCGCCGTCAGGATATCCGGGGAAACCTTTAGTGTTGGCTATTAGTTCGGGCTTGCGCGCGGCAAATGCGCCATCGAGGTAGCTCTTTATATATTTGCCGTCGTAAGTCATGGCCGCGCATACCCATTTGTTTTTTGGGATTTTTTGTCCGCTTGCCGAGTAGTCTATAGAAAAAGGAAAGGGCGGGGTGGGGCCCCCGCTTTTAGAAATGTGGCCGCACACCTCATCGGCGCCGTTATACATAGGCAAAGATGCAAAAAGCCCGTATTGCCGTTTGCCACCGTCAGTATGCTCATTCCAGAGCCCCGCTATAAAGCTACATGACTTGCCATTCCAATTTATCCAAGCTAAAACAGTCACTTCTTTTGTAAGATTCAATGCTCCCACTTTGTTACTCGGAATATACATGTAGGCGCTTTTCCCGTCGAATACCGCAGACCCGCCAAATGGACCGTCTGGGGATCTTGCCGCTTTGTTTTCAGGGTCTTGCAAAAGAAGCTTGGCTTTCCCAAGAGCCGCTTTGTCTTCCCCCCCCGGCACTTTGAAATTCCAAAAGGCCACAAGGGCGGGGTGTTTTTTTATTTTTTCCTGCAGTTCGCTTTCAGATAAAGCAATTTCTTTTCCCCATGATGTTGATATAAAACATAAAAAAACGAAGGCGGCAGTAAACACGTAAACTCTCATAAAGTCATGGTATTTTTACTGCCGACATTTGCAAGAGATTTATTTGGTCTCGGACAATCATATAGTTAAGGCGCAAATTGGGCACCCGTTAAGGTTTTGTTGGCGCTTGCAATTAACTAATGCGCAGTTGGGGAAGTTAAATTTGCGGGTCATTCGTTTGAGAAATGGAATTGGCGAGATTTTTTTCAAATAAAATGCTTGAATTTACGCAACTTCAGGCGTAGAACCCGAACGGTTTAAAATTGCCAGCCCGGAAGCGTCCGTTTTTCTTAGCTGCGGGGCGGTGGTTGGTTTTTTCATAACATCATAAAATAACCATGAATATACATGAATATCAAGCCAAGGCGCTTTTTGCGGAATTCGGCGTTCCGGTTCCGAAGGGTGTGCCTGCCAAATCAAAGGAAGAATTTCAGGCCGCTATAGACGCGGTTGAAGGCGATCACATTGTGGTGAAAGCGCAGATACACGCGGGGGGACGCGGAAAGGGGACTTTTGTTGACGGTTTTCAGGGCGGAGTAAAGTTTGTTGCCAGATCTGAAGCCAAGTCTATTGCCGAAAAGATGCTGGGCAATACCCTTGTGACAAAGCAGACGGGGCCGTCGGGACGCGAAGTAGGCACGGTCTATTTTTGCGAAGCCAGCGATATTGACAAGGAATACTACCTTTCGATTCTTATAGACCGCGAGACCAGCAAGGTTGTAATAGTTGCCTCCACCGAGGGTGGAATGGACATTGAAAAGGTTGCCGCCGAAACGCCTGAAAAGATAATGAAGGTTTGGGTGGATCCGGCGATAGGCCTGCAGCAGTATGCAGTGCGCGAGTTGGCGTTTTTCTTTGGTTTTGGCGAGAAGGAATTGCAGAAGCAGTTTAAGGCGGTAATATGTGGCCTGTACAATTTGTTCTGGAAGAAAGACTGCTCGATGGTTGAGGTCAACCCTCTCATCATAACTAAAGACAAGCGGATTCTTGCTCTGGACGCCAAGGTGAGTTTCGACGACAATGCGCTTTTCCGCCATCCTGAGTTGGAGGCTCTCAGAGATCTTCACGAAGAGGATCCCAAAGAGGTTGAAGCGCGCGCGTTTGGTTTGAACTACATAGCGTTGGACGGCAACATTGCGTGCATGGTAAATGGCGCCGGGCTTGCTATGGCAACCATGGACATAATAAAATTGTTCGGCGGCAACCCTGCTAATTTCCTTGATGTCGGCGGCAGCGCCAACGAGGAGGCTATCACCGGAGCGTTCAAAATTTTGCTGAAAGACCCGAATGTAAAGGGGATATTGGTGAACATTTTCGGCGGAATTATGCGCTGCGACGTGATTGCGGCGGGTGTGATAGCCGCGGTAAAGAATGTAGATTTGAAGCTTCCGTTGGTTGTACGTCTTGAGGGCACGAATGTCGAGTTGGGCAAGAAGATGCTTTCGGAGAGCGGCATAAAGCTTGTAGCGGCAGATTCTCTCTCCGATGCGGCCAAGAAGATCGTGGAAATAACCAAGTAAAAATTTAACGTTTTAGAGCAATGAGCGTACTTGTAAACAAAGATACCAGAGTTGTCATTAGCGGCATTACCGGTGGGGCGGGTTCGTTCCATGCCAGGCAGTGCATAGAATACGGGACGAATGTTGTTGCTGGGGTGACTCCCGGCAAGGGCGGACAGATGTTCGACGGGAAGGTTCCGGTTTTTAACACGATAAGGGAGTCGGTTGAAAAAGAGGGCGCCAACGCTTGCGCGATATTCGTGCCGCCGGCATTTGCAGCCGATGCCATACTTGAGGCGATAGACGCGAATGTTTCCTTGATAATAACCATTACCGAGGGCATTCCGGTTCGCGATATGGCCATAGTAAAAGAGCGTCTTTTGCAGACGAATTGCCGTTTGATTGGGCCGAACTGCCCGGGCGTAATAACTCCCGGAGAGTGCAAGATAGGCATCATGCCTGGCTACATACACCGCCCCGGAACGGTAGGTGTTGTCAGCCGTTCGGGCACTTTGACCTACGAGGCCGTGTGGCAGCTGACAAACCTGGGCTACGGGCAGAGCACCGTTATTGGCATAGGTGGAGACCCGATTAACGGGACAAGCCACCTTGACGCCGTCAAGATGTTCAACGAAGACCCCGATACCGAGGCTATTGTCATGATTGGCGAAATAGGCGGGAATGGGGAACAGATTGCCGCACAGTGGCTAAAGGAAAACTGCAAGAAGCCTGTGGCTGCGTTTATTGCGGGGCTTACGGCTCCTAAGGGCAGGCGCATGGGGCATGCGGGCGCCATTGTTTCCGGCAACAGCGGCGGTGCCGCAGACAAGATAAAGGTGCTTGAAGAGTGCGGCATAGCGGTTTCCAAGACGCCTTCGGATATAGGCGAAACTCTCCTGAAACACTGGGGAAAGATGTAAAAATTTTCCGTTTGGGAAAGCGCCGCCGTTGGGCGGCGCTTTTTTTGTGCTTGCGGGGGATATTTTGTTTTTAAGCGGGAATTGCCTTTGGGCGGGCGCACGTGGGAGTGGATTTTTATTCAGAAGGCAGCTGGCTGATTTTTTAGTTGGTATGTTTGCTTGGCGCGCTTGAGGGAATCTCTCGGGGCGAATTTTTTGTGCCGGCGAATTTGGAAGGTTAAAGTTGCGGCTAAAACATCGCGTATTTAAATGGGCGCATCGCGCGTGGGTGCGGCAAATATCCAATTTGAAATATGGGCGCCTGCAACGAAGTTCCATTTCTTCTCCGGAGAAAAAAGAAATGATTTTCCACTCTAAAAAAAACTTTCGTCTGCGCAGAAGGTCTTCTGCTGGCGCAAATTTTAGATTTGCATTCCTTGCCTCGCAGCCAGAGCAAGCGCCACCGCAGAATGCTAATAGCCCAGATTCTCCCTGACAATTATGAGGAAAGTTTCCACCTTATTTGTAGGGTGGGTAAAGACCGCCGTAACCCTGCATATACGATCTTCGCAGTTGCAGTTATAGCACTTGTCGGCCTTTGCCGCGCACGGAGTTTTGCGACCAAGCCTCCTTGCGTTCAGCGGGGCCGCCACGTTTTTTGCCCTCCACAGAGCTTTGTCGAGATTTTCGGTAATCTTGTTTATTCCGCAAACAAAGAAGCTTTTTTCGCGTTCTGAGCCGTATATCGAAGCTGAAACCCTGTTGCCATTGCCGTCTATATTGACAATTTCTCCGGTTTCGGAAAGCGCGTTTATTCCGGATATGTACGCCTGTGCCGACGCCGCCCGGCGTATCTCTTCCTTTGAGCCGCTGTGGAAATGCCAATGCGCGTTTCCGCGCTTTTCGAGGAGATTGAACAGTCCCATTTGTTCGACTGTCATTGATCCCCCCAATCCTACCGACATTCCATCAGTCTGCTCCAAAATGAAATTGTTTGCCTGTTCTGCGGTGTCGAAAACGCGCACGACGTATCCGCGGGATTGAAAATTTTTTACCAGTTTTTCAATATTCATACAAAAGATCCAACTAAAGTTCAAACAAACACACGCCTTGCGGAATGGTTTCCGCAAGGTGCGCTGGAGCGTGGAACGCCCTACAGGACAGTGCCGCTCGGGACGCGTGCGTTTTTAGTGACAACAAGCACGCCGTCGCGCACAAATGCGAAGTCGTTTTCCCACATGTCTGGCCTACCGTGCGGAGATAGTACGCAGTTGTCGCCTATGCGGGCATTCTTGTCTATTATGGCGTTGGATATTTTGCAATTTTTGCCTATGCCTATTCTCAATTCACCGGTATCGTTGCTCGTGGCAATTCCGGGGCTTTCGTAATAGTCAGCCCCCATCATGACGACATTTTTAAGCTCCGTTCCCTCTCCTATCATTGAGCGTATTCCTATCACGCAGCGGTCCAATTTCGCATTTCTTATCACACACCCGTCGGCGATGTTGGAATGCGATACGCTGCTGTCGTAAATCTTCGCGCCGGGAAGAAACCTGCAGTGGGTGTATATGGGCTTTCCGGGAAGGTAAAAGTTGAACTTTGGATTCTCGTCCGTAAGGGCCAAGTTTGCTTCAAAGAAAGCGCCAACAGTGCCTATATCCTCCCAATATCCGTCAAAAATATAGGCCGACAACTTTTTCTTGCCGAGTAGATTTGGGATTATCTCTTTGCCGAAGTCCATCTCGCTTCCGGACATGGCCTCTTCCAAAACTTTTTGAGAAAACACATATATGCCCATGGAGGCAAGGCAGTAATCCTCGTTTGGGTAATTCAAGCTTTTCTTCAAAGTTTCGCCTATTAGAAAAGAGTTTATGACAGCCTCCTCTTTCGGCTTTTCGGCAAATTGCACGATGTTGAGATCCTCGTCCACGCGCATAACGCCGAGGCTTGGAGCCTCCTTCTTCGGCATGGGTTTTGCCGCTATGGTTATGTCCGACCCGCTTGCGATATGCGCCTCTATCATATCGGCAAAATTCATCTGGTACAGTTGGTCTCCCGAGAGAATCAGGTAGTAGTAATCCTCACCCTGGCGCTCAAAATGGTGCATATTCTTGCGCACCGCGTCGGCTGTTCCTTGGTACCACGAACCTCCGCTGTCGGTTTGTTCGGCCGCAAGTATATCGACAAAGTCCCTTCCAAAGCTGTCGAACTTGTAGGTCTGCTGAATGTGCTTGTGCAGGCTTGCGGTATTGAACTGAGAAAGCAGGTATATTCTGCCGCATCCGGAATTTATACAGTTGCTGATGGGAATGTCCACCAGCCTATATTTGCCGGCCAACGGAACGGCCGGTTTGCAACGATATTTGGTCAGAGGATACAGCCTTGTTCCTCTTCCTCCTCCCATTATTATGCTAATAACTTTGTCGGTCATAATACTTACATTTTACGCACACCGCAACCCCACCGCGCGCCATGCATACAGACATCAATACCGCGACAAAGGTTGCGCTTTCTAACGCGTATTAAAGCAATTTTTTGCCGCAAATCCAGCTTTTTTAATTGTAATTATATCCGCTTTGGGCATAGGCGCGCATGTTCTGCGGGGGGCTACAACGCGAGCTAAAAAAGAATTGCATTTAATTTTTGTCCAAAGACAATGGGAAGGAATTTTTTTATTGTATGAACCAGATAGAGATTTTTGAGCAGAATGCGGAGGTTTTTATAGGCAAGGAAGACCTCAAGGCAAAGCTTGCCGCGGGAAAGAAGTTGAGGGTAAAGTTGGGGGTAGATCCCACAAGGCCCGATCTTACTTTTGGGCACATGGTTGTTTTTAATAAATTGCGCCAATTTCAGGATTTGGGGCATCAGGCCGTGCTTATAATAGGCGATTACACCGCCTGCATAGGCGATCCGAGCGGGCGCAGCGCATTGCGCCCCGTGCTCACCAAAGAGGAGGTTGACCAAAACGCCGAAACCTACCTTGAACAGGCGTTTAGAATTTTGGATAGGGACAGAACCGAGGTGCACTACAACAGCGAATGGTTCTCAAAGATGGCATTTGCGGACGCGCTGGATTTGGCGCGGAAGATGACGGTTGCAAGAATGCTGGAGCGCGACGACTTTGCGAAGCGCTACGCCGAAAAGACTCCGGTTTCCATAGTGGAGTTCCTGTATCCGTTGGTCCAGGGATACGATTCCGTAATGGTGGAGTCGGATGTGGAGCTTGGCGGCAGCGACCAGCTTTTCAACAATCTTGTGGGCCGCGACCTTCAGCGCGACGCCGGCATGGAATACGGGCAAGCCGTAATAACAATGCCCTTGCTGGTTGGGTTGGACGGCGTCAAGAAAATGTCGAAAAGCTACGGCAACTACATAGCCTTTAACGACGGCGCGCGCGACATGTTCGG
>CASEFZ010000029.1 GCA_949287395.1 uncultured Verrucomicrobiota bacterium
GACTGTAAATTTTAAAAGCATCTTTTTCTCTTGATTTTCTGAATGTTTTGGCCGATATTGCTTGTGTCAGTGGTGGAAGTGCGGTGCGACCGCGATACTTTGCCATTGAGTGTCGCACGGAGTCGCAAACGGGCGGCACTCCTTTTTTAGTGTTTTAATATCAGTCTTCCCTTTCTGCATTTGTCCAACTCCTGTACCTTGTTGATAAACCATGTGCGGACTACTGTGTCGTCAGAAACAGCAACTGCGATTCCTTTGATTTTGCCCTTGGTATTTTCAAAAATATTCAAATACATTCTCTGCCCGTTCGGGAGTTCCCAGACTTCGAGAGCTTCCCTAACGCAATCTTGAGCGACATTCAGACGTTGAAGACGTCCATAAACATCGTCGGAATGCTTTACCATCTCCTCCCAGTGCCGCAGGACATTACTATCGAACTTAACGCTTCCGCCGTACGAAGTTTCCACCACAAACCCATCTTGAAGGCGTTTTTTTGCATCCGAAACTCCTATGAGGTTTTCCTTTATGAAGGGCTTTGACGATCCCCATGCTCGCGCAGACTAAAGCCCTGTATCTTTCCATGTCGGCAGTGGCTTTTTGTCGCTCATTTTTAGCTTGCCGCCTTCTATGCGAGCGTTGGGAGTCTCTTTTATAAGATTCTCGCGCCTTCCCCTTACGCCCAAGCCTACCAAAAACTAAGACTCCTCCTGCGCTAAAAACCTAAAAACACGCCGGCAAAAAAGATTCCTCAAAAGAAGGATTTTCCCAAAATAGCCTGCCCGCCAAAATAAAACGCCCTAATTCCAAACCTTGGGAAATTGCGTACGGCAAATTCAGCGCACTACGCGCCAAAATAAAAAAGCGACCCATAAAAAAAGGGCGCCTCCCATATGGAAAGGCGCCCAAAAAAGAATACCCTAACTCAGATTAGGAAAGACGCTCCAAAAGCGCCTGACGCTCAATCTTGAGGGAATTCGGCAACTGCTCGTAAAGCTCCTCGGAGAGGGGCTGTGCCGAAACAGTGTCGGCATCGTAGGACATGAGCTCCTTGAAGGTATCCTTCGAGTACTCCAAACCGTCCCAATCAAGGTCGTCATAGTTGGGCATAAAGCCTATAGCAGTCTCTCTGGCCTTGGCTTCGCCGTTCTGCCTGCGAACAATCCAAGCCAAAACGCGTGCGTTGTCGCCATAGCCGGGCCACATGAACTTGTTCTCAGAATCGCGGCGGAACCAGTTTACATGGTAGAAGCGCGGAGTCTGGCTGAGATTCTTGCCCATCTTGACCAAGTGCCCCAAGTAATCGGCCATGTTGTAGCCGCAGAAGGGCAACATCGCCATCGGGTCTGAACGCAGCTCTCCAGCCTTGCCTTCCGCAGCAGCCGTGCGCTCCGAACCCATCATCGCACCGAGATACACGCCGTGTGTCCAGTTGAAGGACTCAAACACCAAAGGTATGCCCTTCGGGCGGCGACCACCTATTACAATGGCGGAAATCGGAACGCCGCCAAGCGCCTCAAAGTTGTCGTCCAAGCACGGGCAGTTCACTATGGGAGCGGTGAAACGGCTGTTCGGATGGGCAGCGGTAGTCTCGCTCTCCGGAGTCCAATCGTTTCCGTGCCAATCCTTCAAGTGCGCCGGCTTTTCGTCGGTCATGCCTTCCCACCAAACGTCTCCGTCGTCGGTAAGGGCAACATTGGTAAATATGGAATTCTTCGAGCACGAAAGCATCGCATTCGGATTCGTCTTCATGCTGGTGCCCGGAGCAACGCCAAAAAATCCGTTCTCGGGATTGATAGCATAAAGCCTTCCGTCCTCGGCGGGCTTAATCCACGCAATGTCGTCGCCTATGCAGGTTATCTTCCAGCCCTTCTGCTGAAGCTGCTTGGGCGCTATAAGCATGGCAAAATTAGTCTTGCCGCAAGCGCTCGGGAAAGCCCCCGTTACGTAGGTCTTCTTGCCCTGGGGGTCTTCTACGCCCAAGATGAGCATGTGCTCAGCCAGCCAACCCTCGTCCTTACCCATAGCCGAAGCTATGCGCAAGCTGAGGCACTTCTTGCCCAAAAGCGCATTGCCGCCGTATCCGGAACCTATGCTCATTATGAGGCGCTCTTCCGGGAAATGCACTATGTACGTGTTTTCCGGGTCGCACGGCCAAGCAACGTCGTCCTCAGGCGAGTTTATGGGCTTGCCCACCGAGTGCAAGCACGGAACAAACCTTCCCTGCTCTCCCAAAGTATCGAGAACTTTCGGGGAAACGCGCGCCATTATGCGCATGTTGACCACAACATAGGGGGAGTCGGTAATTTCTACACCTATCTGGGAGATCGGTCCGCCTATCGGCCCCATGCTGAACGGAATGACGTACATTGTCCTTCCCTTCATGCAGCCCTTGAAGAGACCGTTAAGCTTCTCCTTCATCTCAACAGGGTCCATCCAGTTGTTGGTCGGGCCAGCCTCGGCGCGGGTGCGCGAACATATGAATGTGCGCGACTCCACACGCGCAACGTCGCGCGGATCCGAACGGAAGTAGTACGAACCGGGACGCTTCTGCTCGTTGAGCTTGATGCACATGCCCTTGTCGGTCATCATCTTGAACAGCGCGTCGGCCTCTTCCTGAGAACCGTCGCACCACTGTACCTTGTCGGGAGTCGTCAGAGCGGCAATATTATCCACCCACGCTACCAACGCCTTGTTCTTTACTGTCTTTGGATCTATCATTGTCTTTGGTGTGTATTAAAAATGTCCCAATCAAGCGCACCCATCAGCACCCGATCCTCCGCGCCTGCGCCAACCGTCTTTAACGGCAACAGCCAAGCGCAAAGTGTTTTCATAAAAAAACGCCGCTTTTTTATACCACCATACCCCCCTTTCAACCTTTTTTTTGCCCCAAAGCAAACAAGTGTGTACAAAAATGTAATTTTTCAAAAAAGGCTCTTTATACAACACACTTGCTTGCAATAAGTTAAAAAAATAGATATCAAAGCCACAAAATTTCCCTCAATTTGTTTGAAATTGCAAAAAAATACTTGTATTTGCGGGCATATCTGCACAAATATCGCCAAATGGACGAGAAGGAGAACGATGGAATAAAGGCCCCGACAAAGGCAGGCGGCGCGCTTTATCTGGTGGATGCGGCGGCGTGGATATTTGCGGCGGTGGCGTTTTCTCCGCTCGCGGTATGGCTGGCAAAAGAAGTTGCCGGCAGCAGGCAGCTTTCCGATGCTCTGGTGATATTGGCCTCAATGGGAGCGGTGCTTGCCCTCGACAATAAAATCCGGCTTCACCGGCCGCGGTTCAGCGGAAGGTCAATGGCAATTCTGGCGCTGGCGTACGCGGCTTGCGCGGCGGCTCCGTTCTGCATGTGGGCCGCAATGCCCGTGGGACTTCTTGGCCTGGCCCTATTTGCGACATCGCTGGCAATGTCGTGTTTCGACTCGCAGCGCTATGCGGCAGCCATGGGAATTTCCTTCTACGTATTTTTGCTGCTTTCGCTGTTTCTGAAAGCATTTGACTTGCCCTTGCGAATTCTGGCTGGGGAATTCTCGGTGTGGATATTGCACTTTATAAACTCGTCTGCCACACTGATAGCCATAGAGGGATATCCCCCGCAAATCGGAATAATAGTCGGGCTGAAAAGGTATCTTGTGGCAACCGAATGCAACGGGTTTGCGATAATCTCAAGCTGCGCGGTATTGTCGGTTTTGCTTGCGGCGTTTGCAAGGGGCGCTGGCATACTTCCAAGGCTTCTGACCGTTGCGGCAAGCGTGTTTATGGCGGCCGTGGCCAACGCACTGCGCATAGCGTGCATTGTTTCGGTTGCGCCGCTGGTGGGAGATAAATATTACACGCCAATGCACGAGGCTTTCGGGTACTTTTTCTTCGCGCTGACCTTGCTGTCCGTGTGGATATTGGCTAAAAAAATGTGCAACAGAAGGCTGTAGAAAGCCGCTGAAAATGCGCAAGCTTTCCAATCCGCCCAACGCTGCCTATAAAGCCGCATTTCAAAAGCAAATTTTTATAATTTTATTGACCGGCCAAGCAAAGTAAATAGGGTTTGCGGCGCGGGCTTTCGGGTGCGGCGTCCGGGTCTGCGCGTTCGGTGCGTGGCGCTTGTTGGCGCGCGTTTGTTCAATGGACGGCAAAAAGCGCCGCAAAGACAAGTTTCGTTTTTATGAAAAAAATTCTTACCTTATTTTTCATTCTCACGACAGTATTAAGCGGGTGCGACCAAGCCCCAAGAGAGGAAAAACGCTATCCTGACGAAGACAGGGTCTCGAATGCGAAGATGACAATGGAGGCCCTCAGGCTGGCAAAGGAGGGAAAGGTTAAAATTCCGGAAGCGAAATCCCTTCAAGTTCCGCAACAGGCTGGGGAGCAATCGCAGCGGAAGAAAGTTGAAAATCTTGGGATAAAAGGGTTCGCGCCCCTTCCCAACCCTCCGGCACTGCTGGCGGAGCAGAAAAGCGGCGAACGCATAAAGCCTAAATTCGGCGTGGAGACCTGCGCCACGGGCAGCGGGGAAAAATTTCAGGTGCCGTTTTTCAGGGCGGGAAACAAGGAAATCTACGTCAGAAGGAACGGCAACAGCGTCTCGGACCGCACTGAGAGCGGGGCAAACGACATCATAATATTCGTCGGGGGAAAGAAGTACATATCCATAAAATTCTGGGGCGCCAACAAGAACGGCTTTGGATATCCCTTTAAAGGGCTTAAAGACAAGCCATACTCGGTTTCGGTGGACGAAAAAAACGGCGTCTACACCTACATACAGCCCTATCTAACCGAAAGCGGGAAAACCGCCGAGGCGAAAATATCGATGAGGGGGCTCGACGACGGAACGGTGGAAATATCTTGGGACACGGGTGACCCGACGGACGGAGTCAACCCTTGGATAATATTTTCCGACCACCGCGGGAAAAAAATATCCTTCGGCAAGACGGAGGTTCTGCAAAGTTCAAAGGCCTCGCTGGCGTCGAACGGGAATGCGATATCGACCAGATATGTGGGAGGGGCAATAGAATTTGGCGCCGGAACGCCGGTAAACACCGTCAAAATCATATTTGACGACGACACCGTATCGGGGCATATGACAGAGAGCGTGGCGAAATCTAGCCGCGGCGACGCATACGGCCTGATATGGCGCATGGGTAAATATCCGCAGGGATCCACTCCGCAAAGGGGAAAATTCCGCGTGGATTTGGGCGAATGTTCCGTCTCAAAGGGTACGCCTCCGCCAGTCGGAAACATAGACTTTTGGGCTTACGACGCCACGCACGTGCCGCGTTCTCCGGTAAAAAATCTTCTCCCGAACCCCAGCTTTGAACAGGGGATGCGCTATTGGAGGGTCAGGCCGCAGGGAAGATGGGCCCCTGGGAGGGGGAACAGCCTTGAAATCTCGGACGACGCAAAGTTTGGGAAAAAATCGCTGAAAATAAACGAGGGTGAATCTTTTTATTCCTTCCCGATTGCCTTGGATCCCAACAAAAAGTACATACTCAGTTTCTACGCCAAGAACGGCCTTCCGGGCAGGCGCAACATAAACGTCAACATACAAAACGCCGGCAACGGCGGAAACTACCCCGGCAAATGGGGCTTTGGAGACTTCCAGAGCAAAGAGAGCCGCTTTAGCATAGACGGGGAGTGGAAGCGCTACCAGCGCCCCGTCATAGGGGACGCGGCGGGAATACAGATTGTATTGCAGTCGAACTCGGACGGCCCTGTGCTGATAGACGCCATGCAGCTTGAGGAAGACACTGCCGGGGCCCCAAGCCAGTTTACGACGCCGCCCATTGAGGGGAATTTTACGACTGCCGCATATCCCGGCAACGACATTCCATTCGGCCAGCCCATAAAGGCCGGCTTGGAAATTTTCGGCAAGCCCGGCACAACGGGCAAGGTGAAAGTATCGGCAAAGAATATCTATTACGAAACTCTATTCGACAGAGTATTCGACGTAAACATAGGTTCCGACGGCGTCCAGAAAATTGCCCTTCCCTTTGACGCAAAAAAATTCGGCGAGGGCATTTTCTCAGTGCGGGCCGACTATTCCGTTGCCGGATTCCCCGCATACACCGACTATTTCCGCTTCGACGTAATGAGAAAGCTTGAGAACAAGCACGCCACCAAGAATATTTTTGGCACAGGCATGTTCACCGGCGCCCATTCCAATTCAGACGCTGCCGGAAGAAAGTTCATGGAGTGGGGCTTTGGATCCACAACATGGTTTAGGCCGGTATTCGGCCTGGATTACAAACAGCGGCTTGAAAAAATGCTGCCGACAGTTGAGCTGTACAAGAAGTACCGCATATCCAACCAGCTTGTGGCAATGGAGCGCGCGCTCACGGCGGATCTTGAAAAATTCGGCCCCTACCGCAAATGGCGCGAAATAACGCCCCAGATGGAAAAGCTCATAGAGCAAAACGCCTACATAATGGTCAAGAACACACCAGACGATGTTTTGGAAACCTTCGCCTTTGGCAATGAAGAGGAAAGCGTGACCGCCGGGAGATACGACGACTACGCCAAGGCGCAGCTGGCCGCCTACCGCGGTGCCAAGCGCGCGAAACCTCATGTCTTGGTTGCCCCCACTCACGGAACTTCCGGATACAGTTCCTCAAGGGGGCGCGACGCCATAGACGGGTATCTTGAAGCCGCCCTAAAGCGCGGAGTGCGCTACGACGCCGTGGGCGTACACCCCTACGGGAACTACGATTACGACCCACTTTGGGATTTTGATGAAAACGTCACCTACCTCAAAAGCCGCCTGAAGCACTACGGCTATCCCGACAACACCCCGCTGTACATGTCGGAATGCGGCAATATGTGCGACGCAAATATTCCGCCGTGGGGGACGAGCAATTACGACCGCTACAAGGCGGGCAAAGCCACCTATGATTTCGGCAACCAGGAGATATTCCAAGCGCTCGTCTACGCAAGAATGTACATATCGGCGCTCAAGTTCCATCCGCAGCTGCGCGGGTGCAACGTGTGGACATACATACCGTTTATAGACTACAATTTCAGCCCGCTGCTGTTGTGCAAAACTGTTAACACCTTGGGGAACCTGTATCCCGATGTGGAATTTGTTTCGGACATAAGGCCGTCGGCTAATGTGCGCGGGTACGCATTTAAGCTGAAGGACGCAAGCGGCATAGCGGCGGTATGGACCACCGACATAAACGTTGTCAGGGGCAGGAAAACCGGCCCCATCATGCGTGTAGACTTTGGGCAGCCGGTGAGGTTTTTCGACATAAACGGCAACGAGCGTTCGGCAACCTTCAACAATAAGGGAATCTGTGAAATTCCCCTGACGGCGGCGCCCCTTACCATAAAGGCGGCCGATCCGGCCAAGCTGGCGGAAGCTCTGCGGAACGGGGAGGTTGAAGACACGGCCTCGGACATTCAGGTGA
>CASEFZ010000030.1 GCA_949287395.1 uncultured Verrucomicrobiota bacterium
ACGGGTGTTGACGGGTGTTGACGGGTGTTGACGGGTGTTGACGGGTGTTGACGGGTGTTGACGGGTGTTGACGGGTGTTGCGCGCGGCGGGTTTTAGGAAAGGCTTTTAAGTTTAAGACGCATATCGTCCAAATATGCGCATTGGGCGCCGCGCGCAACACTTGAAAGATGCATTTAAAGTTTTTACTTCGGCGTTCTCTGCGCAAATGTGCGGCCGATTCCCAAATAAACATCCCAACCGCGCAAAATGCCGCCTGAAACGCTGCTATTGCATATTTTTCCCAAAAGTTCGCAAATTTCCACCCGTTGGCAAAAAATTGCCGCAAACAATACAGTGGAACGAATAGTCTTGTAATTTGCAGCCAAAAATTTTTTATTGTTGCAAAGGATTAGGGGGGAGCGTCCCAAATTTTTTATGGAACAGCAAAATCAAATTGAGGCATTCTTTAAGACGCTGTCCGAGTGGATAGTGTCAGTCATCAATTTTTTCGAGACCGCATGGGAGCAGCCACATGCAAAGGAGCTTCTCGGCGGGGCGCTTGCGGCATTCATACTGCTTATTGTGGTCAGAAGAATAAAGAGGCACTTTAAGCCGATAAAACTTTTCGACAATAGGGCCGGAGTTGTGGAAGTTTCGCGCAAAGCTTTGGATGAGCTTGTGCAGAGCGTCTGCTACAGCCTTGGGGCGTTAAATAGGCCTGATGTCACAATAACAACAAAAAGGGGCAGGCTGTGCATGAGCGTTTCGCTGAAGCTCGAGTCGGGGCAGAAGCTGACGGACGCGTCTGCGGAAATACAGACCGCCCTCACATCGGCCTTCAGGGAGCATCTTGGGGTGGAAAAGTTGGGCAACATAGACGTTAAAATTGTGGGCTTTAAGGGGCTTATCTACAAGCCTGTCACAAAGTTTCTGCCCAAGCCTGAAGTGGACGACGACGATATTTTAATATCTGACAAGTCTCCAGTTTTTGACGCGGTTGACGACGTTTCTGTCGGCGGCGCCGACCAGAGGAGCCACAGGTAGAATGGGCGCAAATTCCCCCTTTTTGAAGCCGGTTCGTTTTTACGGAATTTTGGACACCGGCTATGTTGCCGAAAGCGCCTTGAAAGACAAGTGCGAGGCTTTGGTATCGGCGGGTTGCAGAATTATCCAACTTAGGGCCAAGAAGGAAAGCCACTCCAAGAGGTCTGAAATTGCCGACAAACTTTTACCCCTTTTTGAAAGCGAAGGTTCCCCGTTTTTTATAATAAACGACGATGCCGACCTTGCCGCCCGGGTGTGCAAACTAATTCCCAACGGAGGCCTGCATGTTGGGCAAGACGACCTTTCGCCACACGAAGCAAGAAAAGCGATTGGGAATGGAATATTGGGGCTCTCAACCCATTCAATAGAACAAGCCAAGGCCGCCAACTCTCTGAATGATACTTTAGACTATTTCGCGGTGGGGCCGGTTTACGCAACCGCAACTAAACCCGGCAGGCCGGCTGTGGGCTTGCAGCTTGTCAGCGAAGTTGCCCACATGAACCCTTCCCTTCCCTGGTTTGCAATTGGCGGAGTAAATATGGACACGGCGGCGAGCGTGCGTGCCGCCGGAGCGGAAAGAATTGTTGCGGTATCGGCGGTTTTGGCTCCGGACAACACTGCGTTGGCTGTGCGGCAATTAATCAAAAATTTTTTAGGATAAACAAGGCGCAAAGCGCGCCAGCAACGGGCGCTTCGGAAAGTTGTTGTTTTGCGCGCAAAAACGCCGGCAGATAATTTTTCTCAATGCAGAAATAATTTTTTATCTGTTGAATTGGAAGTAAAGGGTCAATCAAATAGTTCCAATTGCCCTGTACCTCAGACGAACATTGCAAGGGACGCGGCAGTTAAAATTGGCGATGCTTTACTTAAGGCGGTTAATGAAAAAATTTTCCGGACATTCGGCTGAAATGTTAAAAATTTTTCCTTGCGGCGCTTTGGCGCACAAACATGCAAACGCGAAGAAAATTTTTTTGCACGCAAGCCTAAGCGGGGCATGCCGATGCGAATCAGCCCCCAAAAAAAGAATGTCCGAAGATATTGCCTAAATAAAATTTTTTATGTCAATTCTGGCCTTTGATTTCCCGTTTGGCAATCGGGTTTGGTAAAAAGAATCGAGTGGGGTTTAGCCCTGTACAACTTGTTTTCAAAAGCCCATTGTTAAAAAGTCGGCGCAAAAGCCCGCCCGCGCGCACGCACTGTTTCACGCGTTTGCGTAAAAACGGTTAAATAATTCTAAATTTTGCAACCTTGCCGGATTTTTAAAGTATGCCTCTGAGTTTCAAAAGCGCCCAATAATCCCTGTTTTTAGGGATAAATGCGAAAATTTTACACCTATCAGACAACAAGTGCGCTAAACGCACAAAAAATCCACCTAAAAATAGAAATCCTCTTTTTATTGGACATTCGCGCGGAAGATGGTTGAATTGGCCGATAAACTTTTTTTCAAGCAACTATAAGGTGGTATAAGTTATGGTGGATATGGCAACCATTGAAGGCCTCTGCAAGCGCAGGGGGTTTATTTACCGTTCGTCGGAAATATACGGCGGCTTTAACGGATTTTTCGACTACGGCCCGCTTGGAGTGGAGTTAAAAAACAACATAAAGCAGGCCTGGTGGAGAGATTTTGTACACCGCAGAGACGATATGGTGGGGTTGGACGCCTCGCTGATAATGCACCCGGACGTATGGCGCGCATCGGGGCATGTGGAGGGATTTTCAGACCCAATGGTAGACTGCAAAGAATCCAAACTGCGTTTTAGGGCAGATCAAATTTTCTTTGCCGAGGTAAAGGTTGGCGACCAAACCATAGGTTATGTGAGCGTGTTGGAAGACGAAAACATGCAGAGCGAGGCCGAGAACAAGGCGCGCGACTTAAAGCGCAAAAAGGCCGTCCAGGGAGAGCTTGAGCCTGTAGTTTTGAAAAACTACATGGATGCCAAGCCCGACCAATACGATTTAATTCCTTCACCCGCCACCGGGAACACAGGAACGCTGACTCCCCCGCGCGACTTCAATTTAATGTTCCAAACATACGTTGGCGCTCTTCGCGACGAAACCGCCGTGGCGTATCTCCGCCCGGAAACAGCCCAGGGAATTTTTGTGGACTTTAAAAATGTGGTGGACACAACGCGCGTCAAGGTTCCCTTTGGAATAGCGCAGATAGGCAAAGCCTTCCGAAACGAGATAACTCCCAGAAATTTCATATTCAGAAGCAGGGAATTTGAACAGATGGAGATAGAGTATTTTATCTCCCCCTATGAAGACTGGCAAAAGCTGCACCGCGAATGGATAGACGCCTTCAAGAACTGGTTTGTGTCGATTGGTATTCCCGCGGACAGGCTTGGAGAGGACGTGCACCCGAAGGAAAAATTGGCCCACTATGCAAAGGCCTGCACAGACATAACCTTCCACTTCCCGCACGGGCTTCAAGAATTGCAAGGAATAGCCGTGCGCGGAAATTTTGACCTGACGCAGCACCAGAACGCCTCTGGGAAAACCCTTGAATATTTCGACGAAGCACGCAAAGAAAAATATCTTCCGCATGTCATAGAGCCGTCTTTGGGCGTGGACAGGGCCTTCCTTGCCGTAATAAGCGCGGCCTATTGCGAAGACGAAGTTCCAAACGACAAGGGCGAGGCCGAAAAGCGCACCCTGCTGAAATTCAGCCCGCGCGTTGCGCCCTTTAAGGCGGCCGTATTCCCCCTTGTAAAGAACAAGCCGGAGCTCATGCAAAAGGCGCGTTCCATATTTGAGAATCTCCGCCGCAGGTGGAATGTATTCTTCGACGCGTCGGGCGCCATAGGGAGAAGGTACCGCAGGCAGGACGAAATTGGAACTCCCTTTGGAATTACCATAGACTTCCAGACCATAGAGGGCGACGGCACTGTGACGCTAAGAGACAGGGATACCACAAAGCAGGTGCGCATGTCGGAAAAGGAGCTTATAGAGCATTTGGGCAACGTCATAGACGCGTAAACTGCAACCTTTACAAAATTTCACAAATCCGCCGAATTTGTTTTAATTGGGCGGATTTTTTTTGTAAAAATATGAATCCGGAACAAAAGAATTTTAGGGGGAAAGAATGCTATAAAAAATTCCGCTTTTTTCATTTTGCCTCCGCAGCCGGATAAAAGAAGCGCTTTAGCCCGCAAAGTGCCCGGCAAAAAACCAAAAAGCCCAATATTTTCCGCCCGCTAACGAAGAAGCGCACAATTTCTAATGCCAAAGCAAGCGCGCGTGCAAATTTTTTACAAAAAAAATCATGCAGCCAGCGCCAAGCGACGTCAACAGGCTTCGATTCTTATTTTAATGGTGTTTAACTTTCCAGATGTAAGATTGTTAAAATCAGTACCGGCAAAAATACAGCACCGGCGCGGCGGAACTTTTTTTCGCATTTAACTTAGCCCTAAAACGCAAAAATGCGCCGAAAATTGATCACGGCGCATAGTTGAGCCTTTTTTAAGAGACAAAATTCTTAGAAGAGAAGAAGATCGTCAGCTTCTGGCGGACAACACGTCGCGCTCATAGCGCTTGATTTGCTCTATCATTTTCAGTCCGTTTGGAACGTCGTGCCTGCGGCAAAATTCCTCCCACACAGCCGCAAACGGGAGAGTTTTGGATTCCTCCATAAGGGCCAAGCGCAAGGCGTAGTCGCCGCAATTTTCTGCCTGTAAAAGCTTCTTACCCGGCTCTAAGAAAGCGGACAATAAGGCCTTGCGCGCGGAACGCATGCCGATGGCCCACGCAAAAATTCTATTTATGCTGCCGTCAAAGAAATCCATTCCAATATGGACGCGCTCGGTGGCGCCGCTTCTGACAATCTCGCGCATGAGGTCGCGGGTGGGGTCGTCAAATAGAACAACGTGGTCGCTGTCCCACCGCACACCGCGGGATACATGCAAGAGAATTTCCGGCACAAACAACAACACCGAAGACACCTTGTCGGCGACGGACTCGGTCGGGTGGAAGTGCCCTGTATCAAGCGTAAGCATCTTGCCGCGGCTAACAACATAGCCCATGAAGAACTCGTGCGAACCCACAACGTATGATTCGCTTCCTATCCCAAAAAGTTTGCACTCAAGGGCGTCTTTCTCAAATTTGCCAGAGGTCTTTACGGAAAATATCTTGTCGAGAGATTCCTTCATTCTGAGCCTCGGGCCCATGAGGTCGGCGGGAATGTCTTTCATTCCGTCGGGCATCCAAAAGTTGACTATTACAGCTTCGCCCAACTGCTTGCCGGCTTTTTCTGCAATTTTTCTGCATGCGATACCGTGCTCTATCCAAAAATCGCGCACAGACTTGTCTCTGTTGGAAAGCGTAAAACCGTCGGCAGCCAGCGGGTGTGAAAAATAGGTAGGGTTGAAATCCATTCCCATCTTCATCTGAGAGCACCAATCGACCCAAGCTTTAAAGTGCTTGTAGGATATCTCATTTCTGTCCACGCGCTTGCCGCCGAAGTCTCCGTAAATTGCATGAAGATTCAAGCGTGTGCGCCCGGGAATAAATTTCAAGGCCTCGGCAATGTCGGAACGCAGCTCCTCGGCGTTGCGGGCCTTCCCGGGAAAATTTCCGGTGACCTGTATGCCGCCGCCAGACAAAACAGATTCGGGAGTTTCAAACCCGCCGACATCGTCCCCCTGCCAACAGTGCATGGACAGTGGGATTTTTGCCGCCCCATCCATAGCGCGTTCAACATCCACACCATAAGAGGCGTACTTCTCTACCGCTTCCTTAAAACTGCTTGCCATATACGCACATTCTTGGTGCATATCGGACAGATTGCAAGCTTTTTGAATTAAAAAAACAACAAAAAACAATATTTTCCCAATTAAACACCAAAAATATATCGTATTTTTGAAAAAAATGTTGTAAAAGATGTGAAAAACGTGGTAGACAAAGGAACACTCGGCAAAGTCGGAAATCCAACTTGAAGTAGAACATGAGTAAATTGTCCAAATTTTTGATAGTACCTGACAAATTTCGCACGTCGTTGTCTGCCAGCCAGGCCTCCCACGCCATAAAAATGAGCGTGCTTGCATACGACAAAAATGCGACTATTTCAGAATTCTCGATGACCGACGGAGGAGATTGTTTCGTAGATACGATAGCGCGCGCAAAAGAAGGGGCCAAGATAATAAGGCTTAAGACGATAGATCCTACAGGGCAGACCCTTACGGCAAAATGCGCCATAATGGACGAGGAATCGGCGCTGGTTGGGCTGACAGAAGCTTCAGGGCTGAATTTGATATCTCCGCAAGACAGAAATCCCGGGAAGCTTACAACCATAGGCACGGGAGAGATAATAGCAAAGCTTGTGGAGCGCGGCTATAAGACTATAACTGTCGGCGTTGGGGGGTCGGCCTCCAACGACGGCGGCATAGGGCTTCTTATTCCCTTGGGGTTTAAGTTCTTAGACGCCGCCGGGAAAGATATAGAGCCCAACGGATTCGGGCTTGAAAAGCTTGACAGGATAGTGCCGCCGGCCACCCCGATAAAGGCGAAATTTATTGTGGCAACCGACGTGACGAATCCGCTTTTCGGAAAGGACGGCGCGGCGCTGCAATTTGCGGAGCAAAAAGGGGCCACGAAAGAGGAGGCTGAAAGGCTCGACGCAAATTTACGCAAGCTTGCGCAGGTTGCGAAGAAATGCCTTGGCAAAAGCTGCCACGACGAGCCTGGGGCCGGTGCGGCCGGCGGATGCGGATATGCCATGATGACTTTCCTTGGGGCAAAGCGCGTGAGCGGGTTCGACCTTTTTGCGAAGGCTACAAACTTGGAATCGCACATAAAGAACTGCCATGTTGTCATAACAGGGGAGGGCAAATTCGACGCCAGCAGCGCCAACGGGAAAGGACCGTATGCGCTTGCAAAGCTTGCGGCGAAGTACAAAAAACCTGTATGGATACTTTGCGGCGTCAGCGAATTTACGGAAAAAGATTTGGCCGACCACAAGTTGACCAATGTGAAGATAGGCCAGATACTTCCCTTGGCGCCGAATCCCTTGGAGGCGCTAAACAGGGCTCCGAGGTATCTTGCGCAAATGACCAAGGAATTTATAGAGCAGCACAAGTAATTGTCCCGGCGCGTCGGTGCGGTATTGAGGAATTTTTGCGCGCGCAAAAGGCTTTTTGAGATGTTGGCAAAGATACATTCCGGGGCGCTGTGCGGGGTTGAGGCCGTCCCCGTGGAGATAGAAGTAAATTCCGGAGAGCGCGGAGAGCCAAAGACTTTTATTGTGGGCCTGCCGGACGCCGCGGTAAAGGAATCGCTAAACAGGGTGTCGTCGGCGCTTGCAAACAGTGCAGCGCCCGTACCGAGCACAAAAACCACCGTAAATCTCGCGCCCGGAAACCTGCGCAAAGAGGGGCCAATTTACGACCTTCCCATTGCGCTTGCCATGCTTGCGTCAACGGGTTTCATAGACGGGTCAAAATTCGGCGGAACCATATTTGCCGGAGAGCTGGGTCTTTCTGGGGAGTTGCGCCCAATTTGCGGCGCGGTGTCGCTGGCGCTTTTGGCCCGTTCAAGCGGCAACAAAAAGCTGATCTTGCCTGAAGCTTCGGCCAAGGAGGCTTCGCTTGTGGAGGGTGTTGAGGTATATTCGGCAAAATCGCTGTCGGAACTGATTGAGCACTTTAGGACTGGAGCTGCGCTGAAAATCACAAGTTTCAACCCGGCCGACTGCCTTGAAAGCGATGATGACAGCGGGCCGGATTTCCGCGATGTAAAGGGCCAACATGCTGTTCGCCGCGCCGTGGAAGTTGCCGTTGCAGGCGGCCACAATATTTTGATGGTGGGGCCGCCCGGTTCCGGAAAGAGCATGATTGCAAAAAGAATACCAACAATCATGCCTGCCCCATCGCTTGAGGAATATCTGGAAATATTGGGCGTGTACTCCGCCGCCGGAATAATCCTCCACAAGGGAATAAACAGATTTGAAAGGCCATTTAGGGCGCCCCACCACACGATATCGGACATAGGCCTTATCGGAGGCGGGACAAACCCGAAACCCGGGGAAATCTCGCTGGCGCACAACGGCGTTTTATTTTTGGACGAGCTACCGGAATTCCACAGAAGCGTATTGGAAGTATTGAGGCAGCCGCTTGAAGACGGGCGCGTAAATATTTCGCGCTCTGCCGGGAAAATAACTGTGCCGTGCAGGTTCATGCTTGTGGCGGCCATGAACCCCTGCCCCTGCGGATTCCTTGGAGACAGAAAAAACAGGTGCCGCTGCACCCCGCCACAAATACAAAGATACAGATCAAGAATATCCGGGCCTCTGTTGGACAGAATTGACATACACGTCGAGGCCGCGGCGCTCTCGATGGAAGACCTCGCAAAACGCGAGTACGGGGAAAGCTCGGCGCAGATGCGGGAAAGAATTGTCGCGGCGCGCCAAATACAAAGGCAGAGGTTTGGAGCGCGCGCTAAAAACGCCTTCAATGCGGCAATGGGAAATGCCCAGATAAGAAAATATTGCTCACTGGAAAGAGAGCAGCAATCGGTATTGCTGTCTGCCATGGAAGAGCTAAACCTCTCGGCGCGCGCCTACGATAAAATTCTAAAAGTTTCAAGAACCATAGCCGATCTTTGCGGCTCCGAAAAAATCCAAACTTCCCATCTGTTGGAGGCAATAAACTACAGGACACTCGACAGGGCTTTTTGACAAAAAAACTTCTACCACCCATGAGACTATCGGCACTGGCAAAGAAAATAGACTCTTACTTCATGATTTCAAAGCGCGGCTCCACCATGGGAACGGAAGCGGTGGGCGCGTTTACCACATTTGCGGCAATGTCGTATATTCTCATGGTAAACCCGGTGATTTTATCGTCCACGGGCATGGACAGGCATGCGCTTGTGACGGTCACGGCTCTTGCGGCCGCCGGCGGATGCGCAATGATGGGCTTGTTTGCAAAGCTTCCCATAGCGCTTGCGCCCGCCATGGGCACAAACACATACTTTGCGGTGATTGTATGCGCAAGCATGGGGCTATCGTGGCAGCAGGCGCTTTCCCTTACCTTTTACAACGGGCTTATATTTTTGGCAATATCGCTCTCGGGAATACGGGAAAAAATAATATGCGCGGTTCCGCAATGCCTGCAAGTTGGGCTTCAGTGCGGGATAGGAATGTTCATAGCGTTTTTCGGCCTGCAAAACGCCGGAGTGATTGTGTCGAACGAGCATACTTTGGTGGGAATGGGCAGCTTAAAATCGGTTGAATGCCTGCTTGCGCTTGCGGGCTTCGCACTGATGGCGGTATTCATGAGCAGAAAGTTCAAAGCCTCGATAATAGGGGTGATTTTGCTTCTTACAGTTGTTTGCCTATTTCTGCACGATTCCTCGGGGAAGCCCATATCCGAGCTTCCGAAAACTTTGTTTTCCCTCCCCAACGGCATATCCGAAACTTTTTTAAAGCTCGATTGGGCCTACCCGTTCAGGGATATCCAGACATCGCTTCCTATAATATTTACGCTTCTGATACTGGATATGTTCGACACCATAGGCACCGTGGTTGCGCTTGGGAGGCAGAGCGGGCTTATGGACAAAAACGCCCGCATGCCAAACTTGGGCAAGGCGCTTGTGACAGATTCGTGCGCAACGATATTCGGGGCTCTCTTGGGCACGTCCACAACCGGCGCATATGTCGAATCTTCCGCCGGGATAGAGAGCGGCGCAAAGACGGGATTGGCGGCTCTGCTGGTGGGAATAATGTTTCTGCTGGCAATGTTCTTTACACCCGTAATTGCGTCAGTGCCCCCAGTGGCAACGGCCCCTGCCCTGATAATGGTCGGGATAATGATGATGAAGGGCGTAAAATTTTTGAATGCGGAAAAATTTGAGGAGCTGCTGCCGGCAATTTTTTGCATGATGATGATAGCGTTTTCATTCAACATCACATACGGATTCTCTTTGGGAATAATAGCGTACGTGCTGATGATGTGTGTGCGCGCGCGGGCAAAAGAGCTAACGCCGGCAACATGGCTTCTGTTTGCGGGAATGGTCGCGTTTTTGTCGCTTACGGCTTAAATTGGCCTGCGGAAAAAATTTTTTACGTATTGGCGGCCATGGCCGGGATTTTATAAGCCTGCCTGACTGCGCCCAAAACCTGCAGGAAGGCGCAAATTTATTGGGGCCTACTTAGAATCTTCGCCGTCTATGCTTGTGCGCAGCCACTTTAGCAAAAGCTCTTTTTTTTCAGCCTCGGACATTTTCCAACTGTCGTCAAGCGCCCTCATAGCCAAGCATATTTTTTGCAGGCACAAAGCCGCAAATACCGACAAATTAAAACTCTGAGCGAACCCCAGCATGGGAATGGAAAACACCACGTCCGCCATTTCATGGGCGGCGGGGCTCAGGCCGCTAAGCTCGGTGCCTATGAGCAACGCAACCGGGCGGTCCACCGGAACGCTGTCTATAGAGCACGCCCCGGGGGTTAGGCTTGAAGCCGCAAGCAAATACCCCTTCCTTTTCAATTCGGACAAAAGTAAACGCGTATTTTCGCGGGCGTCGGGGCCCAAAACGTCCGGCTTGTGCATTCCGAAGCGCATGGAGCTTGCTGTCGGCAGAGAGCGGTAATTCAAAGTCATCCACTTGGAAACCCCCGTATCAACCCCCCTGTCAATCTTCAATTTGTAGAGATTTTCCAAAATATATACGTCCTGTATCCCGAAAGCGTCGCAACTTCGCAAAACAGCGGCGGCGTTGTGCGGCTGGAAAACGTCCTCCATGACAACGGTTATTCTGCGTGTGCGCCACTCCAGTGCGCGCAACATCTTCTCGAGGCGCCTTGGGGTACGCCTCGGCAAAAGCTCGTCTATCTGGTCGTATATATCCATCTCCATTCCCGAAAAACGGAACCTCCGAATTTATGGTTGAGCCAAACCCTCATGGTTGGGGCGCGCGCACAAATTGGCGTAGGGCTCAGAGGCAAAATATTTGTCGGAATTTCCGTTCTCCAACATGTGCAAATCGCAAACTTTGAGAAGCTCGTCCATGCCGCGCGCCCTTCTTAACTCGTACAAGAAACGCCCCTCCTCGTCCACGCCAAGCGCGACAAAATTCAGGAATTTTTTCATGCGGGAGTCCATGTGGCTAAAGCGGTTTCCCTCGGAGGCAATCTTTTTTTGCAGTAAATCCACATACCCGCGCACGTCCGAAAGCTTTGGCCTAAATGGGACCCCGCCGGAAAACAGCTCGCGCATCTGGCGGAAAATCCACGGATTCCTAACCGCGTGCCTGCCAACCATTATTCCTGCACAACCCGTCTTGGAATAAACTTCCGCAGCCGTGCTGGCGCCGAAAATATCGCCGTTGGCAACAATCGGCACCCCCGGCGCCATGCGCACGGCGCGCGCAATGGCGCCGTAATTCACACTGCCGCGGTAGAGCTGCTTGACTGTCCTGCCGTGTATGGTCACAAAATCGGGAGAATGCTTTACAACGCGCCCAAAAAGCTCCTCAAAATTCGAATCGTCGTCGAAGCCTGTCCGCATCTTCACGCTTAGGCACCCGTCCCAAGTTTCGCGCATGCAGGCAACTATGCGCTCCATTAAGTCAGGGTCCCGAAGCACGCCGCCGCCGACATTCTTTCTGCATATTTTGTGTACCGGACAGCCAAAGTTCAAATCCAGCATGTCTATGTGTGGCCACCTGGCTTTAAGTTCTATAGCCGCCTTGCGCATTAGACCGCAATCGCAACCTATGAACTGGACGCACACGCGCACACCTGCGGGAGAATTCAAAATGGCGCCAAGGACCGACTCGTTAAACTCGTAGCAGGCGTGAATTCTGACATACTCGGTCACGCATACGTCCGGGGCGCCGTATCCGGACACAATGTTCATAAAGCCGGCATCGGTTATATCCTGCATCGGCGCCAAAAATAAAGCAGGCGCGCCGCTCGAAAAGGGAAGATCCATCTCACTTTCC
>CASEFZ010000031.1 GCA_949287395.1 uncultured Verrucomicrobiota bacterium
TCCTCGTTTGCCTTGCCATATTTAGTGGAAACGGGCGTTTCGGAGTTGTCACGCCTTGAAAAATTTTTTTCAAGGCCCGGTATGGCGGCATTTGTCCCGCCCAGTATCAGCACTTTTCCCCCGCTGTCCATATACTCTAAAAACCCCTTTCGGTTCGGAATGTGGGCGCTAACAGGAAGGACAAGCACGGGGCATTCATCGGCCGACGGATATTTTTTCTCAATCTCCTTTAAATCCGCCAATTTTACGGGTTTCCCCGCATTTTTTAACGACCGCGCGGCTATTGCCGCAAGGAATCTATTTGAAAAACCCAACTTAGCTCCCCCCATTAGCGACGAACATTCCGCCACAAAAACAATGCTCTTTTTCCCGTTTGGGGTATCATCAAAAAGCCCGTCGTACACGCTGTCGTCGGAAAGTTTTTTTGACGCCACAAACTGCGATATTCGTTTTGCGGCCCTGTCTTTTGTTTCCTTCCCAATAAAGGGTTTGCCTTGCGGTATGGGGCCGTTGTCCGCGGCCAAATTCCATGCGGAACAAACGAGATTCGCACCGGAGCGCGTCTGCCTGGCGGCGGTTGCCGACATGCATTCAATGTATCCGCGGGAATATTTTTCCCCATCCTTGGCGGGCTCAAGCAGTTTGGACTCTATTCCCGCCAAAAATGCGGCGTCCTCCCACTCGGAAAATAGTATCTGCCCGAATATGTTGTCAAAGCCACCCTCCAGCGGTGCGGGCTTAAAGTCTTTCAGCATGGCGCCTATTTCATCTCTTATGGCCTGGCTGGAATTATAGACGTACAAATCTAAATCAACCTTTGGGAAGGCGTCCTTGTTGTAGTTAAAATATGTTAACACGTGCACAAGAGGCCCGTGGTTGAATGCCGAGCTGTCGGCCACAGAGTGCAATAAACAACCCGCGTAAAATTCCGCTGCCTCCTTTCTTTTCTCTCGAAAGGCCTTTGCAAGCATCGCAAAAGCCGCGCATTTTCCCTCCGAGGAATGCCAGAAAAACTGGCTTTTAAAAATTCCATCCAGGGCTTGGGCTTCGTCAATTCCCAAGGCTTTCACAACTTCGGCATTTTGTGCGTGCTTTTTGTGCCCGTCGGGAAATTTCGACCACTTTGCAAGGCTTTTGCCTCCGTCATTCCCAAAAAAATCCGCTATCTCTTTGGGCAGATTTTCAAAGACAAGTTTCGCATGAGTCTCATGCCCCTTTCCCCAACCAAAGGCCGTAGTTGCGGAAACGAAAATAAAAATAAGAAAACCAAAACAAGCTCTCATAAAAACCCCGGCTACAATCGGATTCTCTAGGCGGGGTTTGAATCTGTCAACTTGAAAATCTTTCTTAGGCGCGCTAAGGCGGTTTGCAACCCCAATGTATTTGCCCTCCCAGAATTTTGCTGATTCGACTCAAAAGGTTTGAGGAGTCGCCAAAAGTCGCCAAGACTCGCCGAAAGCCGCTAAAACAGGAAGGTTCTGGTAATTGAGATGGTGAGGATTGGTTTGAGGAAAAAATCGACGCGCGGGCCGATAATACGCAAAAAAAATCGAACGTTTGAGGAAATTTGCGCCAAAACCGCTGCGGCTACAGTAGCCAAAAAAAAGCGTTGCAGACCTATTGCAACGCCCTTGAAACAGCCTTAAAAAACCGCCGCTATTTGCAAGGCGTTAGAAAGCCCGCTTTTATAAGGTCAGCCACTGTGTTGTCGAAGGTGTCCGTACGGATCGTCGATCCGCCATAGGTTTTGCAACGCACCGCCAAAGCGCGCACAAATGCCTTTGCAGGCGATGAGGCGATGCGTGCACATAAAATAAAAAGCGCCCGGAAAAATTTCCGGACGCTTCAAAGCCATCTTAAAAACGCCTATGAGAGCTTTACATTCTCCCATGCGCCGCCGTTGGCGTTGCTCTTTAGAGCCGCGTCTATGAAGGCAAGGCCCATTCTGCCGTCGAGTACCGTCGCATAGCGGGTATGCTCGTAAGAGAATTTTTCACCATTCTTCCATGCGCGTATGTCTTTTTCAAACTCGCGGTGCAGGCGCGCGTAGGCGTCGTGGAATGCCTCTCCGTGACCGGAGGGTATGCGCGGCTCCTTCAAGAGCCACTCAGGAACATCGCCAAGGAAGCCGTCGTTGGGCTGCACGTCGCCGCGCCAATACACGCGGTCGGGCTGGCCGGCCGTCATGATGACAACCTTTTCAGACTCTTCCTGGCGCCACACGAGTGTGCCCTTTGTGCCGGCAACCTCTATGGAAAGGTCGTTCTTGTGGCCTATGCATATTTGCGAGGCGCGCACAAGCGCCTTGCCGCCGTTGGAAAGCTCGCAGTAGGTTGTGAAATGGTCGTCCAAAAGCCTGCTCTTGACAAATGTCTCAAGGTGCGCAGAAACGCGCGTGACATCCAAGCCAGTCACAAAACGCAGCTGCATTAGCGCGTGTGTGCCTATATCTCCTCCGCAAAGGGAGCCGCCCGAGCGCTTAGGATCGGTGCGCCAATCGGCGCCGCTTTCGCCGCCCTGTTTTTCTATCTGCTTTGCAAGCCACCCTTGAATATATGACGAATCAACCCAGCGTATGTCGCCAAGCAATCCGCTTGTGACTATAAAGCGCGAGAACCAAGACGACCAGTGCCCAAGATACGTGTGCGCCACCGCAAAGGGAAGCCCCTTTTGCGTCGCCGCCGCAACCAGTTTATCTGCCTCTTCCAAATTTACCGTAAGGGGCTTTTCGCACATCACCGGAATGCCAGCCTCAACAGCCTTCATGGCGGGGTCAAAGTGCACAAAGTTGGGGGTGACTATAAGAATGTAGTCCAGCCTTTCGTCTTCCGGAAGATTTTTCTGGTCGGCTATCATATCCACATAAGACGGATAACCCTTTATCGGATAAGGCCAGTTTTGCGCCTCTTTCATCGCAATCTCGGGATTCGGGTGCAGCGCACCCGCCACCACGCGCCTTGTTCCGTCCGAAAATATCGCCTTTTGATGCGGCTGGGCTATGAACGCTCCGCAACCGCCGCCAACGAGTCCTACGTTTAGAGGTCTTTGAGACATAATCTATATTCCTTTTTTTGCTTTTAGAGACAACCCCCAACCCGCGCCGCGCGAATAGCGAGCGGGCGCCGGTGTGGTACATTTACAAGAAAACTTCTAACACAAAAGGCCGGTGTTTCAACACATTTTTTTTGGCACTTTCAAACTACCGTATTGTCAATTACAAAAGATTGTGCCAATATGGCAACAGCAGAGGACAAAAAATGAATATTGACAAATTTAAGATTTCCCGCGTTAGAGCAAGGGAAGTTATAGACTCGCGCGGAACTCCCACTGTGGAGTGCGAGGTTGAATTAAATTGCGGCGTGCGCGCCGCGGCTTCCGTGCCTTCCGGGGCGTCCACGGGGAAATTTGAGGCGCTTGAGCTGCGCGACGGCTCCCTTTCAGGGAAGCGGCGCGCCGCAAGGTATTTCGGCAAGGGTGTGCTGCGCGCGGTAAGAAACGTAAACGGGCCAATAGCCGACGAAATTTCCGGGTGCGACGTTTGCGACCAGACGGAAATAGACAGGCGAATGCTGGAACTTGACGGCACCGGCAATAAATCAAAACTTGGCGCCAATGCAACTCTTGCCGTTTCATTGGCCGTTGCCCGAACCGCCGCGCTTGCGCGCGGCCAGGAGCTGTTTAGGTATATTGGAGGCGTAAACGCAAAAGTTTTGCCAATGCCCATGATGAATGTCATCAACGGCGGCGCGCACTCGGACGCGCCGGTGGATATTCAAGAATTCATGATTATGCCCGTTGGCGCTGATTCTTTTTCGGAAGCATTGAGAATGTGCGCCGAGGTTTTCCATTCCCTAAAAGGGGTGTTAAAATCTTCCGGTTTAACAACTACGGTGGGCGATGAAGGCGGTTTTGCTCCACACTTTCCTTCAAACGAGGCTCCATTGGAATGTATAGCAAAAGCCGTTTCGGAAGCAGGCTACAAATTCGGCAAGGATGTGGCGGTGGCGCTCGATGTGGCATCCAGCGAATTTTACGATTCCAAGAAGAAAACTTACACATTTAAAAAGTCGGACAACTCCCAAAAGAAATCGTCAGAGATGGTTGAATACTTGAGTTCTTTGTGCGGCAGATACCCGATAGTGTCCATAGAAGACGGGTGTGCGCAGGACGATTGGGACGGCTGGAAAACTCTCACTGAAAAATTGGGCGGGGACATCCAGCTTGTGGGGGACGATTTGTTTGTGACTAATAGAAAATTTTTGGAGAGGGGAATTTCCGAAGGCGTCGCAAACGCCCTGCTTGTTAAGCCAAATCAGATAGGCACTCTCACCGAAACTCTCGACGCCATAGAAATAGCCAAACGCGGCGGATATGCCACAATAGTTTCCCACCGCTCAGGCGAGACTGAAGACAGCTTTATTGCCGATTTGGCTGTTGGCTCAAATGCGGGGCAGATAAAGTCGGGCTCGATGAGCAGAAGCGAACGCATTGCAAAATACAACAGATTGCTGCGCATAGAAGAATGTCTTGGCAAGGATGCGGAATTTGCAAAAGTTTAATTTTTGCCCGCCAAGTAAATCAATTTGTCTTTGCAATTCCCGTTTTGCGGCTTGAGAAAATAATTCGCGCGGTCTGGGTGCGTGTTGCAGCGCGCGCAAATTGGTATGGTTGGCTGTTGCTGAAGGACGGGGTGTCCGTGCCCTTTGGAGCTGAATGCGGGATTTAAAACTTTCTGGGAATTGCCTCCCTGCTGATTGAAGCTTTTTTCGGGCGGTAGTCGGGCGCGTTGCGGGCTTTGTTGCTCTTTCTAATGCCTGCGCGTTTTACCGCTTTGGCATTCTGCTCACAAGGCGTGGTATGGGCGCATGGTCTTTGAAAATACAAATGCGGGCGTTTTGGCAACTTTCTTGGCGCCTTATATCAAACTGACTATTATTTAGGGGAAAGTATTTTTGCCCCATTTGCCGCTTTCTTGTCTTGCAAGTAAGGAAATTTGCCAAGATTGCCGTTGTCGGTTCTGCGAATCCGGGAATTGTTTGCCAAAGCGAAAAATTCGGGATAAATTCTGCGGGTCAAACAAAGCAACTTTGCGCGGGCAAAAACAGGCACGCAAGAGAAATTCTTGGCGTGGAAATGTTAAGCCGGAATAAATATAAAATGCGAAACGGTCTCTCAAAATTTTTGCCATTTTTTATCGGGCGTTGGGTACCCCAAACACTCCCATTTTAAACTGTTCTAAATGCGGCTCTTTTTTAGGCGGTGCATGGCGGACCCTAATCAAGCCATTGCCGAAATTTTTTTGAAAGCCTCCAAGTAAACCCCTTCTTTTAGCCCAAAGTTTGACCCGAAAAAATTTTTATCCCAAGCGGAAAAAGCTTGATAGTTTGCGGAAAAGAAAATAAGTTCCGCGCTGTTCCATCAATATGAAACTTATTTTCATTTTAATTCGAGGGAGGAATATATGCTAAAAGAGGTTCGTCTGTGCGCGCTTGTGTGTTGCGCGCTTTTGTTTCTGCCGGCGCTTTCCCGCGGGGACGCATGGGCTCCAGCCGGTGAAAAGATAAAAACTCCGTGGGCTGAAAAAATCGACGTTGGGAATGTTTTGCCTGAGTACCCAAGGCCGCTTTTAAAGAGGGAAAGGTGGCTTAACCTCAACGGGCTGTGGGAATATGCAATTCTTCCGGCAGGCTCTGAGAAACCGGGCAAATTTGACGGGAAAATACTTGTTCCTTTCCCGGTGGAATCGAGCTTGTCGGGGGTTATGAAAAACGTTGGCCATGAGCGCGAACTTTGGTATATGCGCACTTTCCGGGTGCCGAAGGAATGGGATAAGGAGCGCGTGATGCTAAATTTTGGCGGCGTGGATTGGAAGGCGGACGTTTGGCTGAACGGGGTAAAGCTTGGCACCCACACGGGCGGGTATGTTCCATTCTCGTTCGAGATAACAAATGCGCTAAAGAAGGGCGACAACGAATTGTTGGTCCGCGTTTGGGACCCAACCGACAAATCGTATGTGCCGCGCGGCAAGCAAAGCTCGAATCCGCGGGGAATATTTTATTCATCTGTCAGCGGAATTTGGCAAACAGTATGGATTGAGCCGGTGGGCAGGGCAAAGGTTGAAAAGATATTGATTACGCCCGACGTCGACAAAAAGAAATTTAAAGTTAAGGTTTGGTCGGACAATCCGGCCGCGCTTGCGAAGGTTGAATTAACGGAGGGCGGAAAAAAAATCTCCGAGGCGAAGGGCATTTCCGGAGCCGAATTGGACTTGCCGGTTGAGGCGCCAAAATTGTGGTCTCTGGACAATCCATTCCTTTACGAGCTTAAAATACAGCTATTGGCCGGCGGTGAGGTTGTTGATACGGTGGAGAGCTATGCAGCCATGCGCAAAGTTTCTGCGGCGCGTTCAAAGGACGGATACGTCAGAATGCGCCTGAACGACAGGGAGATTTACCACATAGGGCCGCTCGACCAGGGTTGGTGGCCGGACGGATTGTATACGGCGCCGACAGACGAGGCGCTGGCTTTTGACATAGTCAAGACCAAAGAGCTCGGGTTTAACATGATAAGAAAACACGTGAAGGTGGAACCAGCCAGATGGTACTACCACTGCGACCGCTTGGGAGTGCTTGTTTGGCAGGATATGCCCAGCGGCTGGGACAAGCTTGAAAAGTGGCACCAATGGACCTATGTTGAGGGCGAGGAGGAATACAATCGCACCCCGGAATCGGAAGCGAACTTCCGCAAAGAGTGGAACGAGATTATTGACAGCCTCATCAACCATCCGTGCATAGTAATGTGGGTGCCTTTTAACGAGCGTTGGGGGCAGTTTAAAACCAAAGAAATTGCGGAATGGACAAAGAGCAAGGATCCCACCCGCCTTGTCAACCCTGCCAGCGGCGGCAACTTCGTGCGCTGTGGCGACGTGCTTGATATGCACAGATATCCCGCGCCTTCGCTTTACATTTTGGACAACGACAGGGTGAACGTCATGGGCGAATACGGGGGCATAGGCCTTCCTATGGAAGGGCACTTGTGGTTCGACGAAAAGAAAAACTGGGGATACCTAAAATTAAATTCGGCGGAAAAGGTTACCGACGTGTACGTCAGCTACATAGACAGGCTTGTCGAAATTTCAAAGTACGGAATATGCGCGGGCGTGTACACCCAGACCCCGGATGTGGAAGGGGAAATAAACGGGCTTATGACTTACGACAGAAAAGTTATAAAAGTTAATGTCGACAGGGTTAAGCAGGCGAATAAGAGGCTGATAGACACTCTAAAATAGCAACCGATTTTTAACCTCAAAAACGGGCGAGCACCGCAAGCGGTGCGCGCCCGCTTGTTTGGCCAAAGCGGCGTTTTATTGCCTGGATAA
>CASEFZ010000032.1 GCA_949287395.1 uncultured Verrucomicrobiota bacterium
GCAGGGTGTGTTTTTTATGCGCGCGGTTTTGCCAATTTTCAAAAACGGGAGTTATTGTTTGTCGAAATCAGGCGTTCCGCTTCATGCCCGAGCTGAAAAATAGTTATTCTTTGTTGCAATAAATTGTTCTACCGAGAGTTAGAAATGGACAAAATGGTTTTTTCCCAGCGCTTGGAGATGCCTGCGCAACCGCCGCGGCACGGCAATTAAAAACTTGACGATTTTAACGATTTGAATAGACAGTTCACAAACGAGTGCCGCGTGTGCGTTGCGCGGCGGGAGGGTTTTTATGGATATGAAAAAAATGAACAGAAGAAGTTTCATAAAGAAGTCTACGATGGCCGCTGCCGCGACTGCCCCCTTCTTTATTGCAAAAGATCTGTTGGCGAACGGCTCGCCGAACGAAAAGATAAACATGGCTGTGATAGGGCTCGGAAAGCAGGCGGGCGCCCATCTTGGCCCGATAGCAAGCAATCCGCAGACGAATTTGTCGGCGATATGCGACGTTGACGACGAGCGCTTGGACTATGTATTCAACAACTACAAGTGCCAAAGGTTCGGGACAAAGAAGTACAAAGACTTCCGCGAAATAAATGCGGACAAGTCCATAGACGCGGTTGTGATTGTCACGCCCGACCATTGGCACACCATACAGACGGTTTTGGCCGCGCGCGCAGGCAAGCACGTATACTGCGAGAAGCCGCTTACATACAGCATACAGGAGGGGCACCAGATGCTGACAGCCGTCAAGAAGGCTGGTATTGTGTTTCAGACGGGCTCCATGCAGAGGAGCGACTTGGGATTTTCAAAGCAGCACCAACTTGTGGCCTCGGGCGCCTTGGGGGAAATAAAAGAGGTATGGTGCAATTTCGGGCGCAAGTTCCCAACCTTCTACAATTGGCCGGCCGAACCTTTGCCGAAGGGCATGGATTGGGAAATGTGGGTTGGCCCGGCGCCCATGCGCGAGTATTCGTCGCACTTGCTGGCGCACATGTACGGCAACAATGGGCGCAAAGAGGCCCCGTATTCGCATCCGTGGGGCGAGTGGCGCTGGCATGTTGACTACGGAAACGGCATGCAGGCCGACTGGGGTGCCCACCACTTCGACATAGCGCAGTGGGGCTTGGGCATGGACGGCAAGGGCCCGAAGTATGTGCATGTGTATGAATCCAAGGGCCCGACACCCGGAGACACGAAGAACATTTATTACGAATACGAGAACGGCGCGAAGGTCTATTACGGCGTTCCCGGAGTGGTCCGCACAAAGGGCTGCACCGTGAACAACCCGATGGTGACATTTATAGGCACCGAAGGCATAGCGTGCGCGAGCCGCGGGCCTCATTTCTGGACGGACGTTAAGAAATGGCAGTCGGGTAAAATACCCCCGGCAACGACGGCCACGGAGGTGACAAACGGCCACATGCAGAACTTCATAGACGGCATAATGACCGGGCGCCCGGTGATATGCCCGGTTGAGGTTGGCGTTTCAAGCTGCAACATGTGCATAATAGGCAACATTGCGCACCGTTTGGGCCGTCCCCTCGAGTGGGATTGGAAGACATGCACGTTCAAGGGCGATGCCGAGGCCAACAAGTATTTGTGGCGCGAAAATCGCGGTGAATGGGCCAAGGTTATATAGATTTACGGGAAAGTGGAATCATGAAAAGATTTTCGTTGGTAGTAACACTCTTTGCGGCATCGATGGGAATAGCGGTGGCGCAAAACACTCTGGTTGATCCGGAGATGCCCGCGGACATGAAGGCAAGGATAGCAAAGGCTTGCCCCTCAAAGGCCGCGGCTACGCCGAAAAAGCCCCGCAAGGTTTTGAGCTTTTCTCGAACGGTGGGGTGGCGTCACAACACGGGCATACTCGGCGCGAACGAGATGCTGAAAAATCTCTCCAAAAACCTCGGGATATTCGAGCTTGTCATAAGCGAGGACCCGAAGGAGTTTGAAGCCGAGAACCTTAAGAAGTACGACGCCGTAATATTGAACAACTCAACGCAGGCATTTTTGGCGCCCATAATAGACCCGAGCAATCCCAAGAAGGTTGATTTGAACAATCCCGAATCGAAGGCTGCTTCGGACAGGCGCTGTCAGAATCTGATAGACTATGTCAACAACGGCGGCGGCGTGTTTGCCATTCATGCGGGCGTGGACTGCTACAACTATCCGCACAACCGCAACAAGGCCTTCACCGACATGTTGGGCGGAGAGTTTATCAGCCATCCGTGGGGCGCGGGCAACATTGCTGAAACTTTCGTCATAGACGATCCGGATTCCCCTGTAATCAAGGGCATTTGGAAGAAGGACGGTTTCAGGTTGCAAGACGAGATATACCAGGTGGGCGAATCTTACGACAGGTCTAAGTGCCGCGTGATAGTCCGCATAGACGAGTTCCGCAGCCCGATACCCGGGGCATTTGGCGACGGAACTTATCCGAAGAAAAAGATGAAAGTTCGCACCGACGGCGACATAGCTATGGTGTGGATAAAGAGCTTCGGTAAGGGAAGGGTTGCGTACGGAGCTTACGGGCACGGCTGGGAAAATTACCCGAGGCCCGAAATACAGGAGCTTTATATGCGCCTGGTCCAGTTTGTCTGCGGCGACCTCGAGGCTGACACGACACCGATTCCGTTTACGAACAAGTCTGTGTATGTGCCGATGTACGACCAGCCGACCGACGAGGAAGTCAAGGCCTTCTCGAATCTTTCTTACGGCGAAAAGGATGCGGAGTTGAACCACATAATGTATGCGACCTACGCAAACAATTTGGATCCGGAATTCTGCAAGCGTATAGAGTCTTTGGTTTACGACGAGATGAAAAACGACCGCGGAACGCCGGTGTACAGGGCGCTGTTGGCGGAGTTGCTCAGGGCTGTGGAAATATCTTCCGACGCCAGCTGCGTAAAGTTTGAAAAGATACTTGAGCGCCTTTCGAAGGCCAAGGATTACGACACCCGCGGCATTTGCGGAAGGCTTTCAAACGCAATAGACCACTGGAAGACAAAGACGGTAAATTTGGAAACCAAGGACAAGGCGTACGAGGTTCCGTCGGAGTTGCCGAAGGACGCTCTTGGGCAGACCCGTTTGATGCGTTATCTGGCCTCGAATAAGGATGTGAAAATGCCGTCTTACCTGAAGTTTGGCGCTCTTGACGACACGGGCAAGGCCAAGCTTGTATACACTTTGTGGGCCCGCGGGGAAGACCTTTCCGAGGCCATGAAATTGGTTCCGACCAATGCAGACCTTGTGATAGCCAAGGCGTTTATAGTTTCAAAGATTGGCAAGGCCAAGGATATAGACGCGGTTCTTCCGTATGTGGGGCTGCTCAACGGGCGCCAGTTCGACGTGGTGACGGCTTTCTTGGCTTCCATCAAAGACAAAGGCTTGCCGAAGCTTTTGATTGAAAAGTCGTTCAAGAAGGGTTCGGACGCCCAGGCTAAGGTTATAGCGCAGACTCTCGGCCGTCTGGATATTTCCAGCGAAATGAACGAGATATACGCGGCCTACCCGAAAATGGACGATGCCCAAAAGAAGCTCATGTTGGGTCTGATGGAATCCATTGCCACGAAGGATGTGTTCATAAATCTTCTTAAGGCCTACGAGGCTTCCGAAACGCATCCGCTTTTTGGCATGGAGAGCAAGGTGTTGTTCAAGTGTGTGGGCAATGACAAATTCGACTCTGAAATGCTTGATGCGGTTCTTTCGGCGGCCAAGAAGAGCAAGAACCCCAAGGAAGTGGCGGTATTCTTGCGCTTTATGCCGATGTTATCGTCGCAAAAGGCGTTGGATTTTTGCATAGAGCAGTACAGGGCCGGCAACCGCGAAGCGGTGGTTAAGACCCTCGGTGATTGGAAGAATAGCGGAGCGATAAACCCGCTGTACTTGATATGCAAAAGCCTCAGGGATCCGCGCGCTTTGACCCTTGCTCAGATTTCCCTTGTAAATGTCGGCAGGAGGGCCGGCTTTGATGGGGAGAGCGCGGCGTATATACTTAGCAAGGCGGTTCGTGCCGAGGAAAAAGAGCTTGCGATAGAGGGCATGATAAAGAAGCCTTCTCCGGCGGTTGTCGAGGCTTTGAAAAAGAAGGGCTTGAACAAGGAGGCTCAGAGCGCGGCGGACGTGCTAAAGGATCTCAAGCCGACGTTTAACTGTTCTTGGAAGGCTTCCGACAAGGAGAAGAAGGCGGCTGTTGACGGCAACCCGAAGACTTATTGCTGTACCAACGACTTCTTCCCGAAGGGGACCTGGATATTGGTTGACTACGGTTTTCCGAAGAAAGTTTCCAAGATAGAGTATCGCTTGGGCAAGGTGTTCGACTTCCCGCGCGATTACCAGTTGTTTGCAGGTGCCAGCGAAGAGGCTCTTGCCCCTGTTGATTCCAAGGTAAACATTTCCGGGGACGGCTGGACGGCGACTGTCACCTTGGACAAGCCCGTGACTGCAAACGTGTTTAAGGTGGAGTGCACAAAGGACACCAGGCGCCACTGGACCATAGCCGATGTAAAGGCAACAGAGTAGCTGTTTTATACTTGCGGCGTAAGGCGCGTCTCGTTTTGGGACGCGCCTTTTTTTGTTCCGGCGGCACAGGAGGGAATATGGCGGGGAAAAGGGGGGGTGCCATTTAGAATTTGCAATGAAAGCTTGTGGCGTTTTCCCATGCTGAGGATGCGCGTTTGCCGAAAGGTTTTGGTGGGAATTTTGCAAAGGAACCGGTTGGTTTTAACCGGCACGTTTTTGGCTGGCTCATATTTTTTTAGGATTTGGGCGGCGGCGAGCGACGTCGGCGGATATGTTGCGGCGCGGGTTTCTGCCAGCATTTCGGGGGTGCCTATTTCCATCGGTTGGGAAGTTGGTCTGGCGCATTTTGGAAAATTATTTTGAGAGCTGTTGCGCGGGGAGGAAAAAATAAAAATACGCACTTGAAAAGAGGTGATGTATGTGGAAAATCGCGCGGATAATATGAACGCTGGACACGTTGATAAAATAGCGAAGGAACTCGGGATATTGCCCCGCCAAGCGGGAGCTGTTGTGGAACTTTTATCGGGCGGGGCAACTGTGCCGTTTATAGCCAGATATAGAAAAGAGGCTACAGGTTCTTTGGACGAGGTTGCCATTTCCGCGGTAAGGGACGCGCTGGAAAAGCTCGAGGCGCTTGATGCGCGGAGGCAGGCAATAAAGAAATCTCTAAAAGAGAGGGGGTTGTTGGATGTAGAATTGGAGGGAAAACTGGACTCTGCCGAAACGCTGTCATCTTTGGAGGATATCTACGAACCCTTTAGGCCAAAGAGGCGCACGAAGGCGACGGTTGCCAAGGAACGCGGATTGGAGCCGCTTGCAGACATAATAATGGATTTTAATAAAGATTGTTCTTTGGAGGCGCCGCGATTCGTGGACGAGTCCAAAGATGTTGCCGACGTTGCTGCCGCATTGTCAGGTGCGCGCGATATTATTGCGGAGAGAATTTCCGAAAACGCCGAGGCGAGGTCTGCAGTTAGGGAATATTTTGAGCGCGAGGCGCAGCTGGTCTCTAAAGTGGTATCTGCAAAAGAGGCGGAAGGGGTGAAGTACAAAGACTATTTCAACTGGAGCGAACCGGCTAAATCGGCGCCGTCGCACAGGATACTCGCCATACGCAGGGGGGAGGCTGAGGGCTTTTTATACATGAGGGTTGTGCCGCCGGACGACAGCGCCGCTGCCATTCTTAAAGATATGTTCATGAAGGGTGCTGTCGGCGAAAATCGCGTTCAGATGGAGCTTGCCTTGGAAGACTCTTATAAGCGTCTGCTCTCCGCTTCGGCGGAAACGCACATGCGTCTGGAGCTAAAAAAGCGGGCCGACGAAGATGCTGTAAAAGTGTTTGCCTCAAACTTGAGGGAGCTTCTTATGGCGCCGCCTCTTGGTGGGAAAAATGTATTGGCGCTGGACCCCGGATTCCGTACCGGTTGCAAGCTTGTCTGTTTGAATAGGCAGGGAGATCTGTTGCTCAACGATGTAATTTATCCCGAGCAGGGAAGCGCTAAGCGGGCCGATGCGGAAAGTAAAATTCTGAAGTTGTGTGCGGCCTTTGACGTGGAGGCCATAGCCATTGGAAACGGAACGGCCGGGCGTGAGACGGAGGACTTTATAAGAAGCCTTGGGCTGCCGAAAAAAATAGAAATTACGATGGTAAACGAGAGCGGGGCGTCAATATACTCGGCGTCGGAGGTCGCCAGGGAGGAGTTCCCGAACCACGATATTACGGTGCGAGGGGCGGTGTCGATAGGAAGAAGGCTTATGGATCCGCTGGCGGAGCTTGTGAAAATAGATCCGAAATCAATAGGGGTTGGACAGTATCAGCACGACGTAAACCAAACCCTGTTAAAAAGGTCGCTTGACGACGTTGTTGTCAGCTGCGTAAGCAATGTGGGGGTGGAAGTCAATACTGCAAGCAGGCAGCTGCTGTCTTATGTGTCGGGGCTAAATTCTACAATAGCGGCTAACATAGTGGCTTACCGCAACCAGAACGGGCCGTTTAAATCGCGCAGGCAGCTGATGGATGTGAAGGGACTGGGGGCTAAAACTTTTGAGCAGGCGGCGGGCTTTCTGAGAATAGGAGGGGCGGAAAATCCGCTCGATGGGTCGGCGGTACACCCGGAGCGCTACCGGATAGTGGAGTCGATGGCGAAGGATTTGGGAACGGATGTGGGGTCTTTAATGAAAGACGCCAGCGTTAGGGCCAAGATAGATTTGGGCAGATACGTTTCGGAAGACGTGGGCATGCCAACGCTTACAGACATTATGCAGGAACTTGCAAAGCCAGCACGCGACCCGCGCGAAAAATTTGAGTCTTTCCGCTTTGCCGACGGGGTAAATTCCATCGACGACCTCAAGGAGGGAATGCGCCTGCCGGGCATAGTGACCAACGTGGTCGCATTCGGGGCGTTTGTGGATATAGGCGTGCACCAGGACGGTCTCGTTCATATTTCGGAAGTTTCTGACTCTTACGTAGGCGATGTGAGCGCCGTATTAAAGCCAGGCCAGAAAGTGAATGTTTATGTTTTGGAGGTTGATATTCCGCGCAAACGCATATCGCTTTCAATGAAGAGCAATCCGCAAAAAAAAGACAAATTTAACGCGGCGCAAGATTCGGCGGGTGGCAGTAAGGAACGCGCGAAAACGCCATTAAGGACATATGGGAAAACTAAGTCTTACGACAATCGCCGCGGGGAGAATTTTGGGTTTTCTTTTGGCGATGTCTTTTCCAAGCTTGGTAAATAGTTAAACTAAAGCTGCGCCCTACTTGCCAGCCTCGAAACGCAATTTATATAAAGCGGCAACTTCACGACGTGCCGGAAGCTTTGCATGCATTGAAGCTGCCGCTGTTGGCGCGTTCTTGAGCGAAGTTTCGGCTACAAGGGCGCGGCAAAAAAACGTGCCGCATTGCGTAAGTACAGCCAACTGCGAACGTGCAAAAAAAACAAAACGCAACGGGAAAGCGCCGCGGATTAACCTGCGGGCCATACCACGCATTACTCAAAGGCATGCGCGGTTCGCCGCCCTAATTTTTACAAGTGTTTACTTGTCCCAAAGGGCGTGTGGAGCTTTAAACCTTCCTATATTCCGGAAGCGTCAATCGGGTCGGTTATTCTGTCGGAACCCTTGTCGTTGTTCGGGTTTTGGTCGAGAGACTTGTTGCTCATCATAGACGTAATTTCGTCTATGGTCTTTTTGCGGTTTTTGGCAAATATGAAACGGTCACTGACAAGGTTGTCGCGCGCATACTCTACGAGGCTTCTCGAGGGGCGCCTCATCTGAAGAAGCGTAGATATGTGCTTGTCGAGATTTACAGAATTGCCCGATTTTATCTCCAAACGAATGAGGTTCGTGAGAGCCAACTGGTGCTTTGGAAAACGCTCAACGGCATCGCTCAAAAGCCTTATTGCCGTCTGAATTGCACCGAGATCTTCAAAGCGCCTGGCTGTGGAAAACAAGACTCTCGGAGAGGCCTTTCCGCGCTTTATAACCTCGTTTATTATAGCTTCCGACATACCCATATTGCCGTTTCCGTAGTAGGCTATTGCCCGCAAACAGGATAGGACATCTTCATGCTGCCTTATCCACACGGGTTTTTCGCGCATAATTTCCTCGGAAAATTTTGTGGCAGCGGAATAGTCTTTTGCGGCAATCATGCTTTCAAGCCAGAGAAGACAGTAGGGAGCTATGGGGAAATTGCTCTTTACCGCCGTGTCGTAAATGCGCTTCATGAGCTCTATGTCGGAAGTGTCGGTGGCAAAATTTGCCAAAAGCAGCAGATTTTTATTCTCAGCCTTGTATTGGTTGAAAAGTGTTTCCGTCTCCTGCTTTACCCTATTTTCATTTCCAGACTTTTTCAATAGGCGCAAATATTCTATTCTCTGATCCAATGAGAACGGATTTTCGGCAGAACGAAGCACCGAATAACGCCTTGCTGAGTCGAAGTCTCCCATTTCCGAATAGAAGTCAACCAGCATTCCGTATAAAAGCTCCTTCTTTTCTGACACATTTAGGTTTGTCAGAATAAAATTTATGGCGCCGTCTCGGTTGCCTTGTTCCCATTCATTTTTTGCAAGCCTCATGACCCCGGGAAGCGTTTTATCCAAGCCAAATTGCTTTATGTATGCCTCAGAGGCGGTGTAGTTGCCGTGCATGGCGTATACAGTTGCAAGTGTCATGGCTATGTAGGCCTTAACTTGTACATTTTGAATGTTGCCGCTTTTTAACAGCCTTTCTCCAACTGCAACTATGCGCTTGTCTTCGCTTTGATCAAGAAGAAGGCGGAGGTAAAGGCGAATATACTGCTGGTCTTCCTTCGCAAAGATTAAACCTTCCTCAAGCTTCTTTATCGCCAAATCCGGGCGCCTGTGGAAAATCAAATAAAATTCTGCCAATAATCTGCGTCCCTCTACATTTTTGGGAGCTCTGCCTACGCCGTACGAAAGGGTGTAATAGGCGTCCCTAAATTTTCTGGCCTCGAATAGGCGCTTGGCCTTTTCTACTTGATAATTGCCGATTTTCTCGCGGTGGGCGGCCTGATTAAACGGGTATATTACCGCTTCGTAAAACTTCATGTCTTCATATTCATTTACGTATTTAAACATCACGTATATGAAGGTTGATAAAGCCAGCCAACCAAGCACCGCCAGAAGTAACAAAGCAATCAGAACCCTTGCCCAAACGATGCGTACATACCAAGTTCCATTAGGGGTTCTAACTCTGCGTACAAATCCAAAAAAAGCTGAATATCCGTCTGATTTTTCTTTCGAGGCCATACCTTAGGTCGATTTTTTACTTCTTTATATGCAATCGCACATTGGAGGATCAATATGAATTTTACTCAACTGAACCGCAGCACTCTGCAAAAGGGGTGAAGACACTGACATCCAAGCAGGAAGTACGCCGTTTTCAATAAAAAAATATTTTTCAAAAAATTGGTATATTTTAAATAATGGCTTGACATGTTCGGAAACTGAGGCAACAATCTAAACAAAATTTTGGGGGCTTGTTAAACAAGTGCTACCACCTTTCCAAAGTTTAAGCGTAAAATAAAATGAAAAAACAAATACTCATCTCGGCATTGTTAGCGACGGCTTTCTCTGTGAACGCCGCGCCTTTGGTAACTATCGGAGACCAGCTTGACCTCTTCTTTAGGGGTGAGGTTTCCGGCGCATGGAACAGCAACGTCACTTATAAAAGCGACAATAAGATAGACGACTATTCCGTGGTGTTCAAGGTTGGTGGAGAGCTCGACTATGGGCGCAACAGCAAGTTTAAGGCTAACGTAAAGTTCATGGAGAATCTTACCCGTTATGCCCAGCACAAAACCTTCAATTCTAATTTGGCAAATCTCTTTGCCAATGCCTCCTATACGGAGTCTAATTGGAATGTCAGGACGGATTTCTCATTTGTGCAGAGCTTCCAAAATTCTTCCACAACTGTGCAAGCCAACCAAGACGGCAGTTTGGTTCGTTCAGACATATACAACGCGGGTGTAGAAGGCACCTACGACTTCACCGACAAGATATATGGTGAGGTTGGCTTCAGGTGGTATGCTACTTACTATCAGGGCGAGTGGTCTGATATCTACTCCGACTATGATTCTTATTCAGTTCCGATCAGCGTTTTGTATCGTATAACTGAGAAGATTTCTGCTGGTCTCTCCTATACCTATCGCTACATTGACTTTTCTGGAGGCAGACCCAGCAATGCCATAGTTTACGGCGACGGCAGAACCGACCACACTGTGGGTGTGACGGTACGCGGCCAGCTTCTTCCGAAGTTGAGCACCATGCTCTACGGTGGTTGGGCTTATCGCGATTCTTCGGGTGGTAGTGATTACTATTCACAGGGTGGTGACAGCACTTTCTCTTTGCGCGCCCAGATTGGGTATGAACTCACAGAGAAGATTGGCTTGTTTGCCACGGCAATTCGTGACTTTGGCAATGGTGCCCAGAGGCAGCTCTCAATCGACAGCGGTTGCGAAGTTGGCGCCAACTATGCCATTACCGACTACTTGACCGCTACGACAAGCTTCTCTTACATGAATTCCGATTATCAGCAGGCGGACAAGCGCAATGACGATACTTACATCGCAAGGGTTGGGCTTTCCTACATTCCCAACAGCTTCATCAGGATTTCTGCGAACTATCGTTATTACGACAATGCTTCGAACATCGATGGGGTTACATACAACCAGCACTTGGTTGATTTGACTTTCGCGGTTCGCTACTAAAAAATTTCGTTTTATTACGCGCTGAGCCGGGGCTTGCAAGGGTCCCGGCTTTTTTGTTTTCTTGGTAACTAAATATTACCTAAGGCGGAAGTGAATGTTTTGCAGAACTTGTTTTATCTGCGCTGCTGTTGTGGCTTTCAGACTTTTGAAATGATTTCCAACAGATAAATATTTCTAATAAGATTCTTCTATCGGGTGAATTTTGATCTTCTGGCAGTGCAAAAACGGCTATCGAGTTTTCACGATTCGAGAGAGGTTGTTTTCTCACATATGATTGCCCATATTAACTTGGTATGCGTAGGGTATTATCAATAAGCAGTTCCTATGGTAACTTTTAGATTTGGAAATACCTAGGAAATCTTATCGAAAAATAAAAAGCGCGCGGGGAACTTCCCCGCGCGCTTTTTAAAAGTTTCCAGATTAAAACTACTCTTCGTCAAACTTTCTATTGAAGAGGTTTTCTATTTCATCAAGCATTGCTTCCGCATTTTCGCCTTCGGCGATAAATTTTATCTGCGAGCCTTTGCCTGCGGCCAGCATCATCAAACTCATAATGCTTTTCCCGTTAACCTGCTCACCGTCCTTTTCAGCCACAACCTCAACTCCAGAGTACTTGTTCGAAATTCTAACAATCATGGCGGCAGGGCGTGCATGAATACCCATTTTGTTTTGCACGGTAAGAGTTCGCGATATCTCAGTTTCTTGCATGACGCTTTTTATAATATTAAAGCCATGCAGTGTAGAAATCCGAAGATGAAGGTCAAGTTTTTATTCAGATGTTGTTTTTGCCGCACAAGCGCTTGTCATTTCAAGTTCCCAAGCGAGTCTTTGTCGTAGTCAGATTCCACTTGAACCGCCAACGCCACACTGAATGTCCAACACAACGGAAAGCAGAAATAAAAACTGCTTACAAAGGAACGGCTGAGATAAACGCAGTATTTGCGGTGCCGAAATTTTTTTTCTAAATAGGCGCATCTTTAGTACCAATAAAAAAAGCCCCCATAGCTGGGAGCTTTTTGAAGTAATTGCCGAAAAATTTCCTACCAAGAATAGCCAATTTGGGCGGAAACGACGTGCGAGTGCCCCGTGTATTTGCCGCTTATATAACTATTGTCCGTGGTGCTTCTTATTTCCGAGTCGTCGTAGAACATTATGTAGGCATAGCCGATATTCAGCTGTATATTTTCATATTCGTAGCCTATGCCGGTTGATATCCAAAGCCTGTCGGAGCAAGGAATTCTAACTGTTCTGCGCACGGCATTGGGGACTGGCGAGCCGTCCCAGGCGACACCGAATCTCACAACAAGATTTTCTATTGTGTCGGGATGGAAATGCACGCCAGCCGCAACGCGGGAAACATTTTTCCAGTCTTCCTTTGTGTAGGAGACCGGGGCTCCAGTGGCGTCCGAATTTACAACCAATGCGCTGAAAGAAGACCAGCAAGTATAGGAATAGTCAAACATGACGGCAAACTTGCGGAAATCTCCCTGAAGTCTTTGATATATACCAACATTAAAAGTTTGGGGCAATACCAGATTCGCATTAACAGGCATAGTGGTCACACCTATAATATCCAAATCCCCTTCAAGGTCGTGGGAGACTTTTGTGCGCCACGAAAAGCCTATTCTTCCGCCTTCCATGTAGTTGATTGTAGCGCCTATATTCGCGCCCGCAGACCATGAGTGACCCTTGATCTTAGACATGGTTTCCATTCCACCGCCCAGATAATAAGCCTGCGTAAGTTTTGCTTCAAGATACTGCGCGGAGGCGCCTGCGGATATTGACAGCCAGTCGAACAACTTCCAGGATATGCTCGGATTTATGTCATACGCTGTAACTCTGCTTTCCACGCCCTGAAAACGCCCAATCCAATTTTCATCATATTCCGTTCCTATTCCGAAGGGAGCAGTAACTGAGAAGGTAAAGGCGAAATCTTCCGCAAAGCGATATACCGTGAAGAAGTTTGGTATAAGTTCAAGATCTCCGGCATTCCCGCCGTTATTTCCATTTTTACCGAGGGGATTGTAGGAGGTCCCGTCATCTTCAAACTCAAAAGACGGTAGGATGAAATTCATCGCAGCGTCAACTCTCAAGGAACCCACTTCCGTTTGCGTATAGAAGACCGCCGAGGGATTCCAAAATGCGGCGGAGGCGTCTCCGCTGGCATTGGTTACGGAACCCGCCATAGAGGTCCCGATATTTGCGGCGCCTTGTTCCAGAACCTGGAACCCCGCGCCGAAAGCCGCCGTAGCGCCAAACAACGCGCCCGTAGCGATAACCTGCTTAACCATAATCGTAAGTTAGTTTTTGTGATATGTATAAACCCTTTTATAATCAGAAAAGAGTCGGGGCGATAGTGAGGGTTTAAAAATTTTTTAAAAGCTTTTTTTTAGTTTTATTTCATTTTTTTATAAAATGTATTGAAAGTGGCGTGTTTGACGATAGCGTGGGGTCGCATGAGGGCGTTCTTGAAGTTTTTTGTCGTGTTTATGGCGGCCGGGGTGTCGTTTGGGTTCGACTCCGCATTTTGGGCCGGCATTCAGAAATTTCCCGTGCCGAAATATCGTTGGGGCAAACAGGAGAAGGGCATAAAGGCCCGCCAGATTTTCTACGAGGGCGAAATATTCAGAGGCAAACCCACGGAAGTGTTTGCCTACTATTGCACGCCCGGAATTTTAAAGGGCGACCCATCGTTGGACAAAAATCTGCCGGCAGTTGTATGCCTTCACGGCGGCGGCGGGCGCGCCTTTGCAGAGTGGGTGGAACTTTGGGCTGAAAAAGGTTATGCGGCCATAGCTATGGATTGGTCGGGGAATGGAACGGAATTGTTTTATAAAAACCCAACGCCCGAGCAGCGCAAAAAGCTTGGCGATTACGAGCTTCAAAGGAGAGTGCACATGGAAAACGGCGGGCCGGATAAAGTGCCGGCTACAGTCTCCCTGGTAGACGGCAAAGCGGAGAAAGACGCATGGCCGTATCAGGCTGTAGGGGCGGTGGCGCGCGCGCATTCTTTGGTAAGGTCGTTCAAAGAGGTGGACGCCAACCGCACAGCTCTCACCGGCATAAGCTGGGGAGGCTATCTGACATGCCTTACGGTTGGGGTAGACCAGCGCTTTAAGGCTGCGGTTCCGGTGTACGGTTGCGGCTACATTTATATGTATAACCGGTGGTTTGCCGATGTTGGCAAGGGGGATAAATCCGAGGCCCGCTGGATAGAATTGTTTGATCCCTCAAGTTCTCTGAAAGTGACGAAGGTGCCTATGTTGTTTGTAAATTCGCCGAAAGATCCTTGGTATCCGCTTTCGATATGGACCAAATCGGTAGAGGCGGCGGGCGCACAGGCCTGTTTGATTGCGGATCTTGGGCACAGCCATCCGGCGGGTTGGAGGCCGCGCGAAATTGAGGCGTTCATATCGTCGAAGTTGAACGGTACAAAACCGACGGTTAGCTTTGGAGAGCTCAGAATTGTAAACTCAATGGCTTCTTGCATGTTCAGCTCAAAAACACCCGTTCCAAAGACAGCCTTGCTATACTATACAGAAGGCGGCGACGGCGACGAATGGTTTAAGTATAAATGGAAATCCGCCCCGGCAAGAATAACGGGAAGAAACATAGTGGCAAAAATACCCGATGCGGCAAAGGCGGTGTACTTGTCTGTTGAAGACGATGCGGGTATTAAGTCGTCTTCCAACGCCCGCATATTGGCCAAATGACCCAGTATCGTGGAGTAAAGGCTTAAATTGCGGGTAAATCCCGGCATTTGTTTAGCAAACATTTTTTTGGGGTGTTTTTTGGGGTGTTTGCACGGTCGGTTTTTTGAATGGCACGGTTGGCCTTCTTTTTAAGACAAAAGGCCTCCTTTGGGCGGTTAGGAATTTTTGCTTTCCTTTGTGTTAGGCGCCTCATTAGGGAGCATCTTAAAGACAATCTGCGATGGCTTGCCCTTTGAGGCTTTGCCAAGCCTCTTTAGAACTTTTAAACTTGAGTATGGCGGGGTATCTTTGTCGGGCAAGTTAAAGTCGGCGGGCGCCTCGATTACAAATAAGGTTTGGCTGCCGGCAATGTATTCAAAGGCGCAAAGAAGATTTTTTACGGAATCTTCCGACGAGTAAAACCGGTATGGGGGATCGGCAAAAACAATGTCGAATGCGCCTTTTTGAATGGATAGCGCAAATTTTATGGCGTCGGCCCGCGCAATCTTTAGCGTAGGGGAGCTGTTTGGGCCAAGCGCTTTTTTGAGGGCTTCGATGTTTTGTTTAATGCAGCTTGCAGCGCCGCTATCGGATTCCACAAATACGGCAGATTTTGCGCCCCTGCTTACAGCTTCAAGCCCGTAAGAGCCCGTGCCGGCAAATAGATCGAGCACATTTGCCCCGGCCACGCACTCGCCCAGGTGCGAAAAAACCGCCTGGCGCGCCGCGTCCGTAGCGGGCCTTGTGGAGTCTCCGCGCGGAGACTTCAAACAGATTCCTCTTGCCTTGCCTGCGGTAATTCTCATTATTTGTCATTGTATGAAATTTGGACGGGTTCTGTCAACATTGGCGGCGTCATTTTTGTTTGTTTGCGCCGCCTCATACTCGAATCAGGTTTGCGCGGCTGGCGGTTCTGGCGCGCCGCATCGGGAAAATTTCCTTCCGCCCAATGTGGCGGCAGCTTCGGCTGAGAAAAACCCAAAAGGACTACTCGCAGGCGGCATTGGGGAAATGGCGGAGCCTGTTTCCGCATTGAAAGAGCCTTTGTATGGAGAGAGCATATCTTTGTTCATAGAAAACGATTTTCGTTTTTCCGACCGCTACTATACCAACGGTTTAAAATTGGCCTATACCGGATACGGAGACGATTTTCTTGTCTCCAAGCTTCAGTTTGCCGCACTCAGGCTGTTTATAGACGGACGGCAGGCGCACCAAACAGTTTGCCTTGGCCAAAATATGTATGTTCCGGGGGAAATTTCCAACCCCAATCCGCCGGAGTGGGACAGGCCCTATGCAGGCTGGCTCTATGTTGGTGCGGGCGCGCACTTGGTTGACAAAAACAGGCTTGATTCGCTTTCGGTAAACTTGGGGGTGGTGGGCCCTATATCTTTGGCTGAGGACGCCCAGAAACTTTACCATAGCATTATTGGGGCCGATTGGCCGATGGGCTGGCACGACCAGATTAAAAATGAGCCCGGCATAGAAATAGGCTACAACCATGCCGAGCGTTTTGTGAGATTCGGCTCGGAAAAGGGATGGGCGGCTGATGTTGTCGGGTCTGCCGGTTTTGATTTGGGCAATGTAAAGACCCAGGCACAGCTGCGTTCGATAGTGCGTTTTGGAATTAATCTTCCGTATTCTTTCGACGCATGCAGAATAGACGCCGCCGGAGGCAACGATGTCCGCTGGATACCGGAAAAAGAGGCAGACTGGCATATTTTTGGCTACGGCGGCGGCGGGGCCCGCTTTGTGGGATACGACATTTCCTTAGACGGGAACACTTTTGCGCACAGCCGATATGTGGTTCCCAAATGGCTGGTTGGAGAGGTGATAGCTGGGGTGTCGGCAAGGTATAAATCTTTCGAGGCAGGGTTGAACTACACTTTGAGAACGGCGGAATTTAACGGCCAGAAATATCCGGTCCACATGTTTTGGACCTTGCGCTTGAAAGTTCTTTTTTAAAAATTTTTCGGGCTGGGTGGAAAAATTGTTTTTTAATGCTGCACTCTTAGTAGGAACAAGAATTTTCTTTCAAAGCGCGCCAAATTTTCCAATAATGGCCCGAAATTGATTTTAAGTGCCGTTCTTGCGTCGATTGAAGGGCCGGGCGGTGCGTTTTAAACGGTTCGTGGAACCGCCTCCGGATTGAATATGAGACTTCTTGACAGGTATGTTTTTGTCGAATGGCTGAAGATTTTCGCCATATCCCTCGGTGTCACTCTCGGGATATTGGTAATGCACGATATGTACAGCAATCTCGGCAATCTTATAACATGGGGGGCGAGTTTTTACGAGATAGTGCTTTTTTATGCGTTGCTTGTGCCCACTCTTGTGCCAGTTGTTTTGCCCATAAGCCTGCTAATTTCACTCATATATGTGCTTGGCGCGCTGCACAGGAACAATGAGATAACCGCCATGCGTTCGGCGGGAATGAATATATTTTCCATAACCAGGTCTCTCTGGGTTGCGGGCGTTGCGCTTTCGGCGCTCTTGCTGTGGCTGAACGCCGATTTAATTCCAACCTGTACCGAGCGTTCGCGCACACTTTACGACAACATAAATTTCGAGCAACAGCTAAGGAACGCAAAAGACGCCAACGCCGTTGGAATTGTCAAGCAGTTGTGCTTTAACAATAGGCGCGACGGCCGCTTGTGGTTTATGAATTCGTTTAGCCAAGCCACGAACGAGGGCAGGGGCGCAAGGGTTTCAGTCTTTGGCGAGGGCGGTGCGGAAAAATACAGGGTTATGGCGCGCAAGGCGGTGTTTGACGACGTTGAAATGTGCTGGTTCTTTACGGACGGCAAAGAGATAGATTTCGACGCGGAGCACAGAATAAAAAAGGAAACCGTCTTCGACAAAAAATACTTCAAGAATTTTACGGAGAATCCGCGGATAATGGTGCTGTCGATGAGGCGCGTAAAAGACCTTTCGCTTTTTGAGACGAAGACCATCATAGACGCCTTGGGGTCGCATTCAGCCAGGGAGTCTCTGCCTTATCTTGTGCGTTGGTATTCCATTTGGGCAAGTTCGTTCGTGTGCGTGATAGTTGTGGCGATTGCCATACCGTTTTCTGTGAGCGGAGTGCGGACAAATCCGATGGTCGGCGTTTCAAAGACCTTCGGGCTGTTCTTTTTATACTACATGATAGACAACGTGTTGACGGCCTTGGGGGGAAGGGGGATAATATCTCCGCTGGCGGCGTCGGTTATTCCGGTGGTTGCCATGTTTGTGTTCGCGTTGCTATTGTATAGGAAGGCCATGTAAGTTTAATCTGAAAGGCGGTTTTATTTATGGAAGAGAAGAAAGATTTAAAAGTTTTGGTGGTTGGCGGCGGCGGCAGGGAACATGCCATAGTTAAGGCAATAAAGGGTTCCGGGCGCCTGCAGAAATTGGTCTGTGCGCCGGGAAACGGCGGCATGGGCTCGGATTGCGAGGTTGAGGCTTCCGTGTCGGCCGACGACGTTGATGCGGTTTTTAATTACGCGGTAAACAACGGGTTTAATTTTGTGATAGTTGGCCCCGAGGCTCCCCTTTCTATGGGGCTTGCCGACCGTCTTCGCGCGGCTGGCGTGGCTGTTTACGGGCCGGGAAAAGACGGGGCGGTGCTCGAGGCAAGCAAGGCTTATTCAAAGAGTTTCATGAAGAAATACTCTATCCCCACCGCCCAGGGAATGAGTTTTACAGATTTTTCCGAGGCCAAAAAATATATAGAGGAGGCCCCCTTTGATGTTGTGATAAAGGCGAGCGGCCTGGCTGCCGGCAAGGGCGTTGTCATACCCTCCGACAGGGCGGAGGCCGTTGCCGCGGCGCGCGATATGCTTGAGGGAGGCGCCTTCGGCAAGAGCGGCAGCGAAATTGTCGTTGAGGAAAAAATGCTTGGCGAAGAGGCCAGCATAATGCTTATGGTCTGCGGAAACGACTACGTAATGTTGCCCGCAAGCCAGGACCACAAGCGCGTGGGCGAGGGTGACAAAGGTCCCAACACCGGCGGTATGGGGGCGTATGCGCCTGCGGCGGTGGCTACTGCGCAGGTGCTTGAGGATGTCCGCAAAAATATAGTTGAGCCCGTTCTTAAAGGGCTTCAAAGCGAGGGCATAGACTACAGGGGAACGCTCTACGTGGGCATAATGATAACCGATGCCGGGGCGAAGGTTGTGGAATTCAACGTGCGTTTTGGCGATCCGGAGTGCCAGGTTTTGATGCCCTTAATAGAGAGCGACGCCTTGGAATTGATGTACGATATCGCGCTGGGGAAGCTTGACACTTCCAAGGTAAAGATTGGCGGCGGATACGCGGCGGTTGTGGTCATGTGCGCAGAAGGGTATCCGGGAAAGTACAGAAAAGGCATGAAGATAGAATTGCCCAAAGATTGCGATATTCCGCAGAACTCGTGGATAGTCCACGCGGGCACAAAACTGGTGGACGGGAATATTTCTGTTTCGGGAGGAAGGGTGCTGGGTCTTGTGGGCAAAGACTCGACGCTTAGTGGGGCGCTGGCAAAGGCCTATGCGCTTGCCGGCAAGGTGGATTTTGACGGCGCGCATTTCAGGCGCGATATAGGGCATAGACAGCTTGCGCGGGAGAAATAATTTCTCAAAAATGCTTGATTGGCGCGTTGAAGGGTGCGATTATCGAAAGGATTTATACTTTTTACACAAACATCAACATTATAGCTTATGAGTTGTTCAAAATACAATTGTTCGCACGAGGTGCAACAGATGTGTTGCGTAGCCAAGGGTGCAAAACATGGGCCGGCTCCCATTCCGGAAGAGGGGAAGTGGGTTAAGTCCACGCAGATTTCCGACATCAGCGGATTGACGCACGGTGTGGGCTGGTGCGCTCCACAGCAGGGGGCGTGTAAGCTCACTCTGAATGTAAAAGAGGGCGTAATTCAGGAGGCTCTTGTTGAGACTTTGGGTTGCTCCGGTATGACGCACTCGGCTGCCATGGCGGCCGAGGTTCTTCCCGGGAAGACCATTCTTGAGGCCTTAAATACCGACCTTGTTTGCGACGCCATAAACGTTGCCATGAGGGAGCTTTTTCTCCAGATAGTCTACGGCAGGACTCAGACTGCTTTCTCCGAGAATGGTCTGCCGATAGGCGCCGGCTTGGAGGACCTCGGCAAGGGATTGCGTTCCCAAGTCGGTACAATGTTCTCCACTGCAGAGAAGGGCGTGCGCTATTTGGAAATGGCGGAAGGCTATGTTTTGGAGCAGGCCCTCGACGAAAACAATGAGGTTATAGGCTACAAGACCGTGCATTTGGGCAAAATGCTCGAGGCCATTAGGGACGGCATGGACGCCGGCGAGGCGTTCAAAAAATTCACTTCCACAAAGGGAAGGTTTGAAGACGCCGTAAAGGTAATAGATCCACGCAAGAAGTAAGGAGAGCGTTATGTCTATATCATTTGAAGGTTACGATAGGCGCATAGACAAGATAAACAAGGTGTGCGCGCAGTATTCTCTGGAATCTTTGGAGGCAGCCCGCCAGCTTTGCCTGTCCAAGGGAATAGATGTTGAAAAAATAGTTAAGGACATTCAGCCCATAGCTTTTGAGAACGCAGTTTGGGCGTATACGCTCGGCGCGGCCATAGCTCTGAAAAAGGGCAGCAAAAGCGCTGCCGAAGCCGCCGAAAATATCGGAATAGGCCTTCAGGCTTTCTGCATACCTGGTTCTGTGGCTGACAGCAGAGATGTGGGCATAGGCCACGGGAATCTTGGAGCGATGCTTTTGCGCGAGGAAACCAAGTGCTTCTGTTTCCTTGCCGGGCACGAATCTTTCGCTGCGGCAGAGGGCGCCATTGGCATTGCCAAGACCGCCAACAAGGTGCGCAAAGATCCTCTTAGGGTGATACTAAACGGCCTGGGCAAAGACGCTGCGTACATAATTTCCCGCATAAACGGGTTTACGTCGGTTGAGACCGAGTACGACTACGCCACCGGGGAGCTCAAGATAGTTAAGGAAACTCCGTTCTCAAAGGGCGACAAGGCGAAAGTCCGCGTGTACGGCGCCGATGATGTCAGCGAGGGCGTGGCCATTATGATACACGAGGGCGTTGATGTTTCCATAACCGGGAACTCCACAAACCCCACCCGCTTCCAGCATCCGGTTGCGGGCACCTACAAGAAGTGGGCAATAGAGCACGGAAAGAAGTACTTCTCCGTGGCTTCCGGCGGCGGCACTGGGCGCACACTCCATCCGGACAACATGGCGGCGGGGCCGGCATCTTACGGCATGACCGACACCATGGGCAGAATGCACGGAGACGCGCAGTTTGCGGGTTCTTCGTCGGTTCCGGCCCACGTTGAAATGATGGGCCTGATAGGTATGGGGAACAACCCAATGGTCGGCGCGACGGTTGCCGTTGCGGTGGCTGTGGAAGAAGCTTCCAAGTAGGGAAAACGCGGGCTTGGCGCGCCGCCGCAGGTCCAAGGTGTGCGGCGCCCTGTCTTTCCTTCGGATTGCATTTTTTCTTCCACGCGCCCAAAGGCTTGTTAGGTATGGGCGGAGTTGTGTTCATATTTTTGCGGCGGATTTATCCGCCGCTTTTTTTTCGCAATTTTTTAAATCTGCCAGGGGCCTACGGTTATTTTTTCGGAGACGTTGGCATTTTTCCCCAATTTCTTTCGGGATTTTTGCGTCAGCCTGCCGGCCTTTGCAGCGGGGTGCGCCTAATTTAGGCTGGGTAAATTTTTTGCGCAGAAATTTGTCGGCGCGGACACTTTCGGGGCGGAATATAAGCCGGTTTTCAGGCGGAAAGTTTAGGTGCTAATTAGCCTTAAGCTTTTTCTTAATTTGGTCTAATTGTTCTTCTATCGAAGCGAGCGTCGCAGTGAGGGTGGAGTCTTTAGAAGACTTAAATACCTGCCTTGTCACCTTCATGACGGCGTCGCATTTGTCGGGATTCCCCGAGTTTAACAGCTTGTTCAATATGGGAATGGTGATTCCTATCACCGCTATGCCTTGGTCGCCTTTAAAAGAGGAAAGAAGCATTTTGTAATTGGTCTGGAACTTGTCCAAGTTGTCTGAGGCAATGTCTGCCTCAAGTTCCCTTCTGGCAAATTCCATGGCTATGTCGGGCCTTGACCTCTTTGTCTTCGAGATCATTTGTGCGGATATTTTGCGCGCCTGCTGGGGATCGGTTTTCTCAAGCACGTCCATAAGTCTTCGCCTGTAAGCGGCCTCTATGTCGGGGTAGCGCCCAAAGGCCCTGATGGCGTCTTTGTAGGTTTGCACAATTTGTTCCTGTTCGGCTCCGGATGATTCAAGCGCGTCAATCAAATATTCCCACGAATCGCCGTTTCGGGGATCGGCCGCGATGGCGGTTTTTGCGGCACGCACGGCTTTGTTGAAATTTTTTTCGTCCAAATAATTTTTCGCAAATGCCGTGTGCAGCAAATTGCTGCGATATTTTGGGCTGTTTCTGAACGCCTCGCGCATGGCGTTTAATGCGTGGTCCGAGGCCGGCTTCCAAGTTTGAGGATCAAGCGTCTTTCCCGTGACAAAACGGGCCCCTTCGTATCTGCCGATGTCAAAATTCCACTTTCCCGATTTCTGCATGCACGCAGTCCATGCGTGAAACCCGTCGCTGCCGGCGCCGGAAAAGACAAATGCGGGCATCCCTCGAATCTTTGCGGCCTCGGCGGTGTAGTAGGCTTGGTCAACGCATATTCCGCCCGTGTCTTTTATGTTTTTAAGGGAGTAGTCTGTGCCAACCCACTGGTACTGTTTCGAGTTTACGCGGTCTGTTCTGTAATCTATGGAAGAATACAGCTTTGCAACGGTATTTACCGTGAAGGGCACGCTCTTAAAAACCCATTCCCTGTCGGATTCCGAAGCCAGGCTTGAAACAAGATATTTCAGCTCCTCTATGCTCAACTTTTCAGTCTGTATGAGCGCCTTGCCTCTCTTGCGGCTGTCGACGCGCGTTTTGAAGGCTTCAACAGGGTCGGGAAAAGACCTCTTTAGAGCGTCCTCTGAGACCTGTGCGTGCGGCCATGTTTTGGGCGGCTGGCTGTCGAAAACAATCGCTATTGCGCACGCCAGGCGCGGAAATTTGGAGAAATCTTCCCCGCAGGCTTCATATATGCGGCAAAGTATCTTTAAAACCTCGTCAAGTTTGTCTTCGGGCGCAACTATTTGGGAAAACTCCAAAGTAAGTTCGGCGTCGTTTACAAAAAACTCCAGGAAGTTGTCCGGCGGCTTAACTTTTGAGGCCTCAAGATATTCAAAGAATTTTGCGTACCAAAATTTCTCCTCTGCCGACTCTATGTCCGGCTTTGCCAACTCATATTCAGCAATCGCCTCCTTGCGAAGCCGCGCCGACAAATCAGCGAAATCTCTGTTGCTTTGCACAAATTCTTGCGGTGATATTTTTTTATCCGACAACATTTTTGGCGGCTGCGCAGATGCGCCATTTGCCACGGCCGCCATAATGAGCGCCGCAAGCACTTGCGCAAAGACGCGCCCGGGGCTTTTCAAAGCAGGCGCCTGAGACATCTTAACAAGGGCGCCAATTTTTTTTAAGCGCGCTTTCCCCGCCCGAAAGAAATTAAATCCAAGGGCCAACATGCGTTGCGCCGCCCGTTTGCGCGCCGCGCCCGTGCCGGCTGAAGGAACTGCCATCAAAGCGCGCATGCGGCGTTGAATCTCTTTTCCAAAGCGTCAAGAAGCGCCGAAAGCCTGTCTTTTGCGCGCAGCTTTGCCTCGGACAATTCTGCCAAGTCTTTTGCGCTTTCCTTTGCGAAAGCGTAAAACTTTATCTTCGGCTCTGTGCCGCTTGCGCGTATCGCAAAGCTGTATCCGTTTTCAAGCTTATAAAAGAAAAACTTTTCTTTCGGAACAACGCACCCGTCCGCGTCGATAATCTCGTCTTTGGCAAAATTTACCGAACTTGAAACTTTCACTTGGCCAACTTCGTCCATTGGGGTTTCGTCAAGCTGCCTCAAAAAGTCCTGTATGGCCTTCGCACCGGCGGCGCCTTCGCGGTAGACGCTTCTCAAATCCTCAAGAAAATAGCCGCATCTTAAATAAATTTCATCGAGGTATTCGTCCACTGTCTTGCCTTGCGACTTCAACCACGCAAACATTTCGCTGAACATTATCACCGCCGCGTTTGCATCTTTATCCCTAACAGAATCGGTGCCCAAATATCCGTAGCTTTCCTCTCCTCCAAACACGAAAAACGTTGAATAATGCTGCATCAGTTCGGCCTTTTCGTGATATTTTAGCCCGTCCGCATTCCTCCCTGTGGCTTGTTGCAGCTCGTTTTCATAGTGGGTTAACCTTCCTCCTATCCACTTGAAGCCGGTTAGGGTGTTTATGCATTTTACGCCGTGCCTATCGGCTATTTCGTCCTGGAGCGGAGTGGTGACAAAAGTCTTTATTATGGCGCACTTTTCCGGCTTTGTTATTATTCCCTTCGCCGCCATCTGCGAAATTCTGTATTCGGCCAGCAGGGAACCTATCATGTTTCCGGTAAGCAGGCGAATTTCTCCCGAGCGCGTGCGGATTGCCACGCCCATCCTGTCGGCGTCGGGATCGGTCGCCATAAGGCAGTCGGCGCCGCTTTCGCGCATCGCTTCTATTCCCATTGAAAGAGTTTCCGCATACTCGGGGTTTGGTTGCTTTACCGTCGGGAAACGCGGGTCCATCACCATCTGCTTCTCAACAAGAACAGGCTCAAGCCCGAAATGGCGCATAACTGTGGGGCAAAGCGCCGCGCCCGTACCGTGCACAGGGGTAAACACAAGCTTGGGCTTGTTTTGGGCCATAACCTGCTTGTCTATCACACAGTCTTCAATCGACCTTACATAGGCGTCCTCCGCCTCTTTTCCCACAAATTTTACGCCCTTGAGGTCAACTTCCAAAAAGTCTTTAACCTGGCCCCACTCAACTTTGCCGACTTGCTCAACTATGCCGCCTGCATGGGGGTCTATCACCTGCGCGCCGTCGCTAAAATACACCTTGTAGCCGTTGTCACAGGCAGGGTTGTGGCTGGCGGTTATAACTATGCCCGCCGTTGCCTTTAAATGCCTTACCGTAAACGACAATTGCGGAGTTGAACGGGGAGAGTCGAATATGAAAACCTCTCCGCCCATGCGCGCCCATACCGACGCCGCAAGCTCGCAAAAGTGCCTCGAAAAGTGGCGCACGTCGTGGGCCACAACAAGCCTCGGCGTCCCGCCGCCCGATGACTTTAAGTAAGAGTCGCAATATCGATACAAGCCCATGGTTGCGCGAACCACGTTGAAATCGTTCATATTGCTTGTTCCCACCGCCGGGTGTTCCGGGGTTCCCATATCGCAAACGGTTCCAAGCTCCGCCTTTGTGGGTTTTTTTGCGATAGTCCTCCCGCGCATTCCGCCCGTGCCGAAGGCCAAAAGTCGGAAAAACCTGTCGTTTATTTCCTCGTAGGCGCACTCGCCAAAAAGCTGCTCAATACTCTCGAGAGCCCATTGCGGAAGAAAGTTTTGGCCAAGCCAACTTCTTATGTTTTCGGCGGAAGACTCCAATAGCAACTTTTCGGCTTCCGCCCTGTTTACGCACTCCAGTATCTTTGCGGGTTTAATTTCGCAACTCATGGCTTTTAAGACAATCCTTTCTTCTTTGCGCTCTCCATCATGCGCGGCGCGCGGGAATACAACCCAACCGCGCCGGCAATTCCGCCATATTCCCCCTTAGTAGGGAAGCGGATACTTTTTGCAGAGCTCTTCCGCCATGGCTTTTGCCTTGGCTATCTGCGCTTCATCCTCGGGGGCCTTTAGAACCATTGCTATGGCCTCGGCTATGACCTCCATATCCTCCTCCTTCCTGCCGCGGCTCGTGACAGCGGGAGTGCCGAGACGTATTCCGCTGGCCTGGAAGGGGGAACGTGTTTCCCCTGGAACGGTATTCTTGTTTGTTGTTATGTTGGCCTTGTCGAGCGCGTTTTGCGCGGCCTTGCCAGTCAAATCTGGGAGGTTCTTGCGCAGATCCAGGAGGATGAGGTGGTTGTCAGTTCCGCCAGACACCAGGCCGAATCCGCGCGACAACAAACCCTTGGCCAAGGCGGCGGCGTTCTTTACAATCTGCTGCTGGTATTCCTTAAATTCCGGCTTGAGAGCCTCTCCGAAACACACGGCTTTCGCGGCTATCACGTGCATCAGCGGGCCGCCCTGCGTGCCCGGGAATATCGCCGAATCTATCGCCTTGGCGTATTCCTGCTTGCACATTATCATTCCTCCGCGCGGGCCGCGCAGGGTCTTGTGGGTTGTCGTGGTCACAAAGTCGCAGTGCGGGACGGGGGAGGGATGCTGCCCTGTGGCAACAAGGCCCGCTATGTGCGCTATGTCAGCCATCAATAAAGCCCCGCATTCCTTCGCAATTTTGCCCATGCGCTCAAAGTCTATTCTGCGCGGATAGGCCGACGCTCCCACGGTTATGAGCTTCGGAAGCTCAGCCTTGGCTATCTCTTCAAGCTTGTCGTAATCTATAAAGCCGGTCTCCGGATCCACACCGTAGTTTACCACCTTGTACAACATGCCCGACGCGTTTTTCGGATGCCCGTGCGTCAAATGCCCGCCGTGCTCGAGCGACATGGTCAATATTTTGTCGCCTGGTTGCAGCATGGCCATATAAACGGCAATGTTTGCCTGCGAGCCAGAATGCGGCTGCACATTCACATGGTCCGCCCCGAAAAGCTTCTTTGCCCTGTCGATTGCCAGCTGCTCAACAACGTCCACAAATTCGCATCCGCCGTAATAGCGCTTGGCAGGATAACCCTCGGCGTACTTGTTAGTAAGGGTGGATCCCATCGCCTCCATCACGGCGGGCTCCACAAAATTTTCCGAAGCTATCAGCTCTATGTGCGTCTGCTGACGATTCGTTTCGGCGTTGATTGCGTCGAATATCTCCGCGTCAACATCTTTTAGTGAACATTTCTTTATGGATGTATTCATTGAACGACTCTTTCTAAGTTTGCAAATTTTTATACCTGGCCCGCCTGCATGCAATTTTACTTTTCAAGTTCCGAAATCTTGTCGACGCGCCGCCCGTGGCGCCCGCCCTCAAACTCGGTTTCAGAGAAAATTTCAACTATGCTTGCCGCAAGCGATTCATTCAAATACTTGGCGCCAAGGCACACTACATTTGCGTTGTTGTGCAAACGCGAAAACTTTGCCGAATCTTCATACAGGCAGAGTGCGGCCCTTATGCCCTTTATCTTGTTTGCCGCAATGCTCATGCCTATTCCGGTCTTGCAGATAAGCACCCCAAAGGCGGATTTCTGTGAAATCACATCAGAGCACACCTTCTTTGCCAGGTCTGGGTAATCCACCGAATCTTCCGAGAAACAACCCTCGTCTATGCACACAAACCCCCTCTCGGCAAGCGCCTTCTTCAGGGCCTCCTTCAATTGGAAACCGCCGTGATCGCAGCCTATGCTAACTATTTTTCTGAAGCTCATTTCTTATGTAGTTTAAAATTGGGTGCACAGCCGACGCTATTTCGCCAAGGACATCCTCATATACCGGCAGCCCGTAGCCGTAAGGATCCGCTATGTCTTTATCTGAGGCTCCGTCCACGAAGTCAAGCAGAGTGAAACTGCGTTTAGGCAGCCCAAAAAAGCGCGCCTTTACCTGGCTTAAATGGCACCTTTCCATTGCCAACAGGCAGAAGCAGTCGTCAAGCATCTGCTGTGTCAGGCGCTTTGATACATGCCCATCCAGCTTAACCCCGACCTTCTCGAGTGCTTTTTCCGAGTTTTGGCTCATGGGCATGCCGTTTAACGCCGACGTCCCGGCAGATATAATCTCGAGTTTCCTGACAGGATCGTCTTTCGGAAGGGCCGCAACCGCGTGCTTGAACAAAGCCTCCGCCATGGGCGAACGGCAAATGTTGCCGGTGCACAAAAATATCACTTTCTTGCCTTCTTCCATTTACCCCGACGAAGATATGTTATCCCCCCCGCATTTCCAGTAAATTTTTATTTTGCGGAAACATTTTTGGCCCCAGCGCCAGTGAATGCAATTTTATTGACCCAGCCGGCCCTGCGGGCAAAATGGCGCCATGAAAAGCTATTTTTTCGCGTTGTTGTCTGCTTTGGCGCTTTGCGCATCGTCTTTTGGCGCCGAGGCGGTTAGGGTTTCTTGCGTTGGCGACAGCATAACGGCGGGGCACGGCATTAAGAATCCGGCCCAGAAATATCCGCAGCGCCTTGGCGCCATATTGGGCGCGGGCTTTGATGTCCGCAATTTCGGTGTCAGCGGAACAACGCTGCTGTCGAAAGGCGACTTCCCGTATGTGAACACAAACGCCTATAAAAACGCCCTGGCGTTCAACCCGAATATAGTTGTCATAAAGCTTGGCACAAACGACACCAAGCCCCAGAATTGGAAGTTTGCCGGGGAATTTAAGGCAAATTTAAACGCCCTGATTGATTCCTTCAAGGCTTTGAAGACAAACCCAAAGATATATCTTTGTTATCCATGCCCGCTTTATTCCTTAAACAGCGGGGGGATAAACGAGGATAGGATTTTCAACGGCGTCATACCGGTTATACGCGAGGTCGCCAAAGAGCGCGGCATAGCCGTTATAGACATGCATTCCGCACTTTCGGACAGGCCGGAGTTTTTCCCGGACAGGCTTCACCCAAATGAGGACGGCGCAAATTTGATGGCGTGGACGGTCGCAAAAAAGCTTCTTAAAGACCTTACGCCAAAGGCCGCAAGAGACTGATTTTGCATATCAGGCCTTCCTTCTTGCTTAAAATTCTTCCAAAAGCTGAAGTGGCTGTGTTCCTTCCCGCCCGGCGGAGGCTTGCGTTTCTTGCGCACTTGACGCGGGCGAGGGGGCGTTGCCACGTATTTAAATGCGGCGTCATTAGAGAGTTATTCAGCTTGCGCATTGCTTGGCCTTCTGCCGCCTTTTGGCAAAGCCATTGACACTTTTGCGACGCAAAAGTTTTTTTGCCGGGTTGCGCTAAAAATTCGGCGCTTTAGTTTTGCGGCCTTAGTTTTTTGCGCCGGCGTTTTCAAGCAATTCCACGCACCCGAAAAAAACGCGCCTTGAAAATGAGTCAAGTTCCGGCCTGCTCCAGTCTTTCATGCGTTCGCTCTTGTCTGTAAAAAGCATTGGCATAAGCATATACTGCGGCAGCCACAGGGCGCGGATTTTCCCGTCGTCTCCTTTCAGCGCCGCGCAAATGCAATAGCTTTTTGCTTCGGGGCCGTACTCGAGATTCGCAAGCGGCACAACTTTGTCAGAAATTAATATTTCCAAATTTGACACCGGCTTTCCCCAGCCAGCGGGCGTATTTGGATTGCACTTGAAAGGCGCGTGTTTTAGGCCTACTGATTCCGCAAAGGGCGGAGCGAATACAACACTCATTAGCTTTATTTGCTCCTCGTTTGCCTTGCCATATTTAGTGGAAACGGGCGTTTCGGAGTTGTCACGCCTTGAAAAATTTTTTTCAAGGCCCGGTATGGCGGCATTTGTTCCGCCCAGTATCAGCACTTTTCCGCCGCTATCCATATACTCTAAAAACCCCTTTCGGTTCGGAATGTGGGCGCTAACAGGAAGGTCAAGCACGGGGCATTAATCGGCCGACGGTTATTTTTTTTCAATCTCCTTTAAATCCGCCTATTTTACGGGTTTCCCCGCATTTTTTAACGACCGCGCGGCTATTGCCGCAAGGAATCTATTTGAAAACCCCAATTTAGCTCCCCCCATTAGCGACGAACATTCCGCCACAAAAACAATGCTCTTTTTCCCTTTTGGGGTATCATCAAAAAGCCCGTCGTACACGCTGTCGTCGGAAAGTTTTTTTGACGCCACAAACTGCGATATTCGTTTTGCGGCCCTGTCTTTTGTTTCCTTCCCAATAAAGGGTTT
>CASEFZ010000033.1 GCA_949287395.1 uncultured Verrucomicrobiota bacterium
GCGCGCCGCAAAAGGCTGCGCCTGCAAAACGACCCGGCCTTTGCAAAATTTACCTCTTGCACGAAAAAGGCCGCTACTCTGGCAAAGACCGCCCTTTCGAGCGCGTCAAGGGGCGACGCCCGCGGATTTTTCGAGGCGGCGCGGGGCAGCTTGCAGAACATGGCCGCCGCGCGGTCTGAATTGGACGCTGCGGCGATATTGGCGAAGGAGGCGCAAGAACGCTTCTCCAATGCGGGTTGCGACGCCGACACTCTTGCGCAAATAAGAGAAATATTCGACGGGGCCGACGCAATGACCTTCGGGAACTTGTCCGTGTCGAACGCGGATCTCGACAGGCTTTCGAAAGCGTTGGTACGGGCGGAGGAAGCTTCAAAAAAATTCGGTAACTAAAGATGTCAAATTTTGCAAAAAAGATACTGTTGACGCTGTCGGCGCTTCTGGCGGGAGCGCTTCTGGAAGCGCAAACGGCGGACGAGTTTTTTAAGCTTGGCAATTCTGCCTACAAACGCGGCGACTATTCCGCGGCCGCGGAAAACTACCTTGAATCAAGGAAGGCCGGAGGCGGCGGCGCAGAGCTTTTCTACAATATTGCAAACGCATACGCAAAATTGGGGAAGGCATCTTTGGCGCAGTTGTATTACCTTAGGTCCATATATGAGAATCCACGCCTGAGAGAGTCTTATGCAAATCTTGACGTGCTGGCGAAAAACTCAAATTTTGAGGTTGAGCGGGCAGATGCGATAGAGTCGGTTCTGGCGGAGCTTTCGGAAAGCGAATGGGTGGTGGTTGCAGTATGCGCGTTCTGGGGCGCGCTGCTGTTTGCGATACTGCCGCCGCTATACAACAAGCGCAGCGCGGCATTTGTGTTTTTGAGCATAATTTCTTTGCTGTTTTTCTGTTCCGGAGTGGCGGGAACGCTATATTGGCGCGCCTTTGGAAACAGGGCTGTGGCGGTTGGAGAAAACCCGTCGGTGCGCATATCGCCGACGCCCGACGCCCCCGTCTCGGCAATCCTTGCCGACGGGCAAATTGTGGACATTCTCAAGCGCAGGGGAAATTATTTGTACGTGGAGACAAAGAATGGGAAAAGAGGCTGGGCGGAAAGGTCGCAATTTCCGTCGGTGGCAGAGTAAAGCCTTCAGCTAAATAACGCGGCTCCAACAAGAATTTGCTTGAGATAGTTTAGGCGCGGGGCTTCAATAGTGTCCAAGAATAGGCGTGGCGCCTTTCGGTTAAATTGAAGCACTTAACCCATCTCTAACTGCAATGAAAAAGATATTGGCTGTCGTTGTTGCGCTTGTCGTCCTGTGGGCGGCGTGGTTTTACTTTGGCAACATGCTCGTAAAGATTCCGAGCGGAACGGAGGACAAAAAAGTGGCCTTCGTGTTAAACCAGGCCGGGTGCATTATGTGCCATGATAAAAATGCCCAAGCGCCCTCCTACGCAAATATACCGCTTGTGGGAGCCCTTGTCAAAAAGGACATGGAGGTAGGCCTAAAATATTTCGACATAGCCCCCACAATGGAGGACATAAAGGCGGGCAGAAACGTCAACGAGGTTGTCCTGGCAAAGATAGAGGAAGTTGTGAAGACAGATTCCATGCCGCCGTTTGCGTTCATAGCGGTGCATGCCGACAGAAAAATATCCGCAGAGGGGCGCGCAATCATTTTAAGCTGGATAGCCGCTGAGCGCCGCAAATTAAACAAAGACTCCGGAGTGGCAGAAGAATTTGCCAACGAACCCGTATGGCCCATACCGCTTGAAGTTAAAGTCGACGCCGCAAAGGTGCGTCTTGGAGAAATACTCTACCACCATACAGCCCTCTCCGGCGACAATACCGTTTCTTGCGCAACCTGCCACCCGATAGACAAGGGAGGCGTCGACGGGTTGCAAACATCCACCGGCATACGCAAGCAGAAAGGAGGAGTGAACGCCCCAACGGTGTACAACGCGGTGTTCAATATCAGGCAGTTCTGGGACGGGCGCGCATCCAACCTTGAGGAACAGGCCGGCGGCCCGCCCATGAATCCGGTTGAGATGGACGGTGGCTCTTGGGAAGCCATAGCAAAGAGGTTGTCAGCCGACGCCGATTTTAAGAGAAATTTTGAGGCAGTCTATCCTGGCGGTTTCACAAAGGAAAACATAACCGACGCCATAGCCGAATTTGAAAAGACGCTCATAACCCCGAACAGCCCGTTTGACAGGTATCTCAGGGGCGACAAAAAAGCTCTTACCGCAGACCAAATACGCGGATACGAGTTGTTTAAGCTCTATAACTGCTCGGTTTGCCACGCCGGGAAGAACCTTGGAGGGCAAACTTTTGAATACATGGGGCTAAAGCACAACTATTTTGCTGACAGAGGCAATGTGGGCAAGATAGATGATACGGGACTCATGGCCTTCACTAAGGACGAGAGGGATTTGCAAAAGTTCAAAACGCCGTCTCTGCGGAACGTGGCGCTGACGGCGCCGTATTTCCATGATGGCTCGACGCAGTCGCTCAAACAGGCGGTGTCGATAATGGCGAAGTATCAACGCGACAAAAATATCAGCGATGCCGATGTCGATTACATAACAAAGTTTTTGGAGTCTCTGACGGGCGATCTCCCCAAAGCTTCGGACAAGGACGCAAAGAAATCCGCAAAACCCGCCGCGTCGAATTGACAAGGTGTAAAAATTTCCCATATTCGTCCGCATGCTAATTAATCTGTACATATCTACGTACGTGCTTGCGGCGTTGTTCGGGGTGTCGGCGCTGGCGTTGTTGGCGGCGCCCGACTCTTCAAAAAGGGCGTGCATGTCGTTTTTGCGCTCGCGGGAGGCGGCGTACGTCGCATTCGGGGCGGGGATAATTTGGTTTTTGTACATCCTTTCGCAATTGGGAGAGGCGGATTTCGGGGAGATAAAGCTTTTCCTGATGGCGATATTCGGCGGAGCGGGAGTTTTGGCGTTTAGGTATCTGCCCGATTTTCTCTCGGTCAGGGGAGTGGCGGTGTTGGCGCTTCTCGCATGCCGATTCTTCCTGGATTCGGCGTACATGATGGAGCCTGTCTCCAGATTGCTGTTGGTTAGTTTGTCGTATATAATAGTCGTGGCGGCAATGTACTTTGGAGCAATTCCGTACCGCGCGCGCGACATGTTTGAATGGATTTACGCATCAAAGCGCAGAACCCTGTGCACGGGAGCGGCGTTTGCGGTGCTGGCAATCGCCCTTGTGGCGGCCTCGATATTTTATTGATGCTATGAACGTATTGCTTGTCATAAGCGGCCCTGCGGGCAGCGGGAAGAACACTGTGGCGGAACGTCTCATTTCGGAAATGGACGGAAAAATAGAAAGGGTTGTCACCTCAACTTCGCGTCCGCCGCGGGGAGACGAGAAAAACGGGATAGACTACAATTTCTTTTCAAAGCAGGGTTTTGAAGATGCGATACTAAACGGAGAGTTTTACGAATACGCGAAAGTTCACGACAATTACTACGGAACCTCAAAAACCGCGGTAAAAGATGCCTTCGGGCGCGGCAAAGACCTGATTTTGATAATAGACGTCCAAGGCGCCGACTCTTGGAGAAAAATAGCCTCTGCCGACCCATACATAAGAGAAAGATTGCATTCTGTATTCATAAAGCCCCCTTCGATTGACGAGCTTAGGAAACGCCTGAAGAACAGGGGAACAGACTCGCAAAGCGACATAGACAAGCGCATGCTGACGGCTTTGTCCGAGCTTGAAAGGGAGAATGAATTTGATTTTGTGATAAATTCGTCGTCAAAGGACGAAGATTTTAACGCGCTAAAAAATTATTACCTATCTTTGAAGCATTAATTTTTTTGGCCTGCGTGCCTGCCGGGGATACACCCCAACTTGACGGGAAAGTTTATTTTGTTTCAAGCTACCTGCCAGAAGTTGGGACAAGTTTTGCACACGCCACCTTATTGTGCGCAAAAATCAGCAAAGGTAGCATTGGGAGGCAGCTGCGTTCTATTTTTTTGGGGGAACCTGTACTGTTTGCAAAAAAATTTTTTAAACCAGCCAGGGCTGCAAATGCCAATAAGCTAAATTTTTGCCCACAAGCCCCCTTCCCCTCCGACTGAAAAATTGAGACAAAACAAATCGCCCAAAAAATTAAATTTTTAAATATACTTCAGCGCCAGAAAACAGTACCGGCCCAAATTAAAAATCACCTCCGACGCCGGAGTTTTTATTTGAATTTCAAACGGATTGAAATAGAGTCGCGGAAAAGGATTTTAAACAAGGTTAGTAAAGGAGAAGAGTTATGCATATTCCATCTGAAATGCTTCAAGGGGGTATTTGCCCCGTAACGGCCGGTATCGCAACCGCAGGTGTTGCTGCTTCGGCTTGGTTGCTTTATAAGGGGAAAGCAAAAGTTCCGGCAGCGGGTAAATTTGCGATGGTAAGCGCCGCTGTTTTCGGCCTGCAAATGCTAAACTGCACAATCTGGGACGGGGTTTCAGGGCACTTTATAGGCGGAGTTTTTGCGGCGGCTCTCCTTGGGGTTCCGGCGGCAGTTGTCTCGATGTCAATAGTTTTGCTGTTGCAAACGCTGCTGTTTGCCGACGGAGGAATTTTGATGCTGGGGGCAAACATACTTAATATGGCAATACTCGGCGCAGGGCTCGGCGGAGTTCTCAGATATTTTTTGTTGAAGAAAAATTTTGCCGAACCCGCGGCAAATGCGGCGGCTGCGTTCGTGGCAGTTGAATTGGCCGCCTTCGCGCTTTGCGCGGAATTGGCGCTGTCTGGCAAAGGAGATATTGCTGTATTTTCAACGCTTATAGGAATACATACATGGTTGGCGCTTTTTGAAGCGGGCGCAACCGCGGGGGCATTGGCGCTGATTGGAGAGGAAAGCAAACAAAACGCTCAGGCAAGGCCGTATTTGTGGCTTGGGACCGCAATTGTAGGGGCGCTTGCGCTGGCCCCGTTTGCGTCGGCCTTCCCGGATGCCTTTGAGTGGACCATGGCAAAATTTTCGATGCTTCCAGAGGCTCAAAACTTTGCCTCGGCGCCTTTTGCCGACTACGCGATCAGAGGACTCTCAAGCGAAATTGCGTCTACTGTTGCATCTGCGGCTATAGGCCTCGCGGCAACGGCGGCGCTTGCGTATTCCTTTGCAAGGGGAATTTCAAGGCAAAGAGGCTAAATAAATTTATTTTCAAAAAAAGAAATGTTGTTCGGCGGAGGAGTGTATATTCCCCGCCGTTTTTATTCAAAAGTTTCCCAAATTTTAAATGTTTAGGATTCACTTGGCAGACAGCCGCACCAACGGCGCCGCTGTCACGTTTGTCATTTATTTTCAAGCAATGCAGGGCGTTGGAATTTACAAATCCAAGGTTTTCCACCAATAAAAAATCGCAAGCATGCATGCGCAAAAAAGCGCAATATTGCGCGCGGCAAATTTTAATTTTTTTAACATAAAAAACTGCAAACCGTAGGCAAACACGACAGTAGAGCGCACAAACAAATAGCGGACCAAAATGCGCCATTTTCCCCAAGCGAAAATTAAAAATTTTTTCCATCAGGCAAAAGGATCGCAAAAAAACACCCTAATGTTGCGCAGGCCAAATATGCCCGACACGTTGAAAGACGCGCAACAACCGGGGTAAATACTTATTTCCGCAAAAGGTTTGCTTTTACAAATGTGTGCGCGCCGAGGCTACCACAGAGCGCAAAAATCTTTCCCCATTTCCTGGGCAATTTGGAGCGTTCTTTGCGCCTGGCTATTTTTGCGGATCTTTTTTGCATTGTTGTCGGTTGCGTCCGATATGGGCAAGACAAGTTTTAAAGAACCATGAAATACCACTTATGCGCATTCCAAGATTGATATAAAACTGTAAAGTTGTTGACTTGGCACTTTGGGAATAATAGACTGTCAGAAAATACCATGAAGAAGATATTTGCCATTTCTTTTGCGTCAGTGGCGGGTTGTTCTGCTTTTTGCGGAAATGTCGACATAAATACCGAGACACACACCGGCGGGATAACCTCCGATGCCGACATAAATGTCAACGGATCAACGCCGCGCCCTTCGTCTCCGTATGACTTAGTTTTGATAAGCGGAGATGTATCTGCGGCAGGCGATATGAATGTGTACCGCCCAACATCGCTAACCGACGGCGATTTGAGCGTATTGGGAAGTGTCAACTTAAACGGGAACACCATCAACGTAAACGACAATGTTGAAGCAACATCAATAAGCGACGGAACAGTATATACATATTGGCCAAACTTAAATTTGTCGCTTCCCCCCAACAGCCAGTCTGATATTATAAATATTGCCAATGTAAGTTTTGACGCATCCGTGACTGCGAATGACCCTGCCAGTTTATCGGGAAATGTCGACTTCAAGCACGGGCCAACACAAAACTTTCAAGATATAGTTCTTGATAACGCAGATGTGCGCAATTTGACATGGGACCCAATGACCATAAACGCAAAAACGGTATCAATTGCCGCAAATGGTGGCGGCATATGCCAAAGCGAGCTTGACGAAATACATTTAAACGCTTCCGGAGGGCTTGTACTGAGGGTTAACTCTACAGATTCGTATTCCCAACTCTCATTTGTTAATGGAGCCACCCTGGATATGAACGGCGGAACAATTTCTATCTATTTCGACGATTCGCTTGGAGGAGAACACCTTGGCTTTGACCTTTTTAAAGGATTGCAAGAGGGCACAATAACCAATATTGGTGGAATAAAGCTGTATGGGGCAACCTCCGACTACTCCGATCAGGAGATCATAGACGCAATTTTAAACGGGACTTTCTCGGACAGTACCATAACTTTTAACATTCTGGCGCCGCATGCCGCAAGTGCCCCTTTGCAAACATCGTTTATGGCGCGAGAAAATATGGCGCTTATGACGGCCTCGCAATTCGATATTTTATACCGCATAGGGACAAACAAGAGCATGTTCCGCTCCATGAGGATTGCAACTCTTGACAACCCGCCTCACGACAAGCTGAGCGCGTCCAATGGCATGTCGGGATATTCGCCGATAAGCTATGAGAGCGCTCCGGTTTTCGGAGTCAGAAGCTTAAACCGCTTTGGGTCGTCTGGAGGAGACGATTGGCACCAAAGTTTCGGGGCCCAATTGACTGTAGACTACGAGGTAAAACCCGGCATATTTGCAGGGGCAACAATCGGAGGCTTTGCCTCAGAAGTTGGGGGGAAGGAATATTCTGCAAAATCCGACAACATCCTGATGAACGCCTACACAAATGCGAATATAGCCGGCAGTCTCGACGCATTTGTAATACTTGGCTATTCCCACGGGTTTTGCGACGGAAAGCGCTACGAGGGCGCTTCAACCTACAACTCAGACTGGGATTCAAACATCTTGGGAGGCATTGCGGGGGTCCGCTACGACGTGGCGCTTCTTGACGACGAAAGCCTTGTTATAACGCCGACAGCCGGAGTTGCCATGGCTTATTTATGGAACACTTCCGCAAACGAAACTGGCGGAGCAAACTCGATGTATATAACTTCGGAATCCTATGCCTCGCTGAAGCCGCTAGTTGGCGCCGAGATTTCATATAAGCTGACAGATAATCTTTTTATTACCGCACGCGGGTACTATACCTACGAAATGCTTGACTCATCATATGACGTTTCTGCCGCGCTAACTGGGGGAATACTGGAAACGTACAGCGGGAAAAATTACGAACGCACAAGTGTAATAACAGGCGCCGGTCTAAACTATCAAATATGTGAATCCGCATATTTTTATGCCGACTATTCCGCAGAAATATGCGCCGGAGAAATTTCCAATAATATCAATGCCGGATTGCAAATACGGTTTTAGCAAGCTGCGCCATTTCGGGTAAATTTAATGATTTCGCCCTTCTATACGGCGGTGTGTTGTCTGAGGCGCCTTTAGTTGACAAATTAAGCGCAGGTTTGGGGTTATTGCGCAATTATCCGGCGCGCCCAGGGCAACTTTTTGCACATGCAACCCGTTATTCGCGAAATCAAAATGTGCCGGCACCCATTTTAATTCCGGAGCGTTAATACAAAAGCAATAAACCCGCTTTCTCTTAAAAAGAGAGAAACGGGCCGTTAAAAAAGTGGTGCCAGAGATCGGATTTGAACCGATGACCAAAGGCTTATGAGTCCTCTGCTCTACCGCTGAGCTACTCTGGCAAAAATTTAAGTGGGCATACTCTCCATAAAGCCGCAGCAAGTCAAGTTTCAAATTAAAAATTTTGCGAATTTGGATATCCGCATGCCCCAGATACGCACAGTCTAGCTCGTCAGAATTTGGCAGATAATTGCGCACCTCCATTGCATATAATGTGCAGATAACCTATAAATTATGCCTTTTACCTAAATTGACAAACTTGCCACTACCAAGGACCCCTTAAACATGGCACAAACTTTGGGAGGATAGAAGAATATACCGCATTTATTGTAAGCCTCCAATATGCTTCCAAACAAAATTCCTGCAGGACATCTAAAAATTTCGCAATTTTGCGGTTATTTTCTCCTCAAAATTTTCCATAAAAAATATTGACACTTCATCTTAAAACGACACATTGGTTGACGATTTTTTACATATCGTTGTTCAGTAGCTCAGCGGTAGAGCAGGTGACTGTTAATCACTTGGTCGCAGGTTCGATCCCTGCCTGAACAGCCACTTTAAAATAAAGGCTTCCCAACCGGGAAGCCTTTATTCGTAAAGATACAAAAGCCCTCAAAAGTATTTTTTCTGTTGGGATAGAGCCTTTGGGAAATTGGGGCATATTTTGGAAAGCCTGCCAATTAACGCGCAAACTAATTAATAGCCCTAATTATCCGCTATGATTATAACTTGCTTGCAAAGAAGAGTAATTTTAATTTACTTGCAGGCGCAGGCAATGGAAAATCCTTTGCGAAGTGGGACTCCTTAACGAAAGGCAATTATGGATATTGACGACTTAAACTCGGAGCAGCTGGAATCTATCAGGCGCGAAGCCGATTTAAAAAGGGGTATCAGGGAACGCAATACCATGCTTCAATCCCAAAAAAACATATCCACCGCAACAGTTTTAAAACTTGTTTGCGCGTCAATAGGTTGCGCTCTATGTTCGGGATTGTGCGCGGGAATATCGGCAACATTTCTACATTCTCTTCCTTTATTCGGAGTGGTACTTTATGTATTCGCAATTATATTTGGAATACTATCGTTGTCATTCATAATTGCAAGCGGCGTGTATATTGGGATAAATTCAAAGTGACAATTTTGATAGCTTAGCCAAAACATTTCTGGAGTAATATGCGCGTATTTTTGCGATTTTAAACATTTGCTGAAAAATTGTTTCAAATCTCGCGCCCGCGGCTTGACGGCTAAGTATTGCGTTTTTTAGCAACGGCCGAGCTTTGGGAAACAAATTCGCCACCGTTTTGCACAGGGGCGTTTTTTGGTTCCGTATTTACAAAAAATGAAAATTATGTGAAAAGCTTGAGTTTTAATATGCATCTCAACATGTTAAAACACACAAGCGTTAATTGCCCAGCCCGAGAACCTTCCGCAAACCTGTCAATCCGCAACTTCCCCGCGCAAAGCTTGCGCATTTTAGTTGCCAAAGCTGACGATGTCAGCGTTTGCGTATGGCTATATTTACGCCAAAGCGCTCGTCAAAAAGCCAATTGAAAATTTCCGCCTTGTTCGCGCTGTTTGGCAATGCTCCAACCCCGTTGCTTATACCGATATCAGACAGGCGCTTCTCCAACTTTTGGGCGGACTCTTGGGCGTTCCTATAGGCGTTTAGGGCATCGTTATACGAGCGCATTTTGTCGTAAATCTCGGAGTATTCCACAATTTTGTCAAAGAGTATTGTCCACACGGTCTTTTGGTCAAACTCTTTTGCAAATGGCGAATCCGCGCTCTTGGGGGCGGGTTCTATCAGATGGGTTATATCGTCTATATATCTTCGCAGTTCCTCCGTGCTCTTGATGTTTGAGAGCACCCGCAGTTGCTGCTTCCTTGCGAGCGCACCAGACGCATGCACCGCCCCGCTTATCACTTTTCCTTTTGATAGAAGATACGCCTTCTCGCACAGTTCAAGGATTTCAAACCCGTGCCGCAAATCCGACAGGGTTGACATATTTTGCGGGCGCTGCAAATTTGCAAGCGAGATAAATTTTGAAACATATCCGTGCCATGATGCCGCATAAATTTTAAGCAGAAAGTTAAAAGCCGCTTGTGTCATGGGCTTGCCGTCTGAAACTTCCCTTGGCACGTAAAACCTCTCGGCCTCGGCATAACTTACGCCATCAAGCTTTTTAGGGTCCATCCCCAACCACGACGCCAGCGAAACCCTCAGAAAAATGCTTTTATAGCGTGTTCCCGCGCTGTCAATCATCGCCTCGAATATGTCTTTATGGGTTTTACCGGGCGTTGCCATAACCTCTCCCAATTCGCTCAATTTTTTGGGTAATTCCGGTTTTTTCACGCTTTTTAATTTCTCCAATTCCAGGCGCATATTCGACAGTTCCACCAAACGGCGCCCGACCTCCGCAAGATCCACCCCGGCCGAGGCGCTGTTCCCGCCCTTGGGGGCGCCCGCTCCAATCAGAAAATTTTTTATGTTCTCGGAAAACGCATACTCCAAACAAACATCCATTCCCGAACTTTTTGGAGGCGCCACCACATAGTCCGAAAATAGTTTTCTTGCCGAAGCTTCCAAAGCGCACGTTTCCGGATCTACGTCTATTGCCGAAAAACCCGTCCTAATTTTCGCGCCGTCCTTCATTCCAACCATCATGAAGGCTCCTCCAGAAATTCCTTTTACAACCGAAAACGAATACCTGGAAACGTCGCCCTCTTTAAACAGCGATTTCGCCTTCCTATTCGCCTCGCTTGCGTCAAAAGACACCCCTTTTAAGGCAATTGCCTCCGCATCATAATAAAAATTTTCCCCATTGCAAAAAACCACTGCCGCAAAATTTGGGAGCTCTGCAAAAGACATTCCCCCAAAGATTTTTTCCAAATCAGCACGCCTGCGCGCTTCCTCAGGAGTGTCGTTTTTTATCTCAAATGAAATTTCCGTTTGCTCAACTTTAGACTCCTTTTTCTTATTTTTGGGTTTCCCCAAAATGTCGTCGAACGTGCGCGCATCTTCGCCCGCGCCTCCCGACGCCGCCACGGGTTTGGGCTTATCAACTTTTTCGGAGAAAGAAGTTTTCCCAAAAAACAAAAGCCACGCCGCCGCCGCGGCGCATATCACAACTGCGCCTAAGGCCCATTTCCATTTTCCTCCCGAACTTTCAGGGTAAGTTCCGCCTCCAATTTCCCCGCCAGAATCTTGCGGGCTTGCGTCTGCCTTAACATGCCAAGGCGCGTCTTTGTCGTTTAAATCCACAACCTTATAGGGCCTGGGGATGTATTGCAGGGAAGTTTCGCATAGAATAACATCGTATTCCCTCTCGGTATCCCCGCACCTCCCCGCAGTTGAAAAACTTTTCAGACGTTCAAAGGCCGCTTTCTCAACCTCAAAAAATTCAGCCAACAGGCACAAATACTTGTCTTCCGAAACGCCGAATAGAGCCAGTTTCTCGCCCCCTCCAAGCATTCCCATATTCTCCACATTCCCGGTAATTTTCCCCCAAGTCAGCCCCAGCTTAAAATCCCCGCCCACAACGCCGATCTCGCACGCGCCGGATGCGCCTTTAAAGTCCCCCGCTTTTGCCGCACTAAATGAAATCCAACCAGTTCTTCCAAGCATGAATCCGGCCGGGTTTAAGCCCAATTGCGTAAATTCATTCTCTTCAAATGCCACATGGTCAACCGAAAATCCCCCAAACTTTTCCCCTTCCAAAACCGAACACTCCGCACGCGTACATATTCTCCACGTCTTTTCGCCCAACTGGACCGTATTGTAGCGAAATACGACATTTGGAAGCGATGCGTCAAAATCAAAAAAGCTGAGGCCCTCCAGTATTTTTGCAAGTTCGTCGCCCATTTGCGGGCTTTTGTAAATTACCGCCCCGCAAGGCGCGCCGGAATCCGTTTGATCTTCAAACGCACCGCAAAAATATACCAATTCCAAAGCCATCTCAAAAATCTCCGCTCTTTAAAATTCTCTCCGCCAATAACCCGCCACGCCAATGTCTGGAAATCGGCGGGCCTCACACGGCCATGAATATTCGCACCACATTAGCGTTTGCCTGTATTGTACTATGAACGTTGCCGTAATACCACAAAAATTTCCTCCCACACCGCGTAAGCCTAAAGCGCGTAAAAATTATTTCTACAAAGGCGCAAAAAAACACACCAAATAAATTTTCACCTTTCCCGAAGCAATTTTTTCACCCCCGGGAAGGTGCCGGGCATATTTACAAAAGACTCCCGCAGGCAAAATTTCGGCCCAAGCTGTTGCCCTACATGCCTCCCCGCCCCTTAGCATGCCGGCAAATAAAACATTCTATGGACAACCAGTTAATATAAAAGAAGCTTCAACCAACTTTCAGGAGCTCTCTACCCACGCAAGGCGCCCACAGATACTTTCCTGCCCTTAGTACAAAAAAAAGCCGCGTTTCCACGAAGCGCGGCCTTCCGAAAAGAAAAATTCAATTCTTACTTCCCGAATACTTCAACCTCTATGTAGTGGTTGGCGTCATTGGTGGAATTTCCGTTTGAATACAGACGGATATACCTTCCCTTGACGGCAGGATTAACCTGTATGAGCTTGCCAAAATTGGTCTCGATATAGGCCTTCTGGTCTCCCTTGCCCTTCTTGGAAGAATTGTCGTGGTCGTTATTGTAGACAGTCTTAACGTCCTTGAGGAAATCCTTGTCGTCGGAAATCTGAATTATGACGTCCTTGTATGCGCGCTCCTGTGAGTGGTAGTGCCACACCGCAATCGCGTAGATGTCATAGGACTTTTCAAGGTCAATCTGAACCCACTGTATGCCGTTCATAAGCTCGACATAGCAGCCTTCCGCGGCCTCTTTATCGCCGTCGGTCACGCATGTGAGCTCCCCAATGAGGGGGAAGTCGTCGGAAGAAGTCACAGGCTTTTTCAAGGCCACATTCTTGACATCGTCCGGAACTTCAAAACTTGGGTTTACACCCTTATTTGGGTCGAGATTGTCTATCTTGACCGGAACCGGAGTTCCCACCAACTGGGCCTTCGGTGTTTCCAACTTCAAAACCTTCGCCGACGCCGAAAGCGCCGCAGCCAAAACTATAGCACCAACTATGATTCTATTCATAACCATACCTTTCCATTAAAAAATATCTTAGTCAACAACGAAATCGGATTCGCTAAACGTCAGCTTTTTGCCGGCAGCTATCGCGTCGCGGGCCTTAAAGACCGCCGCTTCAGCCTCGAACGCATGAGCCGCGTCGCAAGAAAGCTTGTTCTTGCCCTGCACCGCCCCGAAGAAGTTTTCCAAGTGGTACATGTGAATGGGCTTGCCCTCCACAAATCCCGGAATTTCCTTCGGGAAGCCGTAGGCTGCAAGTGGCCCCGACTCGCGCACGTCGGCCTTCTTCACCGCGGCAACCGCGCCGCCTTCCCCTATAACGCCTTCCTTAGCAAGCTTGTCCCATTCCTCTTTCAGAACGGAATTCTCGCGGAACAGCGTGGAAATGTCGGCATTTTCCGACATCTTCAGCGTGCCCTTGTCGCCCATGAAAGACTCAAAATATCCGCCGCCGGACGAAGTGGTCGTCAAAACCTGATAGAAGGCCTGAACGGGCTTGCCCTGGAAAGATTTGTCGTACTCGAAAATGCACATTACGTTGTCGTCCCAATCGTGATTTTCGTAATAGCCGCTGTTTCCGGAAGCCATAACCGCCGAGGGACGCGCCCCAAGCATCCACGCAAATATGTCTATCTGGTGCGCGCCAAGGTCGGATATCGCGCCGCCCCCGAGGCCCTTAAACCACCTCCAGTTGAGGAACTGGTGCATGTCCTTGTAGCCGTACTTCTTCAAGGTTTCCTGCGGAATTTCAACATTCTTGTTTACGACAATATCCTTTGTGACAGCGCGGTTCCACTGGCCGTTGCAGGCCATGATGGTGCCGCAAATGCCAACCTTGCGCAACAAAACGTCGTGGGCATAAATATAGCGCGGGTTCGACTTGCGCTGGTGCCCTATCTGAAGCAGCTTGCCCGACTTCTTCATAGCGCGAACCATGCTCTTGGCGCCCTCGACAGTGTCAGACATCATTTTCTCGCAATATACATTCACGCCGGCCTCAAGGAAGGCGTTCGTGTGCGGAGCATGCCAAAAGTCCGGAGTTGCTATCACAGCAGCATCCAGCTCCTTGGCGTGGTTCTTTATTACGTCCTTGTAGTCTTCGTAAATCTTCGGCTTTTGCTTTACTCCGCGCAATATCTTGACAAACGCATACTTCGCGTTGCGGGGCCAAATATCGCAAATGGCGACAAAGTTGATGTACGGTATTTTCAGCATACTCTCAAGCAAAACCTTGCCTTCGGCGCCAACACCAATCAAAGCCACATTTACTTTTTTGCCGCCCTTCAAAGCCGCCTCCTGCGCATGCAGAAGACTGCCCGACGACAACACTATACCGCCGCCCACTATGCCGGCAGTCTTGAGAAAATCTCTACGTGTGCACTTTTCCATAACAATATAAGCCTATATTCTATTGATTTTACTTACTGCAGCAGCTCTTGCAGAAACCAAACTTGCCGCACTTTACAAGCTCAAACCTATTGTGGTCGGCAAGGAGCAACCCGCCAATTATGAGTATCATGTGCACCCCAAGGTACGCTATACCCGCAGCCGAAGACGGCCCCATTGTGGGTTCCAAAATTATAAAGCCCCAAGTCAACGATATGTAAAGCAGGCCCATCAGGAAGAGGGTCACCCTCGTGCATATACCGCACAACAGAGCCACACCCAGCGCTATCAAAACAAAGCCCAAAGCGTACGCATAAGGCCCCACCATAAACGAAGGCATCAAAGGGCTCGCCGCAAAAGATTCCATGCTCATCGGCCCCTTCGCTGGAAGGCCGTGGTAAAATTCAAGCGACAAAGTCTGAACTTCCTGGCCCTCTTTTTGGATAAAATCCGCTATTTCGTCCGGCGTCATTCCAGCCTCTTTAAGAGCCGACACATCGTCCAAAACCTTCTTAGTCCCCCAGAACTTTGTGAGCCCCGTGCCGATTGCGCGCGCCGCCAGCCAGAAGCGAATTAACCAAAACGCCATGGTATATGTCAGATTTGATTTCATTGTATTTTTATTTGCTGTTTTAGATTAAAAAAAAATCGCACTTCAATCTCGATACCAATACCATTGCGGCAGAATTTGTAAAGTTTTTTCTATTACATTATCGGCCAAAAAAAAGCCGGGTAAAACCCGGAGTTTTTTTTTCAAAACAGCATGCAAATAAATCAGTTGGGACATACCCCAAAAGCTTCCATAAACCTTCCGGCAGGCGAAAACAGTTTTCACACCGCTTTCTAAGACCTCCAAAATATACCTGCAATCCAACAAAAATTCAAAACGCCTTTTATTTGCTTTCACCCCGCCTGATTCAGAGCGCATTCAACCTACTCGACCTATTACTTGCCTGACCTATTAACTTGCCGCAAAATAAAAAAATATCCATCTCCCAGCTCCGCCTTTCCGGCTTTTCGGGAGAGCATAAAAAAAATCGGAGACCCCTCCCGAGGTCTCCGATAAGGAAAGACAACCCTGCTACTTTGCCTGGTTCGACTTGTCAAACGCGGCGTCAAATACCACGTCCGAAGTTGGGAAATCAATCCTTCTGACCATAGCGGCCGCCTCCGTAGCGCCGTAAACCCTGTCCATGCGGCCGTCTTCCCATTCGACGGAAAGGGGCCCTTGGTACTTGATGTCATTGAGGGCAACTATGATTTCCTCAAAGTTTATATCGCCATGTCCCGGAGAACGGAAATCCCAATAGCGACGCGGATCGCAGAAATCGGTGTGGCCGCCAAAAACGCCAACATCGCCATTGCCATGCCCCCACCAGGCATCCTTTACATGCACGTGGAAGATTCTGTCGGCAAACTTGCGTATGAACTTCACATAGTTTACCCCCTGATAGCCAAAGTGACTCGGGTCGAAATTAAACCCGAAACGCTTGTGCCCGCCAATGGCCTTCAACGCGCGCTCCGCGCTGGCTATGTCAAAGGCTATCTCGGTTGGATGCGCCTCAAGCGCAAAGTTCACCCCAACTTTGTCAAACTCGTCAAGAATTGGCGTCCAGCGCTTTGCAAAGTCTTTGTAGCCGCCCTCTATCATCTCTTTGGAAACCGGCGGCCAAGAATACAGCCACTGCCAAATGGACGAACCCGTAAAACCTGTCACAGTTGGCGGAATGGGAGAAGGCGCAAGAGACTTCGGCCTCATCGCAAAAAAGCGCGCCGCCGCCTTGGCCGTCTTTATCATTTCCTCCGCCGCGCGGCGCCTGACGCCCTCGGGATCTCCGTCTCCCCACACATAGTCGGGAAGAACGGCTTTGTGGCGGGCATCCACGTTGTCGCAAACTGCCTGTCCCACAAGGTGGTTCGATATGGCAAAACAGTTGAGGCCGTTCTTTTCAAGGATGTCCCACCTGCTTTTGAGGTAGGCATCGTCATCTGTCTTGGAAATCTCGAAATGATCCCCCCAAGACGCCATCTCCAGACCGTCATACCCCGCCTTTTTCAATATCGGAGCAAGTTCTTCAAGCGGCATATCCGCCCATTGTCCCGTGAATATAGTTACTGGTCTTCCCATTTTAGCATCCTATTTTATTGGTTATTTGTTTAATAAAAGCGCAAAGCCTTCCGGCGCGCGATACGCGCAACCGACGAACCCGCATAATGCTAATCCGCCGCAGAATTTTCAAGACTATTTTTTTCCGCCAACAATACCGACGGGAAAACAGCCCCCTCATAAAAAGTGTTGATTTTTACGCAAAAACACGGCACCCTTTTGCAAAAGACGAATTTTTATGGATATCAAAGTTGAAAAAAATAAGAACGTAACCATACTGGAGCTGAACGGGCGTTTGGATGTCACAACCTCGGCCGATCTCGAAAAAGTCTTTAACGAGATCTTTCCCGACAAACCTTCCAAAGTATTGGTCGATTGCAGGCAGCTTGCCTACATAAGCAGCGCCGGCCTGCGCGTGTTGCTGGCGGCGGCAAAAAAATTCAAGCCCTCAGAAATATCGCTTTCCGGCCTCAGCCAAAATGTGAAGCAGGTTTTTGAATTGTCCGGCTTTACTTCAATATTTACAATATATTCCTCCAGAGAAGAAGCCCTGGGGGCAATGTAGCGCATTTGTTGGACTGAATATTTTTTTTTAGGCGCTCCGGCTCAAATGTGGCCGGAGCGTTTGCTTTTAGAAAAAAGTTTTCCGGTTTGCCTATCCCCGCCCGACCTAAAAATGCAAATAACCAAGACTGCCTAAAAGTTCCCTACGCTCCAAAACACATCGTATTCCTCCAATATTCCCGAAGTTCCGCGGCAAGCTTCTGGATTGTCCGCAATTCTCCTTGCGAAGCAAAACGCCGTTGCCCACCCCGGCAAAAATCCGCATTTTACATCCCGTACAAAATATTTTTCAAAAGTAAATTCCGGCGCCCGCTATGTCCGGTTTGACCAGCGGATTTCACCGAAAAGAAGTTTTCAACCTACAGTCCAAAATGTTAGGCCGACGCGCACGGGGTATTTATGCCATTCGCAATCCCGGCATGCCGCCTAAAAACAGCGCAAACAATTTCCCGGTTGCACGGCCGCCGCAATGTTGCGCAAGCAAAGTTTTACCGTACACTTTTAGCTCCCAAAAATTGGAATGGCGCACAACAACAGCTTCCCAAATGCACCTGGGGCTTCGCCTCCCAATGCCGAAAACTTCTTGCCAAATTTTTGCGTATTAAAACTTCAGCCCTTCCTTGCGCGCCTACTTTATCATTCTCCGGGCCTCGTAAGCCGCCCCAATTATCCCTGCCCGGTTTTGGAGCTCAGCAACCACAATCTCTGAATCCGACTTTATATACTTCATAAATTTCTCGCTCTTGGACGCTATGCCCCCGCCCAATATAATCAGATCCGGCCACACCAACGAGTGCACATATTCCAGGTATTTATTGAACCTTTGCGCCCACTGCTTCCACTGTAAATCGTGAGACTTGCGCACCGCGTCCGAACAGATTTTTTCCGCAATTATATTTTTTTTCTGAACTTTATCGCGCATTCTCAAATGCCCGAACTCCACATTGGGCAACAACACCCCGTCCGAAAATATTGCCGACCCAATACCAGTTCCCACCGTGAGCATTAACACAACCTTCTTGCAGCCTTTGCCCGCCCCAAATTTAACCTCCGCAATGCCCGCTGCGTCGGCGTCGTTAATCACCCAGGCGTCGCAGCCGCAGGCTTTCTTTATTTCCTTTCCCAAATTTTTCCCTATAAACGCCCTGCCCCCGATATTTGCAGCCGTCTCTATTTTTTGCGAACGTATGACCCCCGGGAATCCGCAGCCAATGCGGCCGGACCACTTAAATTCCGACACCAATTTTTCTATTACGGACAAAATGCTGTCCATATTGTGCGCCGAAGGGGTTGGTATCCTTATTCGTTCGGAAATAAACTCTCCCTTTTGAGTGTCAACCAGGGCGCCCTTCACCCCGGATCCGCCTATGTCGATACCCAGCACAACGCTCTTTTTCATAGCCCTACACGGTATTTTTATTCCGCCTATTTCACAAGTTTTTTTTCGCATTTTCCAGCGCCGGCACTACTT
>CASEFZ010000034.1 GCA_949287395.1 uncultured Verrucomicrobiota bacterium
TTAAAGGCAAAGTGGTCCGAAGAGCCCTGGGAATTCTCGTATTTCAGCAACTCTACATTGGCTATTGCCCCGCCTATATTGGTAAAATTTACTGCTATGTCCTCGTTTTTAAGCGTTACAATCTGCTCTTTTATATTCTCCTCCGGCGCGAATGGAGAACTTGTCTGAGCCTTGTGTGCGGGCACTTTGGTCTTCGACTGCTCCTCCACAAAGCGGGCCGCCGCGGCCTCCCTGCGCTCCTGCGCCAATCTTGCCTCCTTGGAGGAGGAATCAAACATAAAATAGAAGGCCGCGCAAAGCAGCAGAACGCCTATGATTGTATTTTTCTTGTCCATTTTGCGTGCGTGCATCCATCCGGCTTATTGCTTTTCCCCGGTGGACGCTTCGATTTTTATAAAAATAAAGGAGTATTTAAATATGCGAATCCCCGCATTCGTCAACTTTGTTTTGTGAAAACAGCCGGTTCCAACGAAATTTTTTTGGGACATAGTCGAATCCGCCCTTGCAGAAAGGATTACAGCGCAATATCCGGCAAAACGCCAAAATGCCGCCCTTTAAAGCGCCGTGCCTGGACAATGCCTGAAGGGCGTATTCGGAACAAGTCGGATAAAACCGGCAGCCGCTGTTAGGAAATATGTGAATTACCGGAGATATCGCAATCTGATAAAACCTCACAACAAGCCATAGGGCGGTTGCCAATATTCCCCTGGCCATTTTTGGCTTCGCCCCGGCAAGACCTGAACTATTTGCGTCTGACTTTCGCTTAGGCACCATCGTTCGCCCCGGCATTCAAACCGCGCTTGCGCAATATTGCAGCCCCGCGCGATACGGCATATTTAAATTTCTTTTTTATGTCGGAGTATTCGAACTTCAGGAATCCGCGCCTAACAAATACGAGAACATCGGCCTCAAAAGGGAAATCCGCGCATGTTTCCGCAAAAACCGCGCGAATTCTTCTGCGCGCAAAATTGCGCTCCACCGCGCAACCTACCCTTCTGCTTGTAACCACTCCCAAACGCGACACTCCGGACGCAGACTTGGAAAAATAAAACACGAAGGCGGAACAGTCCACCTTCGCGGAATTTTTCTTGATGGATTCGAAATCGCGCGTAAGGCGCACCCTGTTCCGCCTTGCAAAACGCACGTTTCCGGCAATCCTACTTTGTTACAAGGCGCTTGCGCCCCTTTTGGCGGCGCGAGGCTATGACGCTTCTGCCGCCGCGCGTGCTCATTCTCGCGCGCCAGCCGCAGCGGCGTGCGCGTTTAAGTTTTGAAGGTTTGTATGTGGGTTTGGACATTGCTGTTCTCTCTTTCTAAAATTCTCAAAGCTGTTCTATAAAATTTCAGCGGCGCAATTTGTCAACCTCATTTTTCATGGGCAGAGCAAGTCTAACACATGCGCAAAACCAAGGCAAAAAGCATAGCCAATAACGCCGAAAACAGCGCTATTGCCACAAGCACAAGAGCCGAAAACGCCGCCTGCTTCTGACTGTATTCAAAACATCTCGACGTTCCGAGCACATGGCTTGTGGAGCCCATTGCCAGCCCCACTGACAG
>CASEFZ010000035.1 GCA_949287395.1 uncultured Verrucomicrobiota bacterium
CAATATCCCTGCAAATAAATGCGTCCAAACCGCCCCTCAAGTTTCGCTTAATAAAGCCTAAACTTCAGCGTTCGCTTTTGGAAAGCGAGAGCCGACGCCGCCCAGGAATCGACAAAAGCGCCGGCGTTTGCCGCCGCACCCTTTGCCTGCAATTCCCTCCACCACTTTCCCGAGCCCGTATGTTTGTTAAAGAGGGATTCTTTTGACGCGGGAACGTCCCTGAACACGTTTCCGCCGGCAAAAATGCAGGCCGCCTTCATCATGTAGAACGAGAGCTCGGTGGGGCGAAGCGCATTCCAATCGTCCACAACTACATACGCGCCCGATACTTCCCCGCCCTTCAATTTTCTGGCGGTGGTCTGCCTGAATGAAATTCCCTTTATATTGTATCGGCGAAGAGCCTCTATAACCTGAGCGGGCGATTTCCCAGAAAATGTCAGCAGCCTAAAGGGATATTCCGTGCCGTAGCCGTGCTGGAATCCTCCAATTTGGGCGCCCAAGCCCGTCATTGCATAGCCCATTGCGGCCGCATAAGTTGAAATGGCGGGGCTTGGAGGCACCCAACGCAGCCTGGTGTAGGGCCAAGTCATGCTGCGCTTCCAGCCGCGCATGGGAATGACTGTAAGCTTTCCCGCCTTCTGAACCGAAGCGCTTATATCAAGGCTTCCCTTGGTGTTCTTGGCCATGCATGCAAGTTCCGCAATGGTCAAACCGTGAACATACGGCACCTGCAACATGCCTACGTAGCTTTTAAACTCCCTATCCAATCCCGGGCCGTCAACCTTCAGGCCCCCAAGCGGATTTGGGCGGTCAAGCACAATTATTTCTTTGCCATTTTCGAAGCAGGCCTCCATGGCGCGAATCATGCAGCTTACGTAAGTATACGAGCGCGAACCTATATCCTGCAAGTCGACAACCATGGCGTCTATCCTATTTAGCATTGCCGGGGTGGGCTTGCGATACTTGCCATAGAGGGAATACACGGGAAGGCGGGTTCTTGGGTCTATTTTGTCGGTGACGGGCACGTCGGCTTTTTCATTTCCGTAAATGCCGTGTTCGGGGCCAAACAGGGCCACAAGCCTGACATTCCTTGCGCCCCTCAAAACGTCTATGGTGCTTCTGCCATACCTGTTTACACCAGCCGGATTGGTCAAAAGGCCTATTCTTTTCCCCTTTAGATGCCTGAACCCAAGCGCGCTAAGAACATCAACCCCAAGCAGTACGCCGCTTGTTGTTGGCGCCGACAAGGCGCGCGGAGCAAGGAAAACCGCGCCCGCCGAAAGCGCGGAAAGCTCGAGAAATTTCCGTCTATTTATAAGCTTTCCCATATTTATCAGGCGCCCGAAAACATTTAAGCAAAGCGGTTAATTCAGCCAGCCCGCCTGCCGGAAGCGCCACTGCCGAGGCGCAACAAAAACGGGCTTAAAACCAAGAATGCGCACTCAAGGCAGTCCGCCGCCATATTCTCCGCCACAGGCCGATACGCCCCGTCAAACTGCACAAACATCAGTGCATAAAAAGCCGATGCGTTCAAGCATATTATCGACAATACCGAAATTTGCATAAAAGTTGTTGTTATCGTAAAAATCAATGTTGTGTTAAATTGTCACACGGGCGGGCGGGGGTGTGACATTTTATCCGCGCAAAAAGCGTAAAAATTGTCGGGCGGCAAAAAGGAAATTAAACCTATTATACGGATATGCATAAAGTTATAAAAATTGAGTCATTTTTTTGCAAACGGGCACAACTTATGCTAGTTAAACGGTGTTTGCATAAATAGGCAGACGCGGAGCCCGCGGAATGCGGGGAAAATAAAAAACATCAACCAAGTTAAATGCTATGACGGCACAAGACAAAATAAAGACGCTTACAAAAAAGCAGCGCGAGTTGTTCGTCAAGTACTATCCGACGGTTGGCAAGATAGTCAATTCAATGCGGGGAAAACTTCCGTCGCATGCGGATTTCGACGAATTGCATTCGGTTGGGGTATCAGGCTTGGCTGACGCCGTTGCGAAACTCGATCCGAAAAAGGAAAAGAGCTTCGACGGATACGTTTCAATGCGAGTCAGAGGGGCGATAATAGACGAGCTTAGGGAACTCGACTACATGTCGCGCTCAGCGAGGAACGAGGCCAAGCAGATAGAAAAGACCCGCGAGGCGCTCGAACAAAAGCTGGGAAGACAACCAACCGAAGGCGAACTGCGCAAAGAACTCGGGCTGTCGAAGAAACAATTCGACAAGGTAAGGAGACGCACGGGATCGTACTCGTTCATATCGCTCAACGATAACGCGGCTTATGACGACGCTTCCACGCCCACGCTTGCCGAGTCTATTCCCGACGAGAACGCTCCCACTGCCGCCGAGCAGATAGAGCGCAGGGAATTGGCCCAAAGCGTGCGAGACAACTTGGCGGCCCTTCCCGACAGGCAGCGAAAGATCCTTGAAAGCTATTATTTCGAGGAAAAAAAGCTCGCCGAAATAGCGCGGGATTTCGGCCTAACCGAGGCGAGAATCTGCCAGATACACTCCCAGGCTCTAAATTCCCTGCGTCCAAACTTCGTAAATTGAGCTTTGGGCAAAACGCCGGAAACGGCGCTTAGGGAAGAGAGGGTTTGCGAGGACAGTTCCGGCGGCTAAATTCCGCCAAGCTTTGCGGACTCTCAGGCTCCAGTTGCTGCGCGGCTCGAGGCGCGCAGCGCTTTTTCTTTTACGAAAACGCAAGACTCTTAAAAAAGCGCACCAAAATCCACCCGCGCCGAAGCGCAAGTTAAAAAATTGAAGATTTCCAAAGCAGGCTTGCCCGCCGAACCGCGCCGCAACCCGTGATAAAAAACCTCCGTATGCAAACAAGCGGCAAAAGCCCGCATGCCAAAAAGAACCTTCTTTCGCGGGCGGCGGGGTTTTATTGCTTGATAGGCGGGTTTTTTTTTGAGATTCTGCCCATGACAGCGTTATGAGAAAGTTTTACAAAGCCGATTTGGACGAGTTGGCCGCCATAGCTGCCGATGTGGAAGTTTTTTGCGCACAGACAGGCGCAGACTCCGCGTCGGCATTCGCCCTAAATTTGTGCCTTGACGAGATCTTTACAAATATAGTCGAATACGGCTATAAGCGCGACGCCTCAAACAAAGTGGAAATAGAATATCTGCCCGTTGCCGAAGGCGGCAAAACAGTTGGCGTTCAGGTACATGTCAGGGACAGCGCGCCGGCGTTCGACCCGTTTTCCGACGCCCCCGCCCCCGATGTGGTGTCAAAACTTGAAGACCGCGACATAGGCGGATTGGGAATATTTCTTGTCAAAAAAAATATGGACAGGGTGGAATACTCGCGCAAGGGAAACATAAACGAATTGTCGATGTTTAGGAAATTTAAATAGAGCATTCGGGATATGGGGCAAATGCTTTCAGTGGAAAATCTCTCGATAGGCTTCTCTACAAGGAGGGGGCAGTCGCGCGCCGTCGGCGGAATAAGTTTTGAGATGGGAGAGGGGGAGTCTCTGGCGATAGTGGGAGAAAGCGGCTCGGGGAAGACTGTCACGGCAATGAGCCTAACGCGCCTGTTGCCGCCGCAGCCCCAATGCAAAGTGGACGGGAAAATTTTTTGGCGCGGCGAAAGTGTCCTTGAGATGGACAACGCGCGTTTGCGAAAAATTCGCGGGAGGCAGATAGCATACATTTTCCAGGAGCCTTCAACCTCGCTGAATCCTGTATTTACCGTTGGCAGCCAAATAGCCGAGGCCATACGCCTGCATTTCCCCGAGCAAAAGAATATCAAGGCAAAGGTAGTCGAGGCGCTTAGGGAAGTTGGCATACGCAACCCTGAATACAGATATGGCGCGTATCCGCACGAACTTTCAGGTGGAATGCAACAGAGGGTCATGATAGCAATGGCGCTTGCGTGCGAGCCGTCGCTGCTTGTCGCAGACGAGCCCACCACCGCCTTGGACGTCACCATACAAAAACAGATCATAGACCTGCTCAATTCCATTAGGCACAGGCGCAAGATGGCGCTGATACTGATAACGCACAATTTTGGGATAATATCAAAACTTTGCGAGAATGTGGCAGTCATGTTCAGGGGAAGGATAGTGGAGCGCGGCAAAACGGACGAGGTTTTGAAAAACCCACAGCACCCATATACGAAGGCGCTTATAGCCTGCATTCCGCGCCTTGGGCAGAAGACCCGCCTGCAGCCGATAGACTATGCAAAACTTGAAGTTGAGATGGGGGAGAAACTTTGATGGAGTGCGAAACGAAAGAGCGCGCAGACGCAGGAAGCCTACGCGAAGCAAAATGCGCTTGCGCGGCGCCCGGAAAAGAGAAGGAAAACTTGACTGACGGGGCCAAGCACCCGCTGTTGAAAGTTGACAACCTGCGCGTCACATACGGCCTATCGGGCGGATTTTTCGGGACAGGCGGAAAAAAGTTCAACGCCGTGGACGGGGTTTGCTTCGATATTACAAAGGGGGAAATTGTGGGCCTGGTGGGAGAAAGCGGCTCCGGGAAAACTACAACTGGCCGCGCAATAATACGCCTTGCCCCAATATCGGGCGGAAGAATTTTCTACGACGGAACGCAAATATCGTCGCTTTCCGAAAAGGCATTCAAGCCCTACAGGAAAAAGATTCAGATGATATTTCAGGATCCGTTCAACTCGCTCAATCCCCGCATGAGTGTGTTCGATATAATTTCCGAGCCCCTCGACATACACTTTGCAGGCATGAAAACGCCCCAGAAGCGCGATCGCGTTGCCGAACTATTGGAGACTGTCGGGCTTGAGGCCGACCATATGCGCCGCTTCCCGCACGAGTTTTCCGGCGGGCAGAGGCAGCGCATAGGAATAGCAAGGGCCTTGGCTGTAGAGCCCGAGCTTGTTATTTGCGACGAGCCTGTCAGTGCGCTCGACGTTTCTGTACAGGCGCAAATAATAAACCTGCTTCAAGATTTGCGCGCGAAATTCAACCTGACGCTGTTGTTCATAGCGCACGACATAGCCGTTGTGGAATACATAAGCGACAGAATGCTGGTAATGACCAATGCGCGCATAGTTGAACGCGGGGCGGCAAGCGAAGTTTGCCAGCACCCGAAAGACGAATACACCAAGAAGCTTATAGCGGCCGTACCGCGTTTTTAGGCCATGCGGGGAAGGGTTCGCGCAATGTGTTGGTACGCAAGGGCGTTTTTCTCCGCCGCGGCGCTTGCGGCTGCGGCGCTTGTGGGTTCGTGCGGCAAGGGAGAGAGCGTTGCGGAGTCGGCGGCGAGGGAAAAAATACTGCTGGTAGGCAACGCGGCAGATCCTGAAGGATTGGACCCAGCGCTAATAACCGGCCTGGGAGAATTTAGAATATTGAGCGCGCTGTTTGAGGGGCTTGTGACCGCCGACTCTAAAACCCTGCAAATACGGCCCGCGGCGGCAAAAAGCTGGAAGATTTCGCCCGACGGATTGCTGTACACTTTCAAACTGGACGAAAACGCGCGTTGGTCGAACGGCGAGAGACTCAAGGCTGGCGACTTCGCATTTGCGTGGAAGCGCGCGGTAAATCCCAAGCTTGGGGCTGAGTACGCGTCCATGTTTGGGGTTATAAAAAACGCCGCCGACATACGCGACGGCAAAAAAAAACCTGAGGCCCTTGGCGTAAGGGCTGTGGATGACGAGACTTTGGAGGTGATCTTGGAGCGCCCGACTCCCAATTTCCTTTCAATGCTAATTAACGCGGTCTTTTACCCGCTTCACCAACCCACCCTGAAAAAATTCGGGGCGGAACAAAGCCGGGACTCGCTCTGGACCAGGCCGGAAAATATGGTTTCAAACGGCCCCTTTATCTTAAAGAAATGGAGCTTAAACGACCTTGTTGAAGTCTCAAAAAACCCGCTCTACCGCGCCGCAAAAAAAATTGCGCTAAACGGGATACGGTTTTATCCAATATCCAACGTAAATACCGAAGACAGGGCCTTCAGGGCCGGACAACTTCACATAACCGATTCCGTCTCTCCCATACGTTTGAAATCGGCGGACGAATCAACCCTGCGCCACCTTAGGAACGAGCCTGTATTCGGGGTGTATTACTACATATTTAACGTAGAACGGGCGCCGCTGAACGATTGGCGCGTGCGCAAGGCGCTGTCGATATCGGTGGACAGAAAGTCCATAATAGACAATTTCCTGCGCGGAGGGCAGCGCCCTGCCCTGGCGTATATACCGCCAAACTGCGGCGGATATATCTCCCCGCAAGAGGCAAATGTCAAAGAAAGCGTTGCTCAGGCAAAAAAACTTTTGGAGGATGCGGGGTTTGGCGGCGGAAAAAATTTTCCGCGCCTGCGGCTAACCTACAACACATCGGAGCAGCACAAGCCAATAGCCGAGGCCATACAGCAAATGTGGAAGAAAAACCTTGGAATAGAGGTTGAATTGTACAACCTGTCTTGGCCGGCCTACCTTGATGCGCGCCAACACGGAGACTTCGACATAGCGCGCTCCAGCTGGTTTGCAGACTTCCCCGCGCCGGAAAATTTTTTGGAAAACTTCCATTCAAAATCGGGTCTAAACCACAGCAGATACGCGGACGAAGTTTTCGATTCGGCCCTTGACGCATCCCGTGGGGCGCCAACGATGGAGGAGAAAAACGCCCTTGCCGCGCGCGCGGAGATTCGCCTTATGGAGAAGGCGGCGCTAATGCCTATATATTTTTATTCGCGCTTAAACCTTGTTTCGGAGATGGTGAAGAATTGGGATTCCAACCCGTTGGACTACCACAACTGGCACGGCGTGCGCCTTGACCCCAACGGAGGAAACGCCAAATGACAAAGTATTTTTTCAAACGCTTGTTGGAGGCCGTGCCGGTATTTTTCATAATATTGACGGCGGTGTTTTTTACCGTGCGCTTCGTGCCCGGGGGCCCGTTTGACAAAGAACGCCCGATATCGCCCGAAACGCGGAAGGCCCTTAATGAATACTACGGCTTGGACGACCCACTGTGGTCGCAGTACGCAAGGTATATGTCGAATTTGGCCAAGGGGGATTTGGGGCCCTCGTACAAATACAAAGGCTGGAGCGTGGGAGAAATAATAGCGCAAAAAGCGGCGGTGTCGCTGCAACTCGGGGCGGCGGCCCTGCTGCTCTCGCTGGCAGCCGGGCTGCTCTTGGGGTTCGGGGCGGCGGCTATGGAGGGCACAAAATTTGGCACGGCGCTTTCGGGATTGTCGCTGCTGGGCATCTGTCTGCCCTCGTTTGTGTTGGGGCCCATTCTCGCGCTTTTGTTTGCGCTGAAGTTCGGTTTTTTCAACGCCATGGGCTGGAACGACCTTCCGCGGGATATGGTGCTTCCGGCGGTGACGCTTGCGCTATTTTATGCGGCGTGGATTGCAAGGCTTGCGCGCGCCGGCGCCGCGGCCGAAAAGCGCAGGCCGTATGTGGTGGCCGCAAGGGCGAAGGGCGCCTCTGAAGCGCGCATATACTTCCTTCATATTTTAAGGAACGCAATACAGCCGGTAATATCGTACATGGGGCCGGCGGCGGCGGGGCTGATGACCGGGTCTTTCGTGGTGGAGACAATATTTCAAATACCGGGATTGGGAAGGTTTTTCATATCCAGCGCGCTCGACAACGACTACACAATGGTGATGGGGTGCGTAATGGTTTACGCGGCCTTCATAATAATTTTCAACCTATTTGCGGATATTTTATTGGCGCTGGCCAATCCGAAAATAGCGGGGCAAATGAGAAAGTGAGCAAAGATTTGAAAAGTTTTGGCACAGAGGGGCGCGCCGCCGGCGCGGTGGCCCTGCTGCGGAAAGACGCGGCGTTTTTGTCGTGTGCGCTTTTTGTGGCGGCCGTGGCAGTTCTATGTTTCTGCGCGCCGTTCATAGCGCCCTACGGCTACGATGTGCAAAACCTCCCCGAGGCGGTTTCGCCGCCAAGCGCGGAGCACTGGATGGGCACCGACGCGCTTGGCCGAGACATATTAAGCAGAATGCTCTATGGGGGAAGAATATCGTTTTCGGTGGGAATACTGGCCACCTTCGTTTCAATAGCGATAGGCGTGTGCTATGGAATGCTGTCGGGTATGGCTGGAGGAAGAATAGACGCGGCCATGATGAGGGCGGTAGATGTGGCGTATTCGTTCCCGTTCACAATTTTTGTGATACTTTTAATGGTGGCATTTGGAAGGTCTGTTTGGCTGATATTCGTGGCTATAGGAGCGGTTGAATGGCTGACGATGGCCCGCATTGTAAGGGGAATGACTCTCGACTTGAAATCGAGGCAGTTTGTTGAGGCATCAAGGGCATTGGGGCAGTCTACGGCGAAAATCATGCTTAGGCACATACTGCCGAATTTGACCGGGACGGTTTTGGTGTGCGCGGCGCTGACAGTTCCGAGCGTAATGTTACTGGAGGCATTTCTAAGCTTTCTGGGGCTGGGAGTTCAGGCTCCGCTGCCATCTTGGGGAACGATGCTCAAAGAGGGGGCCGAATGCATGGAGGACGCCCCGTGGATGCTGGTTTTCCCTGCAGTTTTATTTAGCGCAATCTTATATTGCCTAAATAAAATGGGTGAAAAACTTTCGGAAACGTTCGGTTGATGAAAAGACTGGCGATAGTAGGCGGAGGGGCAGCGGGCAGTTTTTGCGCGGCAAGGTTGGCGCGCATTGGCGGGCTTGCCATAACCGTCGTGGAAAGCGGGAGCTCTCCGATGAAGAAACTTCTGAAGACAGGCGGAGGCAGGTGCAACTTTACAAACTTTTCCATAGACGCCTTTCCGCCCAAGAATTTTTATCCGAGGGGAGCGTCAAAGCTGAGGAAAGCGCTTAAGAACTTTGGAGCAAAGGAAACGGCCGAGTATTTTAGAGAGTTGGGTGTAGAATGGCGCGAAGAAAACAACTCAAGGGTTTTCCCGGCAAGCGGACGCGCAGAAAGCATTGTAAACGCCATTAGGCGCGCCGCGCAAAACGCGGAATTTAAGGTTGGCGCGCTTGCGGGGGAACTGCGCAAAGGCGACGACGGCCTATTTGCGCTTACGGCAATCTGCGAGGGCAAGAAAGTTGAATTTGAAGCGGATTTTGTGCTTATAGCGTGCGGGGGAATTTGGGCAAAAAGCCTGAAACATTCGCTGCTGGAGATGGGGCACTCTTTTTTGCCACCCGCGCCGTCGCTTTTCTCTATGGATTTTCAGGCGGGAGAAAAGTGGAAATTGCTTGCGGGGATATCGCTTGATGATGTCGCCCTAAGCATGCGCGTTCCGTCCGATGCGGAACAGCCCGGGAGCAAGGAACAATGCGCCGCATCAAGGGGCGCTTTTCTGTTCACCCATACAGGGGCAAGCGGCCCGGCGGTTTTGGATCTGTCGGCAAGGGCCGCCAGAATGCTTCAAGAATCTGGATACAGGGCGGAAATCTCGGCAAATTTTCTGCCGTCGTATTCCGCTGAAAAGTTGATGGCGGGCATATCGCTTGCGAGGCAAAAAGATGCAAAGTGCAAAATAAAAAACGCACCGGCCTTCCCTATTGCATCAAAAATTTGGGAGGTCTTGATTTTAGATGCGGCGGGAGTAAACCCCGACGAAACATGGGCAAATGTTTCCAGGCAGAGCGCGCTAAAACTTGTTGAATGCGTCTCAAACTTTAAACTCTTGTGCACGTCAAGAAACAGCTCAAAAGCCGAATTTGTGACCTGCGGCGGCCTGAATACTGACGAAGTGGATTTTTCATCAATGGAAAGTAAAATTGTTTCCAACCTGTTTTTTGCCGGAGAATGCCTGGACATAGACGCAATAAGCGGAGGATTCAATCTGCAGGCAGCCTGGACCACTGCAAAAATATGCGCCGACACCATATCTGGGCGCATGTTGTCCTGAGGGCCGCTCATTGCCGGGCGGGAAAGTTTTGTTTACAAAAAGGCAAATCTTGGAAATTAAAAATTTTTCCGGCAGGCCTGCGCGCCGGCACTCATTGCAGACGCATGTTCTAATAAAAAGGTTAAAATTTTTGCAGTGCGCCATGATGAGGGCAAACTGAATCCGCCAATTCTAAAAAAGAAAGCTTCCCTTGCGACAGCACAAATAAAGGGAAATTCTCCCGCGGCGGCAAATTTCCACAAAAGGACGCCCCCTTTAGGACTATATCCATAAAGGGGGCGCTGTATATATGATGGGGGAGGAAATTTTTATTTTATGGAATCTATCTTTTTTACTTTCAGGTGAATGTCAAGCTTTTTTTGCATGTATTTTTATAGTTGCAACAGCATAAGTGCAAAAAAGTTTCACATTCACTTCAAAGGCTACCACACATCCCACGTAATAAGGCCCAAAGAATTTCACCCACCCAAAAAGCGCCGCAAACAAGAAAAACTCAAAACCCGGAACACGCCATATACAAAGCATTCAGGGGTTGCGCTCAAAAGGACGCCCCCTTTAGGACCATGTCCATAAAGGGGGCGCTGTATATATGATGGGGGAGGAAATTTTTTTATTTACAGACGCAAGTCTCCACCATTTTTCTCGAATATCAAGCTTTTTTGTTAAAAAAATAATAAATTTTTAACACCCACGAATGCCGGGCTTGAGCCACTAGTAGCAAGTTATTTATAACTTACTTATAGGCCGGAATGTTAAGAATTATTCAACGAGGCTGAATATTCCATTTGATTGATGATTAAATAAAATCCAAATTTCTGCATTCTTCGCGCGGTTAAAACGCAAAAAACTCCGCAGTTGCAAGCGCACCGCCCCATTCCTCTATGTGGGAGCCTGTACGCCAAATGCCCCAACAGCGACGCATATAATCAAAAAAAATGCCAACATTGCTAAGAGGCGCAACCAAAGCCAAATCAATAGTCTTTACCCCGGAATTTGCGCCAAAGGCAAAGATTTTTTACGCGCAGTTTACTTGAACGGTAGGGCACTGTTTCACAAAAGTTCTCCTTGCCGAAAAAACAGTTAATGCGATTGGAATTTCACTACCTAAAAAGATTCCTTCAAAAAATGGGAATCTTTTGAAACGTCGTTTTAAATTTGAACTATTCAGATAAAGGTGAGACAATAAACAAAAAATATGAAATCTGTAGACAGGCTCGTAGATATTATCAAACGCCTTCGCGCTCCGGACGGATGCCCGTGGGATAGAGAGCAAACCCATCTGTCTTTGAGGGGGCATCTGGTTGAAGAATGCGCCGAACTTCTCGAGGCCATAGACAACCGCGACAATGAGGCCATGAAAGAGGAGCTCGGCGACGTTCTGATGCACCTTATGCTTCACGCGGAAATTGCATCGGAGCAGTCGGCATTCAACTTTGACGATGTTGCGCAGGAACTTGGAGACAAATTGATAAGGCGCCATCCGCATGTATTTGCGGGTGTTCGCGCCAACGACAGCACCGACGTTCTCAAAATTTGGCAACAGGTAAAGCGCCAAGAGAAGAAAGCCCGCGCCGTTGGAGGGCTTTTCGACGGGATCCCACCGCAATTGTCGGCAATGAGGCTCGCCTTGGACATAGCTAAAAAGGCCGACGGCAAAATTGTCGAAGCCGCAAACAAGAATTCAATTTCCGCCGAAAGAAAGTTGCGCAGACGCGCGCGCTCCGAAGGCCCGAAAAACGCCTCGGATAATAAAAGCGCAGATTCATTAAATTTCGGCAGAAAAATATTTAATTTAATTTTAGAAGCGTCGAAAAACAAGGTCGAACCAGAAGCGGCGCTTCGCGATTATTTGTCAATAATGCGCAAGGCGTCCGAAAAACCTGCCGAACCCTAAATATGGACGAATTTAAAATATCGCTTTCGACAGCCGACGGGAAAAAAGACGTTTTGGTCAGAATCAAAAGCCGCCCGAGGACGCGCAATTTCAATATGTGGATAAACTCGGACGGGGAGATAACGCTTTCAAAGCCCTCCTACACTCCAAAGTCTGAGGCCGTAGAGTTCATAAAGTCCAATGTTGGCTGGCTTGAGAGCCAACTGAGAAACTGGAAACCAAAGACTCCCGTCTCAGTTTGGCTTGCGGAGAATCCAAAAATCTATGCCGATGCCAAAGAATGGAAAGTTTGGCTGCGCCCGGAGAGCACAACGCCATTCACGGTGGAGGACAATTTGAAATCCGAAGTTGTATTTGCATTCAACTCTGAAGAGTCGCTAAAGCTGCTCATAGTTAAATTTGCCACGGAAAGGTTGACGGCGGCGGCCAGGCGCATTGCCGATGCCGCCGGGTTGTCGTTTAAGCGCCTCTCCATACGCGACCAGGGCGGAAGGTGGGCCTCGATGTCCACAACGGGAACGCTTTCACTAAATTGGAGAACTATTTTTCTTCCCGAAGAATTGCAAACTTACATACTCTCACACGAGCTTGCGCACACCGTGTTCATGAACCACTCGGTTTCATTTTGGATATTTCTTAATAAAATCTGCCCCGGCGCAAAAAAACTTGATAAAAAATTATCCGATATGTCCGGCAGAATTTTTTCTATCTGCTAACCGAACCTTTTTGCACTCCGCCGAAACACGGACCACATATAAAAATTTATATGCCAAAAGTGCGCTGAACATTGTTATAAAAAAAATTGCCCAAAAAAAACGCATTTTCTAATAGGCATTAAAAAATACATGCAAGCTATGCGCTGGAAAAATTTTAATACTTTCCAATAATAGCTTAACAACTTTTAGCCGCCGCCGTGCGCGCAATTTTTTAATTGGCCTGCTTGCCGAAAATGCGCTTTAACGGCATCGTTTCCACGCACATAATGTTTGCGTGCGCATATTTTTCGCGTGAACACACTTTCTGCGCGCATATTACCCCAACAATGTACAAAACTTAACAAAAAGCGGCGGCCAGGCATACAAGCCCAGCCGCCACTTTTTGACAGTTTATCGAGAATTAAGCCCTACTTGCGCCTGCGATAGACCGCATACGCCAAGAAGAGCGCCCCCAACACCGCCGCAACCTCGGCAGGTTCGGGCACGGCAACATATGCCGCATACAAACCGTCAGTTCCGGCAAATGTCTCAAAATTGTAAGTCACGCCGTCTTTTTCAAAACTATCCAAAACCGCGCTAAACGACACGTCGGATGTCTGCCCCTCTTTGTAGGCTATCAGCTTCAGCCCATCGGAAGCCTCCATGCGAATCAAGTCTGCAAGGTATTCGGCGGTATTTGTGCCAAAGTCTATCACAATCTCCCCTGCGCCGCCCTCGGCATATTCTATGCCGCCAGCTGAAAGTTCTATCTGATCGAACACAATGCCACCGCCGGACTTGTCGAGCCTTACAACCAACTCTCCGCCGCCGTCAACTTCTATGTTGTCGAATATAAACTTGCCCCCCACATTCGCATTCGCGTTGCCGAAGGCTGTTGTTGCACCCTCGCCCTGGGCAAACTTTAGTGTCCCGTGCGAAACGTCCGCTCCCAATGTCGCGGGAGAATAGTTTATCAAAAGCTTCCCACTTATCATCTCTACGCCGCCTGTGAAGGTCACTACGTCGCTTGTAAAAATTTGCGTTCCGTTCTTGAAGGTATACGTGCCATCCCCGTTATCCGTAGCGCTGCGCATTACCAAGGCCAACTTTGCCCCCCCGCTTTTCAGGCTGAAAGATTCCACAATGCCATCATCCGCAATGGGACGCTGATAGTACCCCTCGTGCAACAAACCATTCGCAGAGGAATCTCCGTCTCCACCGGAAAAAATCACAACCATTTTTCCCGTTGAAGCCGTGGCCCCTGCTACGAGAAATCCGGCAGAGCCAAGTGCGGAATTAACCTCTACATACGAGGTTTCGTTGAGGCTCGTCCAGTTGTCCATGGCGTTGTTTGTCCCGTAAGACAAACTCCCGTAAACGGGACCATTTGCCGTAGAGCCGTCTAACACGTTTATCTTGGCGTCGGGGTTGTATATTCCGTGGTTTTCAACACCGCAAACATATATGCTTGACCATACACCGCCGCCGGAACCGGATATGTTCCATACGCCGGAAACCTCAAGGCTGCCAAGCGGCGTCCAACCTTCCCTGCCTACTATAGCCTGTCCAAAAGACCAACCGTCTTTCCATGTGCCATGCGTTATATTCTCTATCTCCAAACGCACATTCAACCCGGAAAAACCGCCGTTGAAGGTATCGCTGCTAAGATTGCTAAATTTCACGGTAATAGGATCCGCCGTACTGGAAGCTACAGGCCACTTCAATATGCCAGATGTGAGCGAATCACCGTAGAAATCGGAATCTATATAGAGGTTCTTTTCGATGTCCAGATTCGTGCCTGCCTCGCTGAAGAAGTATGAGTTGGAAGCGTCAGTTAGATCAGGCGCAGACGTCACATAGCTCTTGGTTCCATCCGATCCTTTAGTATACCAAAAATCGCTCTTGCCTTCCGTAAAATACGTCAAAGTTTGCGAAAGCGACAGCTCTCCCGAAAATGCCTTATACGCATCGAGGTCCAAATAGTAAGTCTCAGCATGCGCCGAAACAGCAAGTCCACACCCCGCAAGGGCCAACGCGCACGCGCGCACAAAAACACTCGACTTCCGCATCATAAAAAAACCTCCAAAGTAAATTAACTGTTTGATCATCTAGTGTTCTCCCCGCGGCGAGTCAATAAAAATTCTCCATTAAATTCCCATTAATTTATTCAGCGCTCTGAAGCACCTTTCAGTCGCCCCGACATTTGAAGCATACCAAGACTTTGCCGCTTCCCCTATCTGCGCGCGCAGATCTGCGGATTTAGCAAGACGCACAAGCTCCGACTTTGCCTGGCCGTAATCTTCAACCCTGACAGCGGCCCTGCAATCCTCAAGATTCCTGCAAATATCCCTAAAATTGCTCATATTCGGCCCGTAGACCATCGCCACCCCGGAACGCGCGCAATCCAACGGAGACTGCCCGCCGTTGTTCGGCGGAAGGCTTTTCCCAACAAACGCAAAATCTGCAAGTTTGGTTAAGTTTCGCAGCTCTCCTGTCGTGTCTGCCAGATACACGAGCGTTCCATCGGGGGCGCGCTTTCCCCTGCTCCTTAGATGGTGGCTAATTGCGCCTATTGTTTTTTCTACATGCGCCCTGCGTTCGGCGTGCCGCGGCACAAGCAACAGCCTGCAGTCTGCGCCAAGCGCCCTGATGCGGCCCAAGACATCAAGAAGCATGGATTCCTCCCCCTCCCATGTGGACGAACCCAAAAGAACAAGAGAGTCTTCCTCAAAGCCCATCTCGCGTTTCATTGCGCGCCGATCTTCGTCCGAAAGCTCCCCTTCCGAAGGAACATCAAACTTCATATTGCCTGCGCAAAATATCTTTCCCCTATCCGCCCCAAGACCTATAAAACGCTCCATGTCGGAAGTGTTCGACGCCGCAATAATTGCTATGTCGCCCAATATGCGCCCCGCTATAAAGGGCGCGCGCAAATACCGGCGGAAAGACCTGTCCGACATTCTCGCGTTTATCAGCGCAACCGGAATGCCGCGCACGCGCGCCTGGTGCAAGTGCTCCGGCCAAAGTTCGCCCTCCATTAAAACCGCCAAATCCGGACGAAAATTGTCCCAAGTCCTGCGGCTAAAAAAATAAAAATCGAACGGGAAAACCCCAACATAAAAGGCTTTATCGGCGTACTTGTTGCGGAGTATTTCGTACCCCGTGCTCGTTGTGGTGGTAAGTATCAACTCCACATTGCCGGCCGACAAAAGCTTATCGACAAGCGCCGACAATGCCTCAACCTCTCCCACGCTCACCGCCTGTATCCAAACGCGCTTTTTGCCTTCCGCCCGCTCCGGAAGTTTTTTGTGCCCTCCCAAGCGGTGGAAAAAATCCCGCGCATACCCGCCCCTGCGTATCATGCGCCAGGCGTAATACGGCGCCGCAAGCAGAAAAAGCGGCAAAAACAGCAATCTGTATAAAACTATCATTCAAAAAAAGCGCAAAAGACGCAAGAATGCGCGCCCTTGCATCTCCCTATGCCCTCTCGAATATTATGGCAGTGTTTGCTCCGCCAAAACCGCTGCTTATCGACATGCAAAAGCGCGTCTGCTCCTTCAGCGTTTTTCTTGGAATATTTACGCCCTCGGCAACAGGGTCAAGCTCGCCTATGTGCGCGGAACCTATAACATAGCCCTCTTTCATTGCCAATACAGTAAAGCCCGCCTCCATTACGCCCGCAAGTGAAAGCCCGTGCCCGGAAATGGCCTTTGTGCTGCTCACCTTAACCCTCGAACCCGCGCCAAAAACCGCCTTTATTGCCTTTAACTCCGCGGCGTCTCCCATTGGGGTAGAAGTTGCGTGGGCGTTTATGTAGTCTATATCGCAGGCACTCAGGCCCGACGCCCTTAACGCATTGCCAACCGCGTGTATTACACCTTCGCCCTCGGGATGCGGAATGGCCACATTGTATCCGTCGCTTGCCTGCCCCCAGCCTCTTATCCAGCCGTAAATAGGGGCGCCCCTTCCAAGGGCAAGATCCTCGTCCTCAAGCACGGCCACAACTCCGCCTCCCGTGCCCACAAAACCGTCGCGGTTCTTGTCGAACGGCCTCGACGCCGTTTCAGGATCGGCATTTGTGCTCAACGCCCTCATGCCGGCAAAAGGCAGCAAAGTGCGCAAGTCGCCGTCCTCGCCGCCCACCACAAACATTCTCTTTTGCCTGCCAAGAACAATCTCGTCATAAGCAAACCCCATCGCATGGGAACTGCTTGCACAGGCCGACGCAAAGCCGCAGCTGGCCCCCTTTATCCCAAACGCGGAAACCAAATTATACGAAAGTGTCCCAACTATCGAACAAACTATTGCAAACGGAAAGCATCTGCGCACTCCAAGGGCGTCCATCCTCTGCATGTGGTTGTACAGCATGCCGGTAGAGCCTGCACTTGCCGTGTACATGCCGGTGTCGACATTTGATATGTCAGCGGGCTCCAGGCGCGCATCCTCCACCGCCTGCTTCATCGCGCAATACGCATACAGGCAATGCGGGGAAAAAGACCTCAAAGTCTCGCGCCTGACCGAATATTCCTGCGGATACGTCCAGTCCTCAGGATCGATGCTCGACGTATCGAATCCTTTTATTGTGCCCACGCATTTAACTGGATACTTCTGGTCCGCAAAGGGCGGATACAACTCTATTCCGTTTTTTAGCTCTACCAAGCTTGACAACACCTCCTGCTTGGAATTGCCAATGCTTGTCACAAAACCGAGTCCCGTTATGGCAACGCGCTTACCCATTATATTTTGCTCCATCTTATTCTTTCAAATTCAGGCGCGCCGGGCTGTCAGCCGGCGTAGTCGAACGCAAACGATATGCGTTCCGCGTATGCTGCGCGCTCTCCGTCCACATCCATTACCGCCTCAAAGTAGGCCAGCGGATGGCGTATTTTCACCACTTTTGCCCTTACAACCATTGTGTCGCCCGGCCGGCATATCCTCGAACAGCGCAACATTTCCGAGCACGTCACAAACACCTTCATCGGATCCACAGCCCGCGCCAGAGACTGATCTCCTCCCTTGAGCAAATAGAACACGCAAACTTGTCCCAGCATTTCCAGCATCAGCGTTCCCGGAAATACCGGATTCCCCTTAAAGTGCCCCTTCAGGAAGAATTCGTCACCCTTTATTTTGTACTGTCCAACCACATTCCCGGCGGAAATTTCCGCACAATCCAAAAATAAAAATGGATCCTGCTGGGGCATTACGGCCACTATTTCTTCGTGCGAGTATTTTTTGCTCTCCTGCATATTACAAATTGTTTGCCCAACTGTGACATAAAAATGACTTCTCTCAACCATTTTTTGCGCCATTTTGCCCCTTTCCCGAAACTGGCCCGCCGCATAGAAAGCTCCGCGGAAAAAAACCTTTTCCATACGCGCATTTTTTTTGGGAATTTTTTAAATATGGGCTGTCTATGAAGCATCGAACCTCAACAGAAAGCGACATACACGAATGAAAAATATACTCCCGCATTTTTTCGCATGCGCGGTCTTGCTGTTTGCCGTCCGCAGCGCCATTTCCCAGGAAAACGCCGCCTCCGCAACGTCTGAAAACATGCCGCTACCCTACGGAAATTTCGGATTAAACGCCCTTAACGCAAAAATATCCGAAGCCCAAAACAGCCTCGACGAAAATGCGGGAGTACGCCTGTTTTTCGACTATTACGCCGTGCTTTTGACAAACCCCTACGGGGGCGCAGCCCAAGCCACAAACTACACCCATGAAATGATATACGGCGCGCGCGCCGACATGGAAAAGCTCATCGGCTGGAAGGGCGCCACTTTAGTTGTTTCCGGCGCGTACAATGCCGGCGGCAACCTGTCCAACACCATAGGCAATTTCTTCACGGTATCGGAATCGAGCGTCACCGACGGCGCCCTCTTGTATGAAATTTACATAGCCCAAAAGATATCCACCCGCGTGGGCGATTTCAAGGTTCGCATGGGGAGGCTGAGCATGTCCGACACCTTCGCCAGCCTTCCCGTTTTCGGATATCTTGTCAGCGGCGGCATAGATTGCACCCCCGAAGCCATATTTTACAATTCCCCCTACACTTCGTCTCCAATAGCAACCTGGGGCATGACGCTCCAATATTCGCCGGACGAAAATTGGTCTTTGGCCTACGGTTTGTATCAAGTTCCGCAAAATGTGCAGTCGCCCAAATACAACGGCACAAACCTAAAGATATCTGGCAGCGACGCATACATGATGATGGCACAGCTGACATGGACGCCCGCTCTCACGGCCTCCGACGGCACTTCCCTTCCCGGAACTTACCAAATTGGCGGATACTTTTTCGACGGTTTTCCAATGCAACAATACGGCACCTCCGGCAGCAGAAACAACGGATACGGTTTCTATTTGCAGGGGCAGCAGACGGTATGGGCGGAACGCTCCAATCCAAACCAATATATAGCGGTATGGGCGGGGGCGCAATTCTCGCCGGTAGAGAGCATATCAGTCATGCCATGGATGGTTTATTCGGGGCTTCAATTTCAAGGATTTGTCCCGTATAGAGACCAAGACGGTATCTTCGTATCGTGGATGTTTGGCACCTTCGGCAGCGACTATTCGCATTCCAGCGGATACGACGCCACATACGAAAGCGTTGTTGAACTCACATACCTCTTCCAGCTGACCCCAAACATCTCCATACAGCCCGACGTACAATACATAATGCGCCCCTACGGCAACCGCAACATCGACGACGCTCTCGTTGTTGGCGGACAACTTATCGTGGCCTTCTAATTGCCCACCTTCAATCCCAGTTGCCGCGCGCCTGCCGCCGCAAAACCCGGCCGCAGATAGAAATTTCCCATCAGGCTGCCGCCCCAAAGGAAACACGGTAGCTCACGCGCCTGCCACCCGCTTTTCTAACAGCATTTCTTCCCGGCACATGCGCGCAAAAAAAACTTTCAAAATCGGCGCTGCAAAATTGCGCACCCGACACAAAAGTCAAACACCGCCCCAATCTATCGCAAACGGCGGCGGCGCACGCAGTTTTTGCGCGAATGCCGCGCAAAAACCAGCCTGAAAATAGTGTCCTAAAGCTTTAAGAGCGTGGCCCCCCAAGTAAGCCCGGCTCCGAAAGCCACCAAAAGCACGTATTCGCCCTTTTTCGCCCTTCCGCTGCGCACAACCTCGTCAAGCGCTATCGGTATCGACGCCGAAGACGTATTTGCATAGTCCTCAATATTTACATAAACTTTTTCTGAGGGAATTTTCATGCGCTTTGCCACGCTGTCTATTATGCGCGCATTAGCCTGGTGCGGAATCAGAAGCGCAATTTCGTCTACGCCCACACCGCACAAATCCAAAACCTCAAGCGCCTTTTCCTGCATTATATGGACGGCCCTCTTGAACAGCTCCTTGCCGTTCATCTTCACGCAATGAAGCCCCGCCTCAACCGTCTCGTGCGAAGGCGGCATTGCCGAACCGCCCGCAGGCATGCACAAAATTCCCGTATCGCTGCCGTCGGAACCCAATACAGAGCCTATCACTCCCACTCCGTCTTCGTCGCTTGCGCTTAAAACAACCGCTCCCGCACCGTCTCCGAAGAGGACGCAAGTTGCCCTGTCCTTCCAATCGACCATCGCGCTCATCTTTTCGGAGCTAACCACAAGGGCGTGCCTGTACATTCCCGACTGCATCATGCGCGTTGCAACCTCCAACCCGTACACAAAGCCGGAACACGCCGCCTCCAAATCGAAGCACGGTATGTTGTTTCTTATTCCAAGCTTTCCCTGCAATATGCAAGCCGTTGACGGAAACAACATGTCGGGATTTACGGTTGTCAATACCACCAAATCTATGTCCTGCGCGCACAATCCCGCGCTTTCCAAAGCTTTCAACGACGCCTGCAAAGCCATGTCCGACGTGTTCTCGCCCTCCGCGGCAATATGCCTGCGGCGTATGCCCGAACGCTCAAAAATCCATTCGTCCGAAGTTTCGACCATCTTTTCAAGGTCGGCATTTGTCACAACCTTGCGCGGCACATAGCTTCCCGTACCCGCCACGACTATAGATCTTGGTATCTTCATATCTTTTCAACTCTCCGATAAAACATTTATTCCGAGAATGCCCGCCGCCATAAAGACCGGCGGCGGAGGGGTTGGGCCCCGTAAAAAATTTTCCTTGCTCCGCGCGCGGAAAAAAACGCGCGCGCCTCAAACTATATCCAGTTGCCTGAATTTTGCCTCCTCTATGGCCTCGCGCAAATTGCCCACGTCGGCCTTAATTTTGTCGTTTATGCGCATGCGCAGGCAGCGCAAAGTGATGTGTATCGCCCCCGCTATCTGCTTGCGGTTGCTCGATCCATGGGCCTTGACAACCAGGCCGTTCAAGCCCAACAGCGGCGCCCCCGAAAACTTGTCCACGGGAATGCGCTTCTTCATATCCTTAAAAGCGCCCTTCGCAAGAAGTATCCCAAACTTCCTTATCCAGTTCTTGCTGATCTCCTCCTTGATGATTTCCTTCATCATTCTAACGGAGCTCTCAAGAGACTTCAACAACACATTTCCCGTAAAACCGTCGCAAACCACCACATCGAACTCTCCGTCGAAAAGCGAGAACCCCTCCAACAACCCGCCGTAGTTTACAACCCCATTTTGGGCCCTGAAAAGTTTGTGGGCTGTCTGGACAAGCATGTTTCCCTTGCCGTCCTCCGTTCCGTTGCTCATCAGCCCGACGCGCGGAGACTTCACACCCAGTGCTATGCGCGCATAATTTGCCCCAAGTATCGCGTTGTCCACCAGGCTTTCCGGCTTGGGGTCCGGCGAAGCCCCAACGTCTATCATGACAAAATTTTTCGCCTTTCCGGGAATTATCGTCGCCAGCGCCGGCCGTTCTATCCCGTCTATAGTGCGCAACCTTATCGTGCCTCCCGCCATCAGGGCCCCGGTATTCCCGCAACTCAAAACGGCGTCCGCCGACCCAAGCTTCACCGTTTCTATCGCGCGCATCATCGACGAATCCCTCTTAGACTTAATAGCCTGAATGGGTTTTTCGTCCATGCCTATAACTTCCGTGGCGTTGTAAACTTTAACGCGGTTGTCGCGCAGTATGTTTGCGCGCAGCAGCATGGGCGTTATCTCCGCCTCGTTGCCGACAACTATAATCTCGTATGCCGATTTATCCTCCCTCAGCGCCTGCTTTACGCCCGCAATGATTTCCGCGGGTCCCATGTCGGAACCCATCACGTCAACCGCTATGCTTGGAAGTCTCTGGTTCATATCCAACCGGCTGCACACTGCGCTTCCGCGGCGCCAAACGCGCCGTGCGTTTCCCTCACAAAAGAAAACGCGGGAGTTATCGCAAAAATAATCCCGCATTACAACTCAAAAAACTTCTCCGACGCCGCCTAAACCTTGACGGTTTTCACCTGGCGGCCCCTGTATGTGCCGTTTGACGGATTTACCCTGTGGGGGACAAAAAAGCTGCCATCCGTCGGATCTTTAGCCACTTGCGGAAGTTCGAAATGATTAGCCGCCCTGCGAAGGCGCGTGCGTTGTTTTGACTGTTTGCGTTTTGGTTGCCCCATAATTACACCTTTTAAAGTTTGAAATTGCGTACCCTACCCAAGCTTGACTTCTTGTCAAGCTCTTTTTGGCCCAAAAAAATTTTCCATTTTTTCAAGAAAAACTTCCCTCCTGCCGCGCACCCGCCGCCGCAAACCCGGCCGGGAATAGAACTTTCCCCGCCAAGCGCCGCGCCAAAGTGCGCACACCCATAACCGGAGCCGTCCGCGCCGCCACCCGCGCCCCGCGGGCACACGCCGGCGCGGATAGCCCCAATAGACTATTTTATGCTTTCCCCAAGCAGCCTGTTAAAGGCGCACACAAGAGCCTTAAGACCCGCGGCCTCTATGTTTGAATCGACGCCCACGCCCCACGCCGTCTCCGAACCTTCCTTCGATTCCAGACACACGTACGCCGCAGAGTTTGTAGCCGACCCCTTGCCTATTGCATGAGACCTGTAATCCGTCAGCCTAAAAACGTCCCCAAAATTCGCCTTCAACGCGCCCACCAACGCGTTTATGGGGCCGTTTCCGAATGCGCTTAGTACGCGCTCCTCCCCGTTTATTTTTACATTGGCTATCAATTTTATTTCCCCGGTGTCTGAATGTTCCACATACTCCACCTTGTGTGACAGCAACATCACCGGAGACTGCCTCCGGACAAATTCGTCCGAAAATATTTTAAATATTTCGTCAGGTGCAAGCTCCCTGCCAAGCTCGTCGGCCCGGGCGTTTACGAAATCCCCCACCTGTTGGTGCATGGCTTTGGGAAGGTCGTATCCAAAGTCCGTTGCCAAAATATACGCAACCCCGCCCTTTCCGCTCTGCGAGTTTATTCTTATTATTGCCTCGTAATTGCACCCTATATCGGTCGGGTCTATCAGCAAATACGGTACTTCCCACCTGCCGGTCCCGCCCTTTTTCATCAGGTCCATGCCTTTCTTTATCGCGTCTTGGTGAGAACCGCTGAAGGCCGTAAACACCAAATCACCCGCGTATGGATGGCGCGGCGGAACCTCCATTCTTGTGCACTCCTCGTAGGCCCTTCGTATGGCAGGCAAATCTGAAAAATCCAAATTTGGTTCCACGCCCTCGGAAAACATGTTCAGCGCAACTGTCACTATGTCCAAATTGCCAGTTCTTTCGCCGTTGCCGAACAGTGTGCCCTCCACCCTTTCGGCGC
>CASEFZ010000036.1 GCA_949287395.1 uncultured Verrucomicrobiota bacterium
CCCGCCAAGTATGAGCCTACCCTGACTTATGTTTCGGCGCTGTATATTTTTGGCGATTTGATTTCCGTCAAGAAAACCAAGTAATTTTTTAAAATAGGAAACAATCAAAAGGAATACAAGATTATGACCAACAAACTAAAAATATTTGCATTTGCCCTTGCCGCGCTCCCTGCGTTTTCGGCGACGGCCCAGCAGGCGGACGAAAACGCCTTCGTTCCCCGCGATATGGTGGAATGTGTGGCCCGCGGAGGGCTCCCAAACTTCTACAAAAAATGTTTGGGCGGAAAACAGGATTTGAAGGTTGCGTATTTGGGCGGGAGTATTACCGCCCAGCCGGGTTGGAGAGTTCAGAGCCTTGACCTGTTTAGAAAGCTATTCCCAAAGGCGAGTTTTAAAGAGATACACGCCGCGATAGGCGGGACCGGTTCTGACTTCGGCGTATGCCGGCTGGGGAAGGACGTGCTTGAAGGCAAGCCCGACCTCGTGTTTGTTGAGTTTGCCGTCAACGACGGCTGGGCAGCCCCGGTTGAAATAAGGAAAAATATAGAGGGCATAGTGCGCCAAATCTGGGCGCAGGACAAAACTACCGATATTTGCTTTGTCTACACCATCACCAATGGCATGGACAAGGAGATTTTAAAGACCGGCAAAATGAACAGGGCTGCCTCGGTGATGGAGGAAATTGCCGACTATTATAAAATTCCGTCGATAAACTTCGGCAAGCGCGTGGCGGAGCTGTCGGGTGAGGGGAAGCTTGACATGAAGAGTTCCAAACCCGTCGCAAAGGGAGCCAAGGCCGACGCCTCGATGAAGACGAAGGCGGCGGTTGATGCCGACGGAAAGATTCCGTTTGCCAAAGACGGGGTTCACCCCGATTCCGCGACGGGGCACGTCTTGTACACCGAGTCCATAGAGCGCTCCCTGCCGGCAATTTTTGCGGCCTCAAAGAAGAATTCAGGCAAGCGCGTCATTCCGCAGCCCATGCGCGCCGATTGCGTCGAGAAGGTTGACATCATAATGATGGACGAGTTGCCTTCTACCAAGGGTTTTGAAAGGTCTAAATTCGGCAACAGCGATTGGGGAAGGTTTGTAAAACTTGTTCCTGAACAGGAATTCACCTTTAAATTCAAGGGAACGCGAGCCCTGGCCTGCGTGCGCTTTGGCGTTGACGGAGGCATGATGGAAGTGACCGTGGACGGCAAAAAAAGGGAGGTAAGGTGCTTCGACCAGCATTGTTCGTGGAATAGAAGGGTGTTTGTCATGTTGGCAGATAAGCTTGACAACAAGGAACATACCGTAAAAATAAAGGCTCTCTCAAAGAAGTTTGAAAAACGTCCCATTCTGACCGACGAGCACAAGGCGAAATACGATCAGAATCCTAAACAATACGAAGATTTCTTCGTCTATATTTCAGCGGTCTTTGCCTTGACGGATCCTGCTGGAAAGTAGTTTTTGTTTGGAACTTATTTTGCTCGCACCCCCTTTCGGGGTGCGTTTTTTTTTTTTTCAAAAAAAATTGACAAACATTAAAGTTGGGCGATAGATTTTTATATAGAGGTGGTGTCTGCGGAAAAATATCCCAACTATTTGGCGCGGCGCTGGCTTTGTTGAAAATAGATGCAGCTAAAAGTTATCCCCATGAAATCGACGCACAGAATCTCAAAGTTGCTTTTTGCTTACGCCCTCACTTGCGTTTCGGCGCTTGCGGCCGAATATACTATAACGGGAGTGGCTCCAAGCGGTAGTGCGGATAGGTTTTACGGGCTCGACACGGCGATATCCGAGGGGAAGGTCTCCCCGGTTCCGCCCTCCGGGAAGATTCTGTCCACCGACGACGTGATTGTGCTAAACTATTACGACATCTATAATTCCACATTTTCGGTAAACAAGTTTGACTACACCAGCAATGGCATGTGGGGGAAAGGGTTGTCAATTTACGGCACTGCCAACTATACTTTTAAAGAGGGCTACTTCAGGGTGTGGTATGACAAGAATCCTGACGATGTCAGAGATTGCGAGTTTATAAACCTCAACAACGGCGCGAAGTGGACGGTCAACGGCTCTATAATGACAAGTTCCAACATTAGGTTTGGGCAGGCTACATCCATGTTTGGGGAGCCTGTGATGACTTTTAACCCCTATGCTCCCGGAGTTGAAAGCGTTTCGAATGTTAACAACTTTGTGATTTATTACGGGAACAACGGCAATACCAGCGCAACTTTGAATATAAACGAGGGTGCTATTGTTAAGGCCAATGGCGTTACCACCACCACACGCGAGAGCGGGCATACTTACGATTACTACACCGTATTTAACATAAACGGTGGCGCGTTGTATCTGGGCGGTTTTACGTATTCTTTTTCAGGCGACAATTTTACAATAAACCATCTCAGTGGAACTTTCGGCGCCAAGGATTCGAGGGTGGCTTTGAGCCGCAACGGGTTGGATGGCACGCTGAAGTATGTTATTGGCTCAAATGCGGTGTTTGACACAAGCGGCAGGGGAATAACATTTGACTCTTCAGTTGATTTGGTTTCCGCCAGCGGCGTCAAAGGCGGCCTTACTATAAAAGGCGGTGGCGATTTCATATTTAATTGTTCGCTTAATGCGGTGACAGGCAACGTTGTGGTGACTGACGGCACATATGTGTCAACATCAACTGGGTGGTTCAACAACGCGCAGTCGGTAAGGGTTGGCGCCGGTTGTTTTATTTCTCTGGACGGCGATATGGATGAAAATCCTGAAGTTGGCAATCTGGTGTTGAATAGCAATTCCAAGATAATAATAGATGTGACCGACGAGTATAATTTTGGATACATAATGGGCGGTTATGGCGATATTACAATAACTACGTCCGACGGTTCGTACGGCGCTTTGCAGTTTGTTATAGACGCCGATGCATTTGCGTATAGCGATAGCATTACTATGACTTTGAACGAGGTTATAGGCGATACCAAGTTTGTCGATTGGGACGCTTTCGACATTAGCGCCGGCGAGTATGCGCATGTCTTGAACGGAGACGGAACCATAACATTTATGGCTGTTCCCGAGCCTGGAACTGTGGCGGTTCTTGCGGGTTTAATTGCGATGGGAATTGCCGTTGCTAGGAGAAGCTTTGGAAGGAGATAGAGTTATGAGACTGTATGGGAAAATATTGTGCCTGTTGGGAATGCTTGCCGCGTTTCCCGCGTTTTCTGAGGATTATGTAATAACGTCCAATAGAAAAGCTGACGGGTCGGATAAATTTGCCGGTTTGGCGGCGGGGAATTTCACTTCAAACATTCCGATACCCGAGGGCGGTTTGACTGCCGAGGATAACCTCACGGTTGAGGGGTTTTACGATATAGCCCGGGGAACTAACGTATCGGTAAACACGTTCCACTACATAAGCAGTGGTGTGTATGGGAATGCGTTCTCATTTTATGGAAATTATTCTGGGATGCCGGTTGGCCCGATTGTCATACAGGCGCGCGAAGCCATTTTCGAGGTGCAGTACAACAATCAACCCAATGACTTTGGGCAGGTTTACAACCCTGACAACGACGATATTAGACCGGTGCCGTCGTTCAATGTGAATGCGGAAAGCGTGGAACTCAAGATTGCCAAGCTTGAGACTGGGACAGTAAACATAGGGCAAAGTTATATAAAGGATCCGGTGTTATCGCTGACTTTGAGCGCGTACGATGACAACACGCCGTCTTACTACAAATTTTCTGCGATATCGCTGTACTATGGAAGCGCTGACCAGACTGGAACGGTTACCATAAACAAAGGGGCCACTGTGGATTCAGGCTCGTTTAACACCTCCGGTTCGGGCGACGGATTAACCTATAAATATACAACCGCGTTGAACATAGCGGGAGGTACTTTGAATATAGGCTCTTTTTCCTACCATAGGGCGGGCGATAACTTCACTTTGACCCACTCCAACGGAGGCACCTTGGGCGCGACCCAAAGCTACCTTGTTTTGGGTTTGAACGGTAAGGAGGGCGTCTTCAACTATGTTGTAGACGGTTTGGCCAGATTTAACACCAATGGGAATTCTATTGAGATTCAAAACGGCGTGAACTTGATGAAGGGTTCAAATGGCGCTTCGGTTGAGGTTGTCGGTGGCGGATCTATGACTTTCGCTTGCGATGTGTCGGCGATAGACGGCACAATATCGGTCAAGGACGGCTCAACGTTGAAACTGTCGAGCTGGGCAGGGAATGCTTCAGCGGTTGAGATAGGTGCCGGGTCGCTTGTGAGTGTGGCCGGGGATATCGCGTTGGATTCGTCGAGCAGCATAGTCATATCTGTTGACGGCGCGGACAGCTTTGGGAAACTTAGTTCCGGCGGGGCCTTTGTGGGCGACGACTTTGGCAAATTGACATTTGTTGTAGACGGGAAGGCTTTTGAATCGGGAAATTCTTTGGAAATATCGCTTGAGGAATTGGTTTCCGGGAGCGGGATAGACTGGTCCAAGTTCAACATTGATTCGAATGTAGATTTCAGCCTTGGCAGCAATTCCATAACTTTTGTTGTTCCCGAGCCTTCGCATGTGGCTTTTGCCCTTGGCGCGCTGGCGTTGGCGTTTGTTGCTTACAGGCGCAGGAAATAAAGGGAATCAGCAAAGACTTTTGAAAGGGGACGGCATTTTTGCCGTCTCTTTTTTTTTGCGGGTTTATTGGGCGCAAAATACGCTGAAATTTTTTTCCAGCGGATGGGGCAGTGTACAGGGGGAAGTTTGCCCATTGGAAAATGGATTTTCGCACTTGGGCTTTAATGCTGTTATTAGAATATTATTGTCTGTATTCGCGCTTTTACTTTGGCATGGCTGCTTTCATTTGGCGCATTTGGAAAAGCGTCTTTTCCAGAATAATGTCTCCGCCAGATGTGGAGTTTGAAGGTAAATAAATTTTCTGGGTTGAAAGGTTTATTGTTCAAAAGCGGTTTTTAGGCTGGCGCGAATGGTCGTTTGGTAAAATTGCTGTGTTTGTGGAGAGCCCGTCTATGGCGGACGTTTTAAATCTGTTATGGGCCAAGGATAGGCCTAAAAAAACTCCCCGGAAATCTTGGGGAGTTCGCGTTTTATGGAGTTAATTAAATTTCATCTGTCTCCTGGGGGAGGCGGCGGCGGTGTATTACCTATCATGCGCTTCATCATATTGCGCACTTCCGGATCGTTTATGAGTTGGTCTTTTTCGGCATCGCTCAATTTGCCATCTCCGTCCTTGTCGTACTTCTTTATAAGCGCGTTGCGCTTGGACATCATGTCTTGGTGCATCTGCCTGCGTTCCGCAGGGCCAAGCTTTCCGTCGCCGTCCTTGTCATATTTTGCAAGGATGTCTGCCGGCAAATTGCGTGCGCCGCGTCCCCTTCCTCCTCTGGATTCGGCGAATATTTTTCTTTGTTCCTCAAGGAACGCACTCAACTCCTTGGAGTCAAGTTTTCCGTCGCCGTCTTTGTCGAACTTTTTGATTACGCCCTCGGCGTGCCTTAGGCGCAGCTGCTCAAGATCCAATATTTTCTCTTTGATGCTTTCGACGGCCTCGGCGCGTTCCTTTGGATCAAGGCGGCCGTCGCCGTTTTTATCAAACTCTTTCATCAGCTGTATCCTTGTAGCAGGATCCATCTGGGAGAATATTGTGGCGATGTCGTCGGGGGGCATCCTTCTTTCTTTTGGAGGATGTTTTCTTGGTGGGCGCGGGGCGCCTTCCTGGGCGCCCGCCGCAAATGGCACTAACGAAGCGGCTAAAATAAGTAGTAATATTTTCATGTTGTTTTCAATTCGGCCGAAGGGAGGTCTTCGGCTTTGCGGTATTAAACAATCCCAAGCGGGCAAAGTTTCGCCGAAATATTTTTGTTTGAATATTTTTTATGCTTTGGTCAGACTTGGCGACTGATTTTTATAAACGGCAATGTATCAGGTTACTTTTAGCAACCAGAGTATGGCGGAGTTGAACAAGCTTGGAAAGCTTGCGCAGCTCGAAATAATAGAATCGTTCGGCTCTTTGACAGAGGAAGAGCTTGAGGGCGGGTTGCCCAATATAGGCAAGATCAACCGCAACGGGAAGATATATTACAGGCTCCGCACCGGAGACTTTCGCATATACTTTGAAGTCTTGGAGGATAAGCAAACCTTGTACGCCCATTATATTCTGCATCAGCATACACTTGCGGATTTTGTGTTCCGTTTCAAACTCCCGTTTAAGGAGGAGACGGCCCTTGAACAGGAGGACAATTTCTGGAAATATCTGGAGTCTCTAAAAAAATGAATTCTACCTCCCCAAAGCTCTGGCAGAATGTGCATCAGGCCAGTAAGATTTACATTCTGCCGAATTTGTTTACGGCCGGAAATTTGTTTTTCGGTTTTTTGTCTATAATCTTGTGCATACAGGCAAAGTTTGCCACCGACGAAAAAACGGTACAGATGCTCGAAAATATTGCCGCGCTCATTTCTCCGAGTGCGGACAAGATGACGTCGAGTTCCTCGGGATACCTGTTGGCCATATTGTGCATACTTACGGCTTTTCTGTGCGACGCCCTTGACGGCAGGGTTGCCAGAATGTCGGGGAAGTCTTCCCTCTTTGGCAAAGAATTCGATTCTCTGGCCGACAGTGTCTCTTTTGGAATAGCGCCTTGCCTGTTGGTGTTCTTTCTCATTTTGAGTCCAACCGAGGCCATGTCGGCCTCCTACCGCGACTTTCTGCGCAACACCGGCTGGATGATAGGTTTTATATTCATGCTTTGCGCGTCCGTGCGTTTGGCGCGGTTTAATGTTTTGACAAATCCGTATATAGAAGGGCACGAAAAGTACGAGTGCGGCGATTTCTCGGGCCTTCCGGCACCGGCGGCTGCCGGGGCGGTGGCTTCAATAGCCCTCACCATGTTAAGCTTCGATTTGGGCAAATACAGCGTGTTGTTAATGCCTCTGATGCTCTTGATAGCCTGCCTGATGGTGAGCAATATTCCCTATCCGTCTTTTAAGCATATAACTTGGACAACCAGCATGAGGTTCCGTTCCTTTATCTTGACGGTGGTGTGCCTGGTCTTGATAGTGGCATTGCGCGAATACAGTTTTGCGGTGATATTCCTATCGTACATATTTTACGCGCCCTTGAGATATTTGCCCAGAGGCATGAGAATAGTGAATTATAAATTGCGCAAGCTTCGCGGGGTAAAATAACGCTTGGGCAAGGGCGCTGTTTGCCGGGCATTTGTATTGCCATGCTGCCGCGTGCGGGCGGTTGTTTTTTGAAATTGCTGCGCAAGGGCTATTGAAGCGTTTTTGCCATAAATATTGCATAAAGATAAGGACGCTTTTTTAGATTGGCATTTTTGCGTTAAATAGGGAAGGCGCGTTGGGGTACGCCTTAAAATTTCCGCTTGCTAAACTGAGTGTCTTTTTTTGCCAATAGTGCCGTGGAAATAAGCATGTGCGCCTTATGAGAGTGCGTGGATATTTTCCAAATTGTCGGTTTTGAAAAGCACTGGGATTTGCGGGCGCAAAAGAATTGCGCTTGCGCAAAACAAAACGCGGCGCCCCGCAGACGGGAACGCCGCGCGTTAAATTACAGCGGAGCAAATCCGCAATTAAAAGTTGTCCGCAAGAATTTCAAAATAGGCCTTCGGATGGGCGCAGGCAGGACACTTTTCCGGAGCCCCGGGGCCTTCGTGTATATATCCGCAGTTTCTGCATTTCCACTTTATGGAAGTTTCCTTCTTGAAGACGGCGCCGTTCTTGATGTTTTCCAGAAGCTTGCGGTAGCGCTGCTCGTGGTGCATCTCAACTTCCGATATCTTTTTGAACAAAACGGCTATTTCCGGGAAACCCTCCTCTTCAGCTTCTTTTGCGCTTCTTGCGTATATGTCCGACCATTCCTCGTGTTCACCCTCAGCCGCCGCAAGAAGGTTTGCGGCCGTGTCTGCCAGGCATGCGCCGTATGTGCCGCACACCTCTACGGAAGCGTTCCCAAGAAATTTGTAGAAGCGCTTTGCGTGCTCTTTTTCATTGTCGGCGGTTTCCTGGAATATGGCCGATATCTGTTCAAACCCCTCCTTCTTCGCAACGCTGGCAAAGAATGTGTATTTGTTTCTTGCCTGAGACTCTCCCGCAAAGGCGGCCATCAGGTTTTTCTCTGTCTTTGTCCCTTTTAAATCTGCCATGGTTTAATCCTTTCCTTTATAAAACGCAGCGGTGCTTTCTAAACAGTTGACTCTTTACATTTGGGAATTTAATTTCCCTGCCGGAAATTTCAATATGAGCGACAACGTTTTTGCAACATTTTTTATCACTTTTTTAGCGGGCGCCTCCACCGCCATAGGCGCCGCGCTCACGTTCGTGATAAAACGCGACGATTTCCGATGGCTCGCGCTTGGAATGAGCTTTTCGGCCGGCGTAATGCTGTATCTGTCGTTTATGGATATTCTTCCAATATCGTTTTCGCAAATTGCCGGAGACGGCGCCGATTGGCTGGGCATAGGCGTTGAGAAAACCTCCAAAATTGCCGGAATGGCCGCCTTCTTTTTGGGCGCGGCAGCGGCTGCGCTAATAGACGCATTCATCCCAAGCCACGTCCATAGCGAAATGCTTTCCGCGGCTTCCCAAGAACCCTCCCAAAAAGGTGGGAGGTTGAACAGAATGGCCGTGATTACCGCAGTTGCCATAAGCATACATAATTTTCCCGAAGGGCTGTCGGTTTTTGTGACGGGCCTTGAGGATATAAATGTGGGAATGGCCGTGGGGTTTGCCATAATGCTCCACAATATACCCGAGGGGATATCGGTTTCCCTGCCGGTGTATACGGCAACGGGCAGCAAGGGCTACTCTTTTATGGTTGGCGCATTGTCGGGCCTGACTGAACCTCTCGGAGCCATCGTGGCATATTTGTTTTTGGCGCCCCTGTTGACCAATACCGTGATAGGTTGCGTGCTTGCTTCAACGGCGGGAATAATGGTTTATATCGCCCTGGACGAACTTCTCCCAATGGCAAGGGAATACGGAGAAGAACACTACGGCATCTTTGGGGCTTTTGCGGGCATGGGCGTGATGGTTTTGGGGTCTTTGGTCTTTTAACACCGTTTCTTGCGCACGTTCTGCGTTTTTGTATTTCCCAAAATTGCGGTGTAAGTTGCTGATTGCGCCCTGTGCGCCTTTTGCCGTGAAGAATTTTTGCGCGCCGCATCGCCCCGCAGTATATATGACGCGCATGCGCGGATAAACCGCCGGAATGTCCTTTTTGAAGCTGAACAAACTTTTAAAATTTCCCAAAGATCTTTACTTGCTGTTTTTCAAGCTTGGCGTGGATTCTTTTCTTCTCAAATCCCCCACCGAGAGTGCAAAAACTGCAAACATAGCGTAAGCAGCAACTGGAGCTTTTGTCCCGCGTCCAAATTGCGAGGCTCCGCAAAAAAAAACGGCGCAGAATAAAAATATTCCCGCCGGCAAATTAAACGCGCATTTGCAAACCCGCTTTGCGGCCTACTTTATGCGCTTCAGTTTCATCAGACGCTCAAGCTCTTGGGTGATGAATTCGTAGGCTTCCTCAACAGTGTCGGCAAAACGGAAAAAGTTTAAATCCGACTTTGTTATCACGTCGGTCTTGACCATGTAGTCGAAATCCACCACATTTTCCCAAAACTTTTTTCCAAATAGGACGGTTGGTATGTAGTGCTGGTCTGTTTTGCGCGTCTTCATGAGCGTAAATACCTCAAAAAATTCGTCAAAAGTGCCCGTTCCGCCCGGGAAGGCAACAAGCGCCTTTGCGAAAAATAACAGCCAGAATTTGCGCATGAGAAAATAGTGAAAGTTTATCCAAACCCCGTTGCGCACATAGGAGTTTCTTGCCTGCTCGTCTGGAATGGTTATGGTTGCGCCAACCGTTTTTCCCCCCGCGGTGTAGGCGCCTTTGTTTGCCGCCTCCATTATTCCGGGGCCGCCGCCAGTCATGATATAAAACTTCTCGCTCTGCGGCAAATCGAGGCAGTTCGACCACTCTTGCAGGCGCCTTGCCAACTCCTCGGCGGCAGTGTAGTATTTGGACATTTCAACCGCCATCTTTGCCGCCGACAACTTCTCCTTGTACTCTTTCGAGGCCGTCTTTTTCGATTGAAGCTCTTTGTATTCCTTTTCGGCCACAGCCTCGGGCTTTATGCGGGCCGAGCCGAAAAAAGTTATGGTGTTTTGTATCTGCTCGTTCTCAAATATGAAAGCCGGCATAAGAAGGTCGCGCTGTATTTTCATCAGGCGCTCGGACATGTCGGCAAAAACGCACTCTATGGGCTGTTCGCTGCTGAGGTTTTCAACATCCGCACCGGTGTCCCCCTTGTTGTCGGAGGCGGTATTCTTTACTTTTTTGGCTTCCATAAAGTTTGATGTTAATTCGTTTTATTTATCGGCTCAACAACCGGCTCATCGCTTGAAGGCGCGGAAGCTTTGGGAGCCTCTTGGACACCCTTAGCTTCTGTGCCGGAAGACGGTTCTTTTAGGTCTTGCTTGGCTGCGGCTTCGTCAACTTTGCGCGCGGCGTCTGAGACACTCTTGAGTACGTTTGTGTTTGCCCCGGCATTTGCAGAGCTTTCCTGTGTGGATTTCGCCGCGCCAGACGCGCCGGCTGGCGCCGCCGATTCAAGATTTGGCTGCGGCTTGTCCTTAGCGTCGGCTTTCACCTCGGCTTTTGCGCCTTCAGGCTTGACGGGCTTTGCGGCCGCTGCGGCATTTTGGGAAGATTCGCCGTCGCTCTTAACTTTTTCGCCGGTGGCCTGTTTTGCCGCATCTTCTTTGGCTGCGGATTGGTCAACCTTGCGCGCGGCGTCGTTTGCAACGGAAAGCAGCTCGTTGTTCTCCCTGACCTCCACTGGAATTACCTTTTCCGTGAAGCCGAGTCCGTTAATGTACAGAAAGCCTTTGCCCGCGGCTGCACCCTTCAGCGTGGCCGTCACCGATCTCTTGCCTTCCGGAACAACAATTTCGTCCATAATTATGGAGCTTGGAATGTTGGTCTTTACGTCTATCGGATACCCTCCTTTGGGCGCCTCAAAGCCTATATTGAAAATCATCGTCACAAGGTCTCCGCCCGTTATGTCTATCGAGGCCGGCGAAACATTCATGTTTGAGGCGTCCACGCGAAACTGCCCTATCCAAATCTCGTCGCCCTTGGTGTTTATTAGGCTGACATCGTAATTTCTGCCGGATTGCAGCGGCGGAACAACAAAATTTAGCGTAGTTCTGGAAATAAATTCGGAGTCCGCATAAACATCGCCTATTATCACCCTGTCAAGCTTGTCGAACCCGCGCCCCAAAACCGGGACAACCGTTCCCACCGGGCCGCGCTCGTTTTGCATGCTTATTACATAGCGCGAAATGGGCCTCAATACGTAAACCGTGCGGCTGGTCATCTGCCTGTGCTTGGAAACGCCGTCTATGGAGTTTTCAACATCGTAGTCCAACAGGAAGTAATATTTGGCCTCCTTGCGGTTCTTAGGCATGGAATAGTCGTACTCGTATATGCGGTCGTGCTTCATGTCCTCCGCCTTGCGCATGGGGATAATCTCTCCGTCTATGACAATGTACGGCCTTATAGAGTCTTGTATGACGCTTCCGTCGTTTATGTGCGCGCTCATACTTATAGTGTAAGTGCGCGAGGAATTTTCCGCGACATTTTCGGGCGTCAAATTCGTCAAACCCGAGCATCCCGCCAACATAGCGCCCGCAAGAGCCGCCACAAGAGATATAAGCTTTTTCATTTTAACAGTTGCGATAATATAGTATATGGCGTTTATAAAAAAAACCGCCCTTTATGCAAGCCATTTTCAAAAATTTGGGAATATATGTTCACGTTCCGTTTTGCGCGAAAGCGTGTTCTTACTGCCGTTTCTACAAGCGCGCGCCCACGCCTCTGGATATGGATTCCTACATTGAGGCTGTGGGAGATGAAATAGGCCTTGTGCGCGCCTTGTCAGAAGGCGCCTTTCATTCGGAGGGTGATTGCGCCGCCACGCATGAAAAAGACATTTGTGAAGGAGGCGCGGGTAGGCCGCCAAACGGCGCGCGCCCGCACGAAGAAACGCTCCAGCCTTTGCGCCACTTAGCGCCGGGCATCTGCAGGCGCCAAGATTGCACGGGTCCTGCAGACCCCGTTATGGACACATCAGCGCGCCAACTGCGCGCCGATACCGTATTCTGGGGGGGCGGCACTCCGTCGGTGCTTTCCGAGGCGCGAATGGAAAAGTTGGCCGATATGCTTTCGGTATTCGGGAAGGCCTCGGAATGGACGGTTGAGGTTGCGCCGACAGGACTCACGAAAAGCAAGCTTTCGCTGTTAAAATCGCTTGGGGTGAACAGGATTTCCATGGGCGTGCAGAGCTTTAACGAAAAGACGCTCGCCGCACTGGGGCGCGGGCACTCTCTTTCGGCGGCAAGGGGGGCCATAGATCTCGTCGCCGAACAGGGTTTCGAGCACTTCAATATAGACCTGATTTTCTGCGCGCGCGGGCAGGAGATGCGCGAGTGGCTTGAAGACCTCTCAGAAGCGGCCGCCCAGCCCGTTGACCATATAAGCGCGTATTGTTTGGAGTCGGAAACGGCAACTTCCTCTTGCGTAGGAAGGCTCAGCCGGCAGGATTTGTCCCGCCTTGACCGCGAGGCCGACTTCATGCTTGCCACCATGCGCCGGCTTCCCGAATTGGGATTTCTCCAATACGAAGTGTCCAACTACTCAAAGCCCGGTTGCCAGTGCCTGCACAATCTTTCTGTTTGGAACATGGCCAGATGGATTGGCCTTGGCCCGTCCGCGGCAAGCCAATGGAGGGCAACTCGCGCGCGCAATCCCGACTCTCTTGAATTGTGGGCGCGCGCGCTAAAGGGCGGGGTGTTCCAAAATTGCGACGTAGTGCGCCTTTCGGAGCGGACGCTTTTTGCCGACTGCATAATTTTCGGTCTAAGGACGAGACGCGGCGTTGATTTGCGCGCGCTTTGCGAACGCTTCCCATCGGTTGACGCTTCGCGCTTTTGCAAGGCGGCAAACGGGCTTGCCGAGCGCGGATTGTTGATTGTGGACGGCGGCGCCATTCGCCTGACCGACGAGGGAATAACCCTTGCCGATTCCGTCGCGGCGGAATTTTTGTAATTTTTGTGTTGGGCGTTTGTTTGCTGTTTTGCCAAAATTCCCGAAAAATATTGCAAAGTTTTGCATCCGGTGGTTTCATTGCCGGAAAATCTGGAGCGCATGAAAGATTTTTACGCAGCCATAATATTTGCCGTATCGCTTTTGGCGGTGACGGTGGTGGTACTTGTTTTTAAGTACGAGCAGCAGAGGGTGTACGCCAACGTTCTAAAGGCGGAGAGCCAAGCGGTACACACGCGCGCCGAAACCCTTGAGCTGGAGGTTGAGCGCAGGGCCGACATAGCAAAGCGCAGCGCCGAGGCCAATCTTGAGCGCGCGCGCCAGGCGCGGGAAATGCTGGAAAAGGCCAGGGCCAACAACGCCCTTACCCAAAAGCAGATGATAGACGCCATGAATGCCCAGCTTGAGCGCGAAGCCGAGGCGCGCGAGGCCGCGCAAAGGGCTTCTGCCGAGCTTATCGAGCAGCGCGACAAACTTGCCCGCGCCGCGGTTGAGACCAGAAGGGAACTTGAAAAGCTGCAGAAAATCAAGGTTGGCGCGCCCACCGCCGAGATAAACAGGATGCGCAAACTTCTCAAGGAGCGCGAGGACGAAATAGCGCGCCTGAAGCGCCGCCAGAAGGAGCTTGAGGAGCTGTACGCCCGCGCGGAGGCCGCGCAGAGGCGCACGGAGCTTGAAATAGAGGAACGCGGCGGGGTTGTGAAACTGCCGAAAGCGCGCAGGGTGGTGTCTCCCAATATGAGGTCAGGCATGTGATGCGCGTGCGTTTTCGCCTTTCAGGCGGGTGCGTGTTTTTGCCTTTTCCGCCGCGGCGTGCGGGGAGACGTTTTTTTGCTTGGCGTTGTGTCGCGCTTGCGATACCGGGTGGCGGGCCTTGTGGTTGAGGGTATTAAAGAAAATTTTTTTGGCGTTTGCTTGGGCGGCGGGCGCATTTGCGTTGCGGCAAATTTTTGTCTTTTGCGGGCGTAATTGGGGCTTATGGAGGTGCAAATCCGCTTCCGGGCGCAAAAATATTGTCAGAAAAAACTTGCAAAAACAGCGATAGAATAAAGACTGTGCGCCAGACCTTAAAACTTCATAATTGAGAATCATAAAAACTATGAAAAAGATTATAAATTTGACCTTGGTTGCATTGTCCGCGTTTGCGCTTGCCGCGTGCGACTCTATGGACGCTCCCTCACCGCTCGACACGAGGGCCGGAAATTCCATGGGCGACATGAACGGAGACATGCCGGGAGATTCTCAAGGGTTCGGCAGCGACGGCCTTCAGAATCGCGATATAGACGCGCTTGGGCAGTTTAATCCTGAAAACATAAGGCCGGAGGACATTGTTTGCACCGTTTATTTCGGCTTTGACAGGTATGCGGTTGAGAGCGGCGAGCGCGCGAAGATAAAGCAGGCGGTGGATTTCTTTGCGGCCAATCCGGATTTTAAAATTATATTGGTTGGACACACCGACTGGTGGGGAACTGAGGAGTACAACATGCTTCTGTCTGACAAGCGCTGCAAGTCGGTTTCCGATTACATGGTTGGCGTGGGCGGAGACGCTTCCAACATAGAGTCCATTGCGAGGGGCGAGATAGGCGCTGTGGTTGACGCCCCGAAGAATTCTCCCGAGGCCAAGCACGACCGCCGTGTGGACGTGGTGAAATTTGCCAAGTAGGCGCGGGGTGCCCATATTTGGAGCGGGGGCGGGCTTGTCGGTTTTTTGCGGCGGCCCGCTTTTTGTTTCCCGCAGGTGAAGTTTTTTTGGGGCAGATAGATTTGAAGGCGGTTTTGTAAAATTGCGCGTATTATGTCGGATAACGGCAAGGCTATCATTCAGGTTAGGAATTTGCGTCACAGCTACCAAGAGGGCGACGGCGTCAAAGAGGTTTTGCACGGAATCAATTTAGACCTTTCGCGCGGAGAGATTGTGATAATAATGGGGCCGTCGGGTTCGGGGAAATCTACGTTACTTAAACTCATAGGCGCGCAGCTTACGCTTCAGAAAGGAGAGATAGTTGTTGACGGCCACCGCCTGCAGGGGGCAACTCCCGCCGAGCTTCGCAGGATACGCCGGGAGATGGGTTTTATATTTCAGAGCCACCACCTGATAAACTCGATAAAGGTTGTCCAAAATGTGCAGCTGCCGCTTGCATTTGACAACAGGGTGACGGCTGAAAGCTCCAAAGAGCGCGCATTAGAGGTTTTGGGGACGGTTGGCATAGCGGACCAGGCGAACAAATATCCATCGCATCTCTCGGGCGGGCAGCGGCAGCGCGTTGCGATAGCCAGAGCCCTTGTGAGAAAGCCGCATATAGTTTTGGCCGACGAGCCAACGGCCTCGCTGGACCAAAAGAGCGGCAGGGAAGTTGTGGGAATAATAAGAAAGATGGCGAAAGATCTGGGTGTGACGGTTGTGCTTGTCACCCACGACAACCGTATTTTAGACATAGCCGACAGGATTGTTTCGCTTGTGGACGGCAATATTGCCGACGCTTAGGCGCGCGTAGTTTTGGGCCCAATGGCGCGTGCCGGGCGGTTTGTTTTTATTGCGGGGCGCGGATATTTTTTTGGGCAGCCATGTTGCCTCGGGAGGGAAATATTTTATTTTCGGGCCGTTTTTTTTGTTTGCCGTATTTTGATGGTGAAGCTTTTGACGATTTTAAATAACCGCGCGTTTCTGTAATTGCATTTAGGCTTTGGCGGTTTTCGCGGGAGGCCTAAAAGTTATTGCATGGTGCCGCTGTCGGGTTTTTGCGGATTTCACGCAGGGCGGAGGCGTTTAAAAATGCTTGTATTCCTGCTTCCCGAAGACAAAATGGCAGGGTTATTTTTTTATCCGATATTTTTTTCCTATGAAAGCAACCAGAAAGTTTCAGTATTCGACAGACGAGAAAAAGGTGATGACGGACGCAAATGCGTGCCCGTTCTACGTTGGCGAAACTTCCGAAGGAATGAAGAAGGCCATACTGTGGCATCTTGAGTGTTCGCTTGCGACGTCTCCGGCGTCGGCGACGCGCAGGGCGTGGTGGGTTGCCACGGCTCTTGCGGTGCGCGACCACACCATGAATCGTTTTATCAGCACGATGAAACGCTACCACGACAACGACGTCCGCAGGGTGAGCTATTTTTCGCTGGAATACTTGGTTGGAAGGCTCACCGCCGACACGCTGATCAATACGAATTTGATGGGCGTGACAAAGAAGGCCCTGGAGGAGCTTGGGATAAACTATGACGAAATCATAGACGAGGAAGTTGACATGGGCCTCGGCAACGGGGGTTTGGGGCGTCTGGCCGCGTGCTTCCAAGATTCGTTGGCAACGCTCAACTATCCGGCGATAGGCTACGGGATACATTACGAGTTCGGTTTGTTTACGCAGTCGTTTGAGGACGGCAAGCAGGTTGAGTCTCCGGACAACTGGTTGAAATACGGTTCCCCATGGGAGATAGTGCGCCCGCAGAACACGGTGAAAGTGCCACTTGGCGGAAGGGTGGAGAACAAAATGACAGACACCGGGGATTGGTCCATAGAATGGATACCTCAGGGAGAGCTTGTGGGAATTCCGTGGGACATACCGGTTGTGGGCTACGGTGCCGAAACTGTGAATTTCTTGCGCCTTTGGGAGTCGCGTGCTTCCAACGAGTTTGATTTGGACGCTTTCAATGCGGGCGGATATGCGCAGGCGGTGCACCAAAAGGCAATGAGTGAAACCGTCTCAAAGGTCCTGTATCCAAACGACAAGACGGAGAATGGAAAGTACCTTAGACTGATTCAGCAGTACTTTTTTGTCTCGTGTTCCCTCCAGGACATAATCAGGCGCTATTTGAATGACCACGACGATTGGAGTGCGTTTACGCGCAAAAACGTCATACAGCTAAACGACACCCACCCGGCAATAGCCATACCGGAACTTATGCGCCTGCTGATGGATGTCCACGGACTCGGCTGGGACGAGGCTTGGGGAATGTGCATAAAGGTGTTTGCCTACACAAACCACACCCTGCTGCCCGAGGCGCTTGAGAAGTGGTCTTTGGACCTTTTCGGCAAGGCTCTGCCGAGGCACTTGCAGATAATTTACGAGATAAACGCGCGCTGGCTGCGCGAGGTTGAGCACAGGTATCCTAACGATCCTCGCCGTTTGGAGAGGCTTTCGATAATAGAGGAGGGCCAGCCGAAGATGATACGCATGGCGTATTTGGCGGTGGTTGGCAGTTTCAGTGTCAACGGCGTGGCCGCCCTGCATACGGAGCTATTAAAAAGCAGCGTTCTGCGCGACTTTTACGAGATAGACCCTGCGAAGTTCAACAACAAGACAAACGGCGTGACGCCGCGCCGCTGGTTGAAGGTTTGCAACGAAGGCCTTTCGGCGCTAATCGACACAAAGATAGGCGGAAAGTGCTGGCCAAAAAATCTGGATTTGCTCAGGGAGCTTGAGAAGTACGCCGACGATCCCCAATTCAGGGAAGATTTCATGCGCGTAAAACTTGAGAACAAGAAGAACATGGCGCGGATAATAAAGAACACGTGCAATGTTGACGTAAATCCCGAGGCGATGTTTGATGTGCAGATAAAGCGCCTGCACGAATACAAGCGCCAGCACCTTAACTTGCTGCACATATTGACGCTGTACAAGAGGTTGCTGCACAACCCGAATTTGAACGTTGCGCCCAGGGTGTTCATATTTGGGGCGAAGGCCGCGCCCGGATACGATTTGGCGAAGAATATAATCTACGCCATAAACAAGGTTGCGGAGAAAATAAATTCAGACAAGCGCATCAACGACAAGATAAAGGTTGTGTTCATGCCGAACTACAATGTGTCTTTGGCCATGAACATAATACCCGCAGCCGACCTTTCGGAACAGATTTCGACCGCCGGCAAAGAGGCTTCCGGGACGGGCAATATGAAGCTTGCGCTCAACGGGGCGGTGACCATGGGAACCCTCGACGGGGCAAATGTTGAGATTCTGGAGGCGGTAGGCAAGGACAACATATTTATATTTGGCAATACGGTAGAGCAGGTGCAGTCGCTGAAGGGGCACGGCTACAACCCGTGGAAGTACTACGCCGAGAACACGAATCTCAAGGACGTTTTGGACTGGCTTGTTTCCGACTACTTCATGCCCGGGAATGCGTCGGCGTTTATGCCGCTGCGCAAATCGGTTCTCGATTGGGGCGATCCGTTCATGGTGTGCGCCGACTACCAGGCCTATTGCGACGCGCAAAGCCTTGCCGACGAGGCCTTCCGCGACAAGGGAAGGTGGGCGCGCATGGCAATAATGAACACCGCGCGCATAGGCAAGTTTTCTTCCGACCGCACTATACGCGAGTACGCCAAGGAAATTTGGAAATTGTAGTTTTTTTCGGTTGGTTTTCACACGGGCTGTTTGGAGCGATTTTTGGGTTGGGACATGGCTGAGGAATCTGAAAAAAGGAGCATGCATTTTATAAGGCAGGTGATAGCCGAGGACATAGCGCGGGGTCTTCCGCCGTCGGCTGTGCACACGCGCTTTCCGCCGGAGCCGAACGGGTGCCTCCACATAGGGCACGCGAAGGCTTTTTGCATAGATTTCGGCATGGCGCTCGAAAACGGGGGCAAGTGTAACCTGCGCTTTGACGACACCAATCCCGACAAGGAGGAAACGCGCTTTGTGGATTCTATACGCGAGGACATCCACTGGATGGGCTTCGATTGGGAGGACAGGGAATATTACGCGTCGGACTATTTTGAAAAGCTGTACGAATTGGCCGAGGAGCTTATAAAAGCCGGCAAGGCCTACGTTTGCGAGCTTAGCTCGGAAGAGTTTAAAGACTATCGCGGCGTTCCCGGGGCTCCCGGAAAGCCCAGCCCGTGGCGCGACAGGCCCGTGGACGAGAGCTTGGACCTTTTCAGGCGCATGAGGGCGGGCGAGTTCGACGAGGGCAGATACGTATTGCGCGCCAAGATAGACATGGCTTCGCCCAACTTATTGATGAGGGACCCGGCAATATACAGGATAAAGAAGCAGCAGCACCACCGCACCGGAGCCTCTTGGTGCGTGTATCCGATGTACGATTTTGCCCACTGCCTCAGCGACGCCATAGAGGGAATTACCCATTCTTTGTGCACGCTTGAGTTCGACGTCCATAGGGCCTTGTATGATTGGTTTATAGACAACACAAGTATAGGAGAGAGCTTGAAGTACCATCCGCGCCAGTATGAGTTTGCGCGGTTGAATCTTACCTATACAATGATGAGCAAGCGCAAATTGCAGCAGCTTGTGGCCGAGGGCGTGGTGGACGGTTGGGACGATCCGCGCATGCCTACGCTTTCGGGCATGCGCAGGCGCGGCTATACTCCCAAGGCCATACGCGACTTTTGCGAGGTTATAGGCGTGACAAAATTTAACAGCCTTACTGACATAGCTCTTTTGGAGCACTGTCTCAGGCAGGATTTGAACAGGGTGGCGCTCAGGAGAATGGCTGTTTTTGACCCTCTTGAGGTTGAGATTGAAAATTGGGATGAGGGGTATTTTGACAGCCTCGACGCCGTAAACAATCCCGAGGACGAGTCGGCCGGCACCAGAAAAGTGACTTTCGGCAAGCGGATATACATAGAGAGGGCGGATTTCTGCGAGAACCCGCCGAAGAAATATTACCGCCTTTCTCCGGGCGCGGAGGTGCGTTTGCGCTACGCGTACATAATAAGGTGCAAGGAAGTTGTAAAAGACGGCGGCGGAAATATTGTAAAGCTTGTTTGCACGGCAGACTTAGATTCCCGCGGGGGGACGGCGCCCGACGGAAGAAAGGTAAAAGGCACCATACACTGGGTGGACGCAAAGCATGCGAGGAGGGCTGTTGTGCGCCTCTATGAGAATCTGTTTACGCGCGAGGACATGGGAGACCTTCCCGAAGGTTCGGATTTTAAGGATTTCTTAAATCCGAACTCTCTTGTGAAGAAAGATGTGCTTGTTGAGCCCGCGCTCTTGGAGGCGAAGCCCGGGGAGCCCTTGCAGTTCGAGAGAAACGCGTATTTTACCGCGGACCCCGACTTGCGCGGCGAAACAGCCGTGTTTAACCGGACGGTGACTCTGAAAGATTCCTACGCAAAGCTGGCTTAGCCGGCGCTGCGTTGGGAAGCGTGCGTTTTCGGTTGACGAACGCTTTCGGCGGTGTAATTATGCAATACGACGGCGGGGCGGGTCGGAAGACACCGTCCGGCGGTGCGTTTTGTTTTTTGGCATTTTAACGAGGTCATGTTATGAAAGTATATATAAACGGAAAATATTACGAAAAGGACGAAGCTAAGGTTTCGGTTTTCGACCACGGCTTTCTTTACGGTGACGGGATATTCGAGGGAATTCGCCTGTATTCCGGAAATGTATTCAAGCTTGACAAGCACATAGACCGCCTGTTCCGCTCGGCGCGAGCGATTCTTTTAGACCTGCCCTGGAGCAAGCAGCAGATCATAGACGCCGTTTGCGACGCCTGCAGGACAAACGGCCTCAAGGACGGTTACATACGCCTTGTGGTTTCGCGCGGCAAGGGCAAGCTGGGGTTGTCGCCCCTTACATGCGAGGACCCTCAGCTGGTGATAATAGCCGACCAGATACAGCTTTATCCGCAGGAGCTTTACGACAACGGCCTCAAGGCAATAACCGTGCCGACGCGCCGCAATTCGCACGCGGCGCTTCCGCCGATGGTAAAGAGCCTGAATTATCTCAACAATATTTTGGCCAAAGTTGAGGCGCAAAAATTGGGGTACCAAGAGTGCCTGCTTCTCAACAACGAGGGTTATGTTGCCGAATGCAGCGGAGACAATGTATTCATAGCTTTTGAGGGCAGGTTGATTACGCCGCCGGTAAGTTGCGGGTCTCTTGGCGGAATGACGCGTTCCACGGTCATAGAGCTGGCGCGCCAGCTTGACATTCCCGTTGACGAAAAGCCCATTACGCGCTTTGACGTTTGGACGGCCGACGAGTGTTTCCTGACGGGAACGGCGGCGAAGCTCATACCGCTTGTCGAGCTGGACGCGCGGAAGATAGGCGACGGAAAGCCCGGGGAAATCACCAAGAGGCTGATTGCGGCCTTCAACGAGGTTGCTCCGAAAATAGGCGTTAAGATATAGCGTTTTTTGCTGGCGCGCCGCTGCAAGGCCGCGCGCCGCATTTTTTGTTATGCCAAGTACCGATTTTGACAGATTTGCGCGGACGCTGGGCTTCGAGGTTGCGGAGTCTGGAAACGGCTTTGCAAAGGTGAGCGGGCGCGCGCGAGAGGAATTCTTAAACGGCGTGGGAATAGCGCACGGGGGGTTTTTGTTCTCGCTGGCGGACTATGCCAGCGCAATTGCGTCGAATACCGACAGCGTGGTGGCGGTGACGTCGAACTCTTCGATAAACTATCTTTCGCCGTGCCCGTCGGGGGAGATTGTTGTGGCCACGGCGCGCATATCGTACATGAACGCGAAGACGGGCGTTTGCGACGTTCAGATAGCTTCGCAAGATTCATCGGTTTTGTACGCGGTGTACCAATCCCGCGTAATAGTGCGCAAGTGAGTTTTGGGTGGAGAGGCGCTTCCGCCTTTCGGCAGGCATGCCGGGCGTTTTAGGCTTTCTTTTTCTTTTTAAGCGATATCTGCCGCAGAAGCCTTTTGGGAAAGAATGCGGCCATAAAGGTGAGTTTTGCGTTTAAGACTGAAAATCTCATGGTGTCCTTTAGCGGCTTGTAGTGGGATTTCTTGACGGATTCTTCCGTGTAGATTGTCGGGATTGGGAACTGCACTATGGGCACGCCGGCCCACGAGGCTTTTACAAGCAGTTCGGCCTCGAAAACAAAGCCCTTGAATGGCACATCCACAGCGTCGATTACCGAGAGCGGGTAGCAGCGGAATCCGCATTGGGTGTCGGCCATCTCTATTCCGGTCTGGTGCCGAAACCAAAAGTTGGAAAACTTGTTGAAGGTGCGGCGTATTTTTGGAACTTGGGGGAGGTCGAAATTTCTTACGCCGACAATAACGGAGTCTGGGTTGTCGATTGCGGCGCGGACAATTCCCGGAAGGGCGCTTGCCGGGTGCTGGCCGTCGGCGTCCATGGTCACTGCGTGCGTAAAGCCCATTTCTGCCGCACGCTTAAAGCCGACGCGCATGGCGTTTGCCTTGCCGGAATTTTGCGCAATGCGCATCAAGATGCGCGACGGGTTCGACAGGCAAACCGGAGGCTCGGAACCGTCGTCTACAACGATGACGGCAACGCCGCCGGGTAAAACGCCCTCTATTGATTTTAAAACTTCATAGAGGGTGTCATTGTGGTTGTAGGACGGAATAATTATGCAAAACCTCATTTCGGCTTGAATTCTAAACGTTATGGAATAACTTGTCACGGGTAAAAATTTGGGAAATAGAAGCAGACATATACGCATATGCCCCTCGATTTGAAAAAATTGGAAAGAAGGAGGCAACTTTCGGCCGATTTAAAGCGGAAGTTGATCGAGAATTTGGACCTACCCTACGAGGTGGACGACCTTTGCGAGGACGTGTCTTTGATAGGTTCCGGTTTGGGCTTGGATTCGCTGGACATTTTGGAAATAGTCCTGTGCGTGGAAAATAATTTCGGGGTAAAAATTCCCGACGACAGCGCGCGGGTGCTGCGTTCTTTCAATACGCTTTTGGATTTTATCGTAGAGCAAACGGAGGCAAAAAATGCTTAGGGATAAGTTGAAGGCGTGCGGCGCGAATTTTTGCGATTCCTGCTTTGGGGGTGCTGTCCGGGACTTCGGAGATGTCGCAAAGGAGCTCTCTTACATAAGGAACAGCGCGGCGGTTTGCGATTTTTCATTTTTGCCGAAATATTCCCTGAATGAAGAGTGCGGAGCCGAGTTTTTGGACAGTGTTCTTCCGGCAAACATGCTGAAGCTGCGCTATGGGAAAATGGCCGACACGTTTCTGGCCTCGCCTGGCGGGGAGGTTCTTGCGGAGGTTCTTGCGGCAAACATAGACGGAAGGATATTTTTGCTTGCAGAAAGCGCGCGCGCAGACGCGGATTTTTCTGGCATTTTCAACGGAGAGGGAACGGACTTTAAAGACATTACAAAAGACTATTGCGTTTTGTCGTTCGATGGGCCAAGCTCTTGGCGGCTGGCTGAAAGCGTGTTCGGGACGGACGCGTTGAACCTTTCGTACATGTCGGTTGAGATGTACGAGTTCGGGGGGGAGCCTGTTTGTCTGATGCGCGGCGGAAAAACCGGAGAGTTCGGGTACCAGGCAATGATTGAGAGCCGGAAGGCGGGCGAGTTGTTCGACTGCCTCAAAGAAGGCGCGGAGAATTTGGGCGGCGGACTTGCCGGAATGAAGGCGCATTCGTTGGCGCGCCTGCAGGGAAATTTTTTCAATGTGGCGGCGGAGGGAAAAGCCGTTAAAAATCCGCTGGAATTGGGCCTTCAATGGATGGTGGATTTTTCCAAAGATTCGTTTATAGGGGCGGACAAAATTTTGGGCGACAGGTCCAGGGGGGTGGCGAGGGCACTTGCCGCCGTAGATTCGGAGACTCCTCTGAGCGTGGGGGCCAAACTATATTTCGGGGGACGCGCGGTTGGAGAGATTGTTGTAGCGGAGGAAATTTCCGGAAGGGGGCTTGCTTTGGGGCTTTTCGAGAGGGATTTTGCTTATGCGGGTTTTGATTATTCGCTTTCGCCGAACGGCGGGGACGATGTGCGCACGGTATCGCGCCCAACATTGCTTTCGCGCAGCCTCACCGAGGGCATGGGGGCCGAATAGTCCAAAGGCAAATGGAGGCCGCTTGGGAAAAATATCGGTTTTTAGGCGGAATGAATTTTGAAGGTAAAGTTGTTGTTGTAAGCGGCGGTTCGCGCGGGATAGGCGCGGCTGCGGTGAGAAAATTCGCCTCGCTTGGGGCGAAGGTGTATTTTACCTACAAATCCGGCGCGGCCGCCGCAGGGGAACTGTCAAAGTTGACCGGGGCGGAGCATATAGAGTGCGACCAATCCGATGCCTCGGCGATAGAGACGGCGGTGGACGCAATATTTGCGGCGGAGGGAAGAATTGACGTATTGGTCAACAACGCCGGCATAACCAGAGACTGCCATTTGCTGATGATGCCCAAGACCTCGTGGGACAGCGTGCTGAATGTAAACGCGACGGCGGCGTTTGTGTGGACTAAGTGCGCGGCAAAAAAAATGTGCGCGCACGGAGGGGGAAGCGTGGTGTTTGTCTCGTCGATTTCGGGCCTTGTGGGGGTTCAGGGGCAGGCGAATTACGCGGCTTCAAAGGCGGCTCTTTGCGCGCTTGCGCGCGTTGCCGCAGCGGAGCTGGGGCGCAAAAATATACGCGTAAATGCGGTGTGCCCGGGCTTCATAGAGACTGACATGACGGCGAAAATTCCGCGGGCCGTCGCCGCGAGACACTGCGAAAGAATAACGCTAAACCGCTTTGGGAAGGCGGACGAGGTTGCGGAGGCAATAGCATTTTTGGCGTCGGACGGGGCGTCGTATATAACGGGCCAGACGCTTGTTGTTGACGGCGGGTTGACGGCCTGTTTCTGACGAAATATGTTTTGGTCGGTGGTGAAATTGGCCGCGGTTGTGGCTGTGCTTGCGGGGTTGCACGCGCTGCTGCACGGCTGTGGCGCACTGGGGCAAATAGAAAACGCGCTGGACGGGGTGCGGAGGTTGGACGTGTTTGTGTTGGCGATGTCCATCGGCTGCGCGTTCGCGTTTCCGCTGTCTATTTGCTATCTGCTTGCGGGAGCTGCCTTCCCCATTTGGCAGGCGTGGCCGGCTTGTTTGGCGGTGTTGTTTTTTAGCTCTGGTATAGGTTTTTGGGCGGGGCGCAAGCTTGTGCCCAAACGGATCTTTGGGGCGTTGTGCGAGAAGTTTAAACTCCGCGCGGGCGGAAAGGTTGGAGCCGGCCTGTTTAGGCTGAATTTTATTGTCAGGACCTTTCCGGGAATACCGTATTGGATTCAAAATATTTTTTTGGCAAGGATAGGCACGCCGTACAAGCTGTACACAGCTGTAAACATGGCCGCGCAGGGAATGATATCGCTGGCGATGACGGCGCTTGGAAATTCCTTAAAACAGCCGGACACGGCAACATTTGCGGCGATTTTGCTTCTTGTAATAGGCATTGCGGCGGCGTACAAGCTCCTCTTTGCGGCATTTGTGGGGGAGGATTGCCGGGAAAAATAGCGCTCGGCAAGGGCGTTTGCCCGGAAGTAAAATGTTTTTCGTTGCGTGCGGGCGCATGTTGGTATTTGATTGGGGCGGAATTTTGGGGCAGATGAACGGCTTGAGGGCAGACTGTGAAAATGTATCCGCCACATTCAAGGCTAAGGCTTGGCTGGCGTATTCGTTTTTTGCGCTTGCAAGCGCTGTTTTTATGGCATTTTCAGCATTGTTGTCGGCGGTGTTGGCGCCGTTTGCGGAGACGCGCAGAAGGGTGGTTTCATGGCTGCTGAAAAACATGCTTGGGGCGCTTGTGCTAAAGGGGTTTGTAAGGGCAAAGTGCTATGGGTTGGAGGTTTTTGGCTCTGCGGAAGCGGCAAAAGGGAAGGGGAAAATATTTGTTTCAAACCATACGTCGATTTTAGACCCGCTGATTTTACTTTCCCTGGTTCCGAATGCGGGGGTGCTGGTGAAGTCGAGGTACAAATCTTGGCTTGTGGTGCGCTTCCTGATAAAGTGCCTGAACTTTGCGGTTGTGGACGAGCATTCAAAGGAATCCATAGTTTCGGCGGAAAAGGAAATGGAATCTCTACTCTTGGGCGGCGGAAATGTCATAATATTTCCCGAGGGGACGCGCAGCCCGGACGGAAGAATGCGCCAATTTAGGAAATTGGCGTTTAAGCTTGCCAAAAATTTGGACATTCAGGTTGTGCCTGTGGCTGTGCTTTCCAAGTATGCCTTTCTCTCCAAAGGTGGAAAATGGTTCTACCCCCCGGAGGGCAACATTTTTAAGGTGAAATTTCTCGAGGGCATTTTGCCCAAAAATTTCAAAAGCGCGGCGGAGCTTTCGGACGCGACTTTTGACGCAATTTCAAAATCGCTTTCGGAGATGTCGATTAAATGGAGAAAAAAGCAGTGAAAGAATTTCCCGAGGTTGAAAGTTTATTGCCGCACAGGGCGCCGTTTTTATTTGTCGAAAAAATAGTTGAATTCGACGGGCGGAGGGTTGAGGCGTCGTTCCACTTCGACGGAGAGCTTCCTCTTTTTAGGGGGCATTTTCCCGGCAACCCAATTGTTCCGGGTGTGATTATGGCGGAGGCCCTCGCCCAGACGAGCGGTTTGTTGTTAGCCCTATCCTCCAAAAATGGAGCAGGAAAAATATTTTATTTGGCATCGAACAATATAAAATTTGTAAAGCTTGTGCGCGCCGGCGAAACTCTTTCCCTGAAATCCGCCCTGGTTAGGGAGTTTAATGGGTTGTACAGCTTTTCCGTCGAAGCGCTTTCGGGCGCCGCACAGGTTGCCGCCGGTAGCCTGGTTTTGGCCTCCGGGAAGGAGGGCGCGTGAAAATATTGGTATTGCGCGGCAATCCGAGAAAAGACGGAGTGTCGGAAAAGATAGCCGATATTTTTACGGGCGCCCTCAGGCGCGCCGGCGCGGACGTTGCCGACGTAAGATTGGCGTCAAAAAAAATCAAACCGTGCGAAGGTTGTTTTTGCTGCGTTGCATCGGGGAAGTGCAAAATAAACGACGACGCCGCGGAAATATTGGAGGTGCTCGACGAAGCCGACGCGCTTGTGTGCGTGAGCCCGGTTTACTTCTATTCGATGAGCGGATTGCTGAAAAATTTTTTCGACAGGTGCTTTCCGTTTGTCGAGGGATACTATTTGGACAGATCAAGCGCGTCTTTAAAAAACAGCATGCGCTTTAGTGTAAAAAATAAAAAATTTCTCGCAATAAGCGTGGCCTCCGGAAGAATGGGCTCTTTTGAGGCGCTTTCGCTGACGTATAAGGTTATGGCTTCGGCCATGGGCTTTGAACTTGTGGCTGATATACGCAGGGGGGAATCTCCGTATTTTTCCCAACTTTCAATGGGTTCGGTGCGCATAAGGTCAATATTGAAGGCATTTGAGTCTGCCGCAGAAGAGTTTGTCTCAACAGGTTCGGTCTCCGCGGAAACTGTAGGTATTGCGGAAAGGCCGATAGCCGAAAGCGATTCCGCATATTCAAAACACACGGCCGTATTTTGGAAGTTGAAAAGGAGCGGTTCAGGGGCGGGGAAATCCGTACGGAAAAAAATTTGAAACAATAGCGCAATGGACTTGTCGCTCGTATTGGAAAGGCGGAGTTAATATGACAGACAAGCTTAAGGTTTATTACTGGGACGTATGCCCCCACTGCCACAAAACCATGGATTTTCTGCGCGAAGCGGGAATAGATTTTGAGGCGCTCGACATAGAAAGGCAGCCTCCGGAGGTCGTAAAAAAAGTTGTCGACGTAAACGGCGGGGAAGATTGGGTTGTGCCGACTCTCGAATACTGCGGGCGCTGGCGCCCGGGGCAGGTGTTTGACAAAAGGAAGCTTGAGAAAGACCTCAGGGAGTGGGGGCTTATTTCATGATTCCGCCCACGCGTCCATGCGCGCTGAGGCTGCCGCGGCTGTTCGCGGCCTGCTAAAGTTCTGCCCTTGGGAACGTCGTTTTTGCGGAATCTCCCTGCGGGGCGGAAAGGCGGTCCGGTTTTCGCCGGATATTGAATGTTAAAGCATCTCCTTATTTACTGCGGGGGTAATTTGATATTTAAGCCAGATTGAAGACGACTTTTTTTACCCCGCTTTATAGTGGATGCGCGCGCTTATTTCTTTGCGGCAGCCGCGTTGTTGCAAAAGGCTGAAATTGCAATTTTCTCGGGAAACTATCGGCCTTGAAATGGGCGGCGTAAAAATCTTTTAGGCGGTGTGCGGCGGAAATATTTGAATGCGCCGCAAGCTTGTTTTTACCCGCGCAAACTTAAGGCGCACTCCGAAAATTTACACTGCCTGCCGTTAAGTTTTCGACATCAGGGCAAATTCAAGATGCCTGCGGCCTTTGCTTGCAAAAATGAGGCTAACTTTTTTGCCCGAAGCAAGCCGCAAGCAAGTCTCTGCCCGCCTTTTGCGGCAAAAAAAAGAGGCCGCATTGTGCGGTCTCTTTCTTTTAACTTAGCCCCAGCGGCTTATTTGGAGTAGGAAGCCTTTACGTTCGGATTCTTCAAGAGATAGTCGAGGCTCTTCTTGACTGTCTCGTCTATAGTTTGCCCCTTGGCGGGCTTTTCAACTTCAACAATGATGTATTCGCAGCCGCTCTTGGCAATGTTCTTGAATATCGAGTTAAAGTCCATGAAGGTGCTTGCGCCAACTTCGTCTATATCCTTGATGTGCAACAGGCGGAAACGCTTGGGATACTTTTTGAAGTATTCAACCGGATCTACGCCGCCCTTGCGCGCCCAATAGACATCGAGCTGGAAGAACACGTCTTCGGGGTTGGTATTCTCTATCATGTAGTCGAGCATGGTCTTGCCTTCAACCTTCTTGAACTCGTGGGAGTGGTTGTGGTAGCCAAAAGACAAACCGGCCTCTTTGCACTTCTTGCCTATCGCATTGTAGTATTTGCAGATGGTATCAAGCTCTTTGAGCGTCTTGGGAACGGCAAGAGCCGGATCTACTATATACTTCATGCCAGCCGCCTTGTGCGCCGCAATGAGATCGTCCCACTTGGCCAGCGATTTTGAGAAGTCTCCGCTTTCCAATTCTTCCTTGGAGAGCTGGATTCTCGTGTGCGAGGAAAGCGGCTCCATTCCTACAGCGTTGCACTTTTTCTTAAATTCGTCCGGGGTCAGGCCGTAGAATTTTCCGCCGCCGTACCCTGCCGCTTCAACATGGGTATAGCCCATCTTGCCAACCTGGTCTATTGTGGCGTCGCGGTTGTCTTTAAGAAGACTGCGCACGGAATAGAGCTGAAGTCCAACCTCCTTTTTGGGAGCGGCGGACGCGTTTGTAAACGATACGCACAAGGCCGCGAGTGCGGCAGCAAAAAACAATTTCAATTTCATATTAATTTTAGCGTTGTTAGTTGGCGGCGCCAAAGCCGCGTAATTCGCAGGCAATATTGTCGCCCGCTTCTGAATTGTCAAATTTTAAAATGGCTTCGTTTTCAGCGCCTATTGCGCAGCTTTTAGATGCGTCAGGCAATGCGCTTTCAAGGGGAGCAAAAATGCGTTGTTTCAAATGAATAAAAGCATAAAATGTCGGGAAGTTTTTTTGTTGCGGCATTTCTCTTAGAATTTTTTTATATGCCCGCCGGCGCGGCGCTAAATTTGCCATGGTCTGTTTGTATTCTGGAAATCGGAATAACCCCGTCCACTGCCGCACGTCGCCCGCGCAGAGCCACAAAGATAAAAGTTTTCGGCCAATGCGGAGGGGGACAAACTTGGTGCGTTTTGTAAAAACCTGCGCTTTGGGAAAATCTTTTTGGAAATTTAAGGCCTCGGGGGAATGGGCCGCGCAAAGCGCCTACAAACGCGAGGGGCGCATAAAAATTTGCGCAAATAAAAAAGCGGTTCAGATTTTTTTCGGCGGCGCAAATAAAAAAGTTGTGTGCAAAAATTTTTCGGGACAGGCGGTTCAATCTATTTCCCGCAGGAATTCGGCGTCGATGCGCCCGCCGTCGCCCTGTTTCCCGATAACGGCTTCCACAAGGGCGTTTCTCATGCCGAGCCTTCCCGTAGGAACCCTGCAGCGCATGTAATTGTCGGACCTGGCATAGTATATTCCTTCGCCGGCGTCATTCTCCAAAAGAAGCCTGCGGGTTTTGCCAAATTGCGCGGCGCAAAATTCACGCGAGAGGCGCTCTGAAAGGGCGCGCATTTTTTGCGCCCTTAGGGCGCGAATCTGACATGGAACCTGTCCGTCCATTGCGGTCGCGCGGGTCTTTGGCCTGGGTGAAAAAGTGAAGGCGTGCAAGTATGAGAACCCGCACGAGGTCGCCTTTGAAAGAGTGTCGAGAAATTCGCGCTCTCCCTCTCCGGGGTGGCCGCATATTATGTCCGCGCCTATCGATATGTCGGGGCAGAGGTTTCGCGCGCATTCGACAAGTTTTGTAATCTCATCGGAGGCGTATTTGCGGTTCATGGCGTTGAGGACGGCATCGTTAAGACTTTGCGCCGATATGTGCATATGCGGGCACAGCTTGTGCGACGGGTCTGCCATGCGCTCTTCCACGGCTTTGAAAGGAAACCCGTGCGGCTCTATGCTGCCGATCCTGAACCTCTTTAGCCCGGGAACTGAATTTAGCGCGTCCAATAATCCGACAAGCCCTCCGCATTCGGACTCGAATTTCGATATGTTTATTCCCGTTACGACAATTTCAGCGACGCCGCGTTCCACCATGTTTTCGGCGTCGGACAATATCTCGGAGAAAACCCTGCTTTTCGGCCTTCCTCTCAGCCGCGGAATTATGCAGTATGAACACGCGTTGTTGCAGCCGTCCTGAATTTTGAGATTTGTTCTGTCGCCCAAGGGCGAGCTTGCGCAAAGAGATTCGGACGGCGCAGAAGAAAAAACTTTTTCTTGGGGATAGCGCGCGGCCAAATCCCCAATAACTATATCCGCGGCCGACATCTTCGCCGAGTTTGGGACAACCCAACGCACGCCCGGTATGCGCGCCGCGGCCTCAAGGTCGGCTTCGGCACAACAGCCCGTGATGGCCACGGGGGATTCCGGATTCAAGCGGGCAAATTGTTTTATTGCCCTCCGCGTCTTCTTCTCGGCAAGAGCCGTAAGCGCGCACGAGTTTAAAATTCCGGCGTCGGCTTTATCGTTCCAGCTTACGGCTGTTGCGCCAAGCGCCTCAATTCTGTCGCTTAGGGCGAGAGCCTCGAAATGGTTCACCCTGCAACCGAGTGCGAATACTGCAATGCGCAGAGCCTTCATACAAAAAAACGGCGCCGCCCCATGCAAATACAACCCTTTGGGAAAACTTTTTTAGCACATTCGGGGCGTTCGGGAAATTCCTATTGTTTTTTAAGCCTTCTTGCCGCGCGCCACTTGTCGCGGTGGTTCATTATCCAATCCATAAAGGCCTTGTCGTACCCGATGTCGTGCCCGGCCTTTTCGGATTCCAGCCACTTGTGCTTCATGATTTCGTCGCGCTCTGCAAGAAATTCCTGGTAGACCAAGGACGAGCGCAGCGACTGGTCTTGAAGCGGAGACTTTCTCTTTACTGTCTTGATTCTTATCATGCCGAAACAGACTGATTTTAATCTGACCATACCGACTAACAAAAAAAAGTTTTCGCGCAAGTAAATTTCTGTTTCCAAAAAAGGGCAATGTTGTTAAATTTGTGCTTCGATGGAAAACGTAAATGATATTCCAATGCCTTTGGCACTCTTGTGTTGCGACACAATCATCACCGACGCCGCAACAGCCAAGAAAACGCTTGTGGGGATCTTTAACTCTGTAAAGGTGTCGAGATTCCCGCATATAATTCCGCAATTTTTCGTGTTTGCGTCGATAACAAACGCCGAGGGTGAAATTCCAATATCGGTGCGTTTGTGCTCGTCCGACGGAACCGAGGTATTCAATCTTCCCGGGAAACTTCCGTGCAAGACTCTTTTGGATTCTCCGGAAATGGTTTTTCAGATACAGAATCTTCCCATTCGTGAGGAGGGGGTGTACTGCCTGGAGCTGCTTGCCGCGGGAAACGTCGTGGCGGCGCGCAATATAACAGTCAAGCTGGTTCCGCTGAGCAAGTAGTGGGGCATATGCGCAGCGAAAAACGCCCTAAAGTCAAGGGAAGGACAAATTTTTTGCGCGCGCGATAAAAAAACTTGAATTAGGCAGGCTCATATATATAAAGGTTTCCCATGAAATCCCGTTATTTTCTCTTTTTTACGTTGGCGCTGCTCTTTGCTCTTCCATTTGGAGCACAGGCGCAGTCGTCAAGGGGCCAGAAGTCAGACCTCGTTTCCATTTCTAAAATAGACTTCAAAAAGCTTCAGAAAAACGACGTGCAGCGCTCCAATGGGCAGTGGATACGCATAGAAGTTGTTTTAAATGCGACGTCGGACGCGGAAAAGAAGACTTCCAACAACGCGCAGTGGATACGCAATGTTGAGGTGTCGCTTACTTTGGTCTATGAAGACAACAAGGACAGCAACAAGTCCAACAAGGAAAAAATTGTCATGCAGGAGACCGTGAAGATATTTGCCCTTGAAGCCGGCAAAGAGACTCCCGTGGTCTTCTACGTTCCGCCGGAAGCGTATTCGATATACGGTATAAGCAAGGCTGAACCCTTCGCATGGAGCGTGGAGCTTTCGGTTGACGGCACAAAGATTCCCCTGTCCAGGACCAATTACAAATCGATGCTTTCCCGCAAAATTTGGGGTTCCGGTTCGAATGTTGCAAAGGTGTTGGAAAACTACCAGAAGTTGGTGGAGTCTTCTGCAAAGGCGAACAAGGGGGTGTTGCTCTCGATGCCCAAGGCGCCGCTTCCGGTGCAACTTTACGAGACGTACAAGGGCAATTCTGTAATGCCCACGTATGTTATAGAATAGTTTTTGAATGTTGTGGATATGGGATTGCAAAATTGCGATCCCGCGTTTGTGTGTCTAATAAAACAAGCTTTAAGGCAAATGGCTTCCAAAAGAAAATTAATAATAAATTGCGCCGCCACGCATGTGAGTGCGGCGGAGTTTGCTGTATCAAACGGCAAGCTTGTTCTTGAAAGTTTCAAGGTTCACGATCTGCACTACGATTATTCCGTAGCCGAGGCGTGGTTGCCGGAGGTTACGGTGGCGTTGAGGGTGTTGGGCATCAAGGGAAAGGCTACGGTTATAGCACCCGCGATGATGCTTCTCACCAAGACCATAAAGGTTCCGCACGTCGACGGCAGCAGACAGGACGAGGTTATACGCTTCGAGGCGGAGAAGAACATACCTTACGATCTCAACGACGTCAGCTGGGACTACCAGAAGATATCCGACGACGGCGTGGAGATGGAGATACTTCTTACATCCATAAAGTCCACATCGGCCGATGATTTGTGTGCGGCGGTGCAGGCGGCGGGTGTCGTTCCGGATAGCATAGACGCCTCCTCTGTATTAGACTACAACACTTGGAGGTACTGCGGTTTGGAGAACGACGTCATATTGCTCGATGTTGGCGCGCGTTTTTCCAATATGATAGTTGCCCGCGACAACGGTTTGTTTGTTCGCAGTATACCGGTTGGAGGCAATTCGCTTACGCAGTCGATAGCCGACAGCATGGGTAATTCCTTCGGGGTGGCGGAAGACTTAAAGATCAAATATTTCAATTCCCAGATAAAAGAGAACGCAGGCGTTGCAGGGGAATACATAGACAACAATGTGCAGAGCATGATGAGGCGCATAAGCCTCGAGTTGAAGCGCTCTATAGTCAACTACCGCAGGACGGGCCGGGTTGAGAGCCCCAAAAAGATATACCTTTCCGGAAGGGGGGCTTTGGTTCCCGGCTTTGCGGAGTTCCTTGCCGAAGACCAGAAGATGAGTGTGGAGTACCTTGACGCGCTTTCCAATGTTGCGGTTGCGCCGGGGGTTGACCAGAGTCTTTTGAGCGCGTGCGCCCCGCAGGTTTCTGCGCTGGTTGGCGAGGCTGTGCGCATGGTGTTGCCCGACGCCCACGGGGTGAATCTTTTGCCGCGCCACATAGTGGAGGAGACGGCGTTTGCGCGCAAGCGCCCGCTGATGGTGATAAGCGCTGCGCTGCTGGCTTTGGCGACGGTTCCGCCTTTTATGATGTTGTCGTCCCAGATTTCCGAGATGGATGGGTATGAAGGAAAGCTTGAGAAAATAACTCCGGAGCTTGTTGCCAGGGCCGATGCTCTGAAGGCTAATCAGGATAAGGTTGCGTCGATAAAGACGAAGATAGAGGGGCTTGAAGGATTGGCGAATTCAAAGTCGAACTGGATAAACTTGTTCATAGACATAGAGCGCCGCCTGATGGAGCAAAAGGACGTTTGGCTTGACACTTTGAAGGTTGTGCGCAACAAGGACCAGAAAACGGGGGCTCAAGAGTACAGGTTGGAGCTGTCTGGAAGGTTTTTGATACGCGAGTTTAACCCGAAAGATCCCGATGCCTACGACCACAAGATAGCGGTCAAGAAAATAAACGACATGATTGCCACGTTTACGGATTCGCAATTCTTGAAATCGTACGACAAGGTCACCACCGACCCGAGCAACCCGCGCATACTGAAGTTTTCATTTGTGTTGGTTGTCAATCCCGATAAACCCATATAAGATTTTAGGACGGTTTGGAGATGAAATATTTCAAGAAATATCCCCTATTTTATATAGTAATGTTCGTCTTGCTTGCGGCGTTCGTTGGCGGGACGGCTTATGATTTCATGTTGCTTTCCAATAAGAATGCTACAAGGAAGAGCCTTAATAAGGCCATGAAGGAGTACAAGGTTGCGCTCGACAATGATCCTACTCAGAAGGCCATAGATGATTCATCCGCCAATATAAAGGCTCTTGATTCGCACCTTGATATTTTGGAAAAGGAGCTAACGAGGGCTGAGATTTTCAAGAAGCAGACGGCGACCGAGGGTTACCAGTTGGTTGAAGAGCTTCGCGGTATAGTCAACGATTGGCGCAAAAAGGCGAAATCTTTGGACATAGATGTGGATCCATCGATGGACTTTTCGTTCAAGAAATATGTTGCGCCTGGGGCGGATCCCATGCCTAAGGAGGCGGTTGCGCCCATTTGGAAGCAGGTTTGCGTGCTTGACTACATAATGAACAAGCTTTTTGCGTGCAAGTCTGAGAAATCTCCGATGGGGATAGTGAATATCCAGCGGGAGTTGTTGCCTGGAGAGACTGTTTCCAAGCAGACTACCAAGCGCAGAACAGCGAGAAAGACCGCGAAGTCGTCGGCATCGACGGCTCTGAAGGGCGACAACTTTGTAATAGATCCGGCGGTGACGGCCCGGAAGGAGGGAAGTTTGCGCACGATAGCGTTTCGTTTCATATTTACGGGGCATACAGACGTGTTGCGTCGGTTTTTGAACCAGCTTAAGGATTTTGATGCGATGCTTGTTGTCAGGAGCATAGATGTTAAGCCTGCGGAGAGGGTTTCGCGTGGAGGAGCAGGGGCGGGTGCTTTTACGTTTGCGCCCGATGCGAATGCTGCCGGCGGCACTGCCGGGAATGCCAATATGGCCTTTGTCATGCCTACCGACGAGCAGCTTGCTGGTTCGGCGAATCCGCAGAACGCCGACGCTGGAGCGGCGGCAAATCCTGAGGACGGCGCTCAGCAGGTTTCCTCGGAGAACAGGACGCCGGTTGTGACCGACAACATATCGGAATTTTCGGTTGTAATAGAGTATGTCGAGGTTGTTAAGGACGATGTTGCCAAGGCCCAGAAGGCTGATGTCAATGGCGGCGAAGCGGAACAAAAGAAATAGTGGGCTGTTAATATGAAGCATTACGACAAGATATTTTTTCTGGTGGCGTTGGTGGCGCTGTGTGCGGGAGTGTTTATTTTCTTTCACGGCAAGCCTGCTGCAGAGCGGGTGGAGCAGTCGGTAAATGAGGCTTTGGCGAAGAAGGCTGTCGGCATACAATGGAAGGAAGTGAAAATGCCAAAACCGAACTTCAGCACAATAGAGTGGCCGGAGATAGTTGCCCAGGACGACGAAGGCAAGTGGTTTTTTCAGGTGTTTACGCCTCCGCAGATTTGGGTGGATAACGATGGCGAATTTATAACGGAGTCTCCCTATATAAAGGAGGTTGCGCGCCAGGCGTTTGCGCTGAAGTTCAAGGGGGTTTCCAATGAGCCGTACCCGATCCGTTATATAGGCAGGTTGGGAGATGTAAAGAATCCGACAATAAGCCTGTACAACGAAAAGACAAAGATGTACTTCAACGGCAGGCTCAACGAGGAGATAGTTGTTTTGGAGCCGTCGACTGGGAAGGAGCTAAACTTGGGTTTGACGATAAAATCGTTTGATACGGAGCGCGTGGATAGCAAGGACATGACACTCTCTAAGGTAAAGGTTCGGGTGAAGTTGTTTGATAAGCAGTTGGGCAGGGACATAATGATATATTCGGATAAGCCCACGATACTTGAAGACCAGCGCAGGATGACATTCATATTGCCAGGCGGTACTGAATGGCATGTGAAAAAGGCCGGAGACGAAGCGAAAATTGACAAAGGCAAATATATTGTCGAGAGCATAGACTTCGACAAGCAGAGCGCTGTAGTTTCATTGATACCGGACGATAAGAGCCTTGACGTTCAGACCATGAATATGTCGGCGGCTGGCGTTGTTCCGGTGGAGGTGAAAAAAGTTAAAAAATAATCTTTCATTTTCTAAAAAATTACCCTATTTTAATTCAACAAATATACCTAAGCACAGAATTATGAAAAAAAGACTCCCAAAATTGACCGCATTCATAGCGGTTGCCTTGGTTAGCCTCTCGTATGCGTGGGTGGGATACGCGCAGCAGGATGGCAAAACTCAGGAAAAGATCCGCTTGATGATTACGGCCGTGCAGGCGCGTGACAGCGGGAACCTCAACGCATCAAAAGAAGCTCTCGAAGATCTTTTGAAGATAAGCCCCAATGACGAAGGCGTGCAGAAGTTGCTTGCCGATGTCAACAAGGATATAGAGCGCAAGAATAAAGGTGAGAAACCGGTGCTTGTTGGAGAAGAAGGTTTGGCCAACATTACTAACGAGCGTGCTGTCAAGGATGGCGGGAAGAAGGTTGCCGATGGCGAAGATGTTGCCGAAGCCGGCGTTGAAGACGCGGCGAAAGGCCCGATGGCAGAAGCGGTCCGCAAGCAGAAGCTTCAGGTGATAGCTGCGTACGATCTCATTGACAAAGCCTATGCAGACATGGACGAGGGCAAGTGGGACGACGCAAATGCGAAATTGACCCTGGCTGCCAAGAAAATTCCTGAGAGCGCCTATTCGCCGATAAGCGACGAGGTTCGCGTGGAGCTCAGGCGTGCACGCGCGACAATGGCGCATGAGCGTGCAACTATAGCCATGGCCGAGAAGAACCTTCCTGATGCGAAGACTTTTGCAGCAGAGTATGCGGCCAATGCCGAAACCCCACAGGAAGGCGAAGAGTTTGTTGCTTATGTTGCGGAATTTTCCGACAACCCCTACAATGGCAAGCTTTCGGATGTTAGCCCGGATTTTGCCGAGAGGTTGCAGAGGGTTGATGTGTTGCTCTCCAAGGGGCGTAAGCAGTACCTCTATGGCGACTATGCTGGTGCGAACGCAACATTCCGTCAGATTGAAACTTTGGACGCCAACAACATTCAGGCGAAAGCTTATCAGAAAATAATTTCCGACAAGCTGAAGGCTATAGGTTCTCTCACCTATGAGGCCACGCGTTCAAGCATGTTGGATGAAGTTGCTTCTTCATGGCAGCGTCCGCAGGTTTACAGCGGCCAGAGCGCTCTTTCCAGCACAGCCAAGACAGATTCAGTCACGGAGTCGAAGTTGCGCGAGATTGTCATACCGCAGGTAAACTTCCCGGATCCCGGAGTTCCGTTGGCGGCTGCTATAAACACGTTGTCAATGCTCTCTGTAGACTATGACAAGTCTACTGAAGGTAAGAAGGGTGTAAACATAGTTCTGTTTGGCGGCGACAATGCGGAAGGCAAGAATGTGGTGTTGTCGTTGCGCGATTTGACATTGGGCCAGATACTTGACTGGGTAACGCAGCAGGCTGGCTACCGTTACGATATCGAGAAGGAAACTGTTGTTGTCCGCAAGGCAAGCGACACTTCGAGCGCGGCCATGGAAACCCAGGACTTCCCGATTTCGGAATCTGCGGTTAAGAGCATGCTTGGCCTCAAGGCTGTAAGCAGCAGCGGCAGCGACGATCCCTTCGGCGGAAATAGCGGCGGCGCAGCCGGCGGAACCGGTTCCACTGAAGAGGGCATAAAGAACTTCCTCATGAAGACGGGTGTCGAATTTGAGCCAGGATCCGGTTTGGCTTATGACCAGACTAAATTGTGGGTGACGAATACGCGCCGCAATTTGGACAAGGTTCGCAATATACTCTTGCGCTATTCCGATGTAAAGCAGGTTGAAATTGAATCCAAGTTTATGGAAGTCAACCAGGGTGCTTTGAAGGAAATAGGCTTCAACTGGAGGGTTTCAAACGGCAATAATACGCTCTTTAGCACGTATTCTACCGATGCTACAACTGGCGCTATTACTTCTCTCAACAACAGGAATCTCAATGGTGCTATAACTTCCATATCCACTCAGGGCGCGCCGGTCAATATTTATGAAAATGGTGAAGGCATGCCTGTTGATAGAAATATACCGGAATTGCCCTCCACTATAAACACGGCGGCAACTGCGGCAAATGCGGTTAATTCGGTGATTGGCGTTATAAGCGGTTACGAATTTAACATGGTGGTTAACGCACTTGAACAGACCCAGGGTTCCGACATGTTGTCGGCTCCGAAGGTTACGGTTATGTCCGGGTTGAGTGCCGACATTAAGGTTGCCCAGGAAATGCGCTACCCGACGGTTTGGGGTGAAGTTCAGTCGAACGTTGGTACGTCGAGTGGCACCGATAACGGAGGCAGTGCCGGTGTTACCATTACCCCCGGTAATCCCCAGGAATTCGAAAAGGTTGACGTTGGTGTGACTATGAAGTTGACTCCGACGGTTCAGGAAGACGGGGCAATACAGATTCAGTTTGAATCCATAAAGGTGATGGAATTTGAAGGGTTCATGGAATACGGCGGCGTTGCTGTGGCTATATCCAGCGGCACAACGGTGACCGTTCCGGCGGGCTTCCTGCAGCCGGTGTTCTCCATCCGCGAAGTTATAACCACGGTGACTGTGTTTGACGGCGCTACGGTTGTAATGGGTGGCTTGACCAGGGAAGAGGTCATCACTGTGGACGATAGAGTTCCGATTTTGGGCGACATACCGTTGATTGGAAGGTTGTTCCAGTCGAAGGGCGAAACGCGCCAGAAGCGCAACCTGTTGATATTTGTCACGGCTAACACGATATCTCCCGGAGGCAGCATTGGTCGCGAGCAGTTCAAGGATATGCGTCCCGGAAGTGTATACCAGAATCCGGAAGTTATATCCCCCGGCGGAGCTGTTCAGAGAATCTCGGAAGAGGAAGCTACGGAAAAGAAGTAGTACTTTGCAAAAGAGGCGGCCTTATTGCCGCCTCTTTTATTTTTAAAATTTAAAGTGCGAATAGGTATAGCGCGGTGGCGGGAAACTTTCCCGCCATTTTGCCGTTTAGCGGGTCAGTTTATATAGTTTTAATTTGTTGCTGTAGTTGGAGTTGTTGGGAGCGATTGCGACAGTGTTCTATGGCGTAAATATTGGAATGTTGCCATTGCGGCATGTTGCGTAGATCGTGTTTTTTGTCCTCTGCGGAGGGCTTTTGGCCGGCAAGTGTGTATTTTGAATAAATGCAGAGCGCTATGATACAGAAGTACGCGGCATTTGTTTTTTGTAAACCTTCGTGGAAAATTGGGGACTAATTGGGCGAAGTTCCATTTCGCGGCGAAGTGAAGATTGGGAATTCGCAATATAAACAGGGTTTTCGCCCATATTTTAACAACCTACTGGGCGAATGCGCTAAATATGCATATGGCGGCGGTATCGGTGCGCAGGACGCGCCTTCCGAGGCTAATTAGTTCAAAGCCGCAATTTCTGAGCATATCCCGCTCTTTGGAATTAAAGCCGCGCTCCCCCCCAATGACGACGGTTTTGTGGGTTTTTGAGGTTGCTGACAGGGAAATCTGGGGGAGTTTTGAGGTTGCCTCATAGACGTCTGGTGCTATGCGCAGGTGCGCGTTTGCCGTTGGGGCAATTCGTTCGGCAATGGCTATGCATTCCTCCAGGGAAGAGGAAGTGTAAAATGCGGGAATTGTGCAGGAACATGCCTGTTCGGCGCCCCTGGTTAGGCAGTCTAGATACTCGCCGTTTGAATACAGGGAACTTTTTGCGTAAGCGGACTCGCCCTTGTTTGCAGGGTAGAAGATTACGTTTTTAATGCCGAAACACGCCGCTTCAAAAAGTATTCTGCGCGCAATTTGGGGTCTGGAAAACGCGGCGCAAAAGGTGGTTTCTTGGGATGGGGGATTTTCCAACTTGCGGGATACTTCAAGCAATGCTCCGCCATCTTCGGTGTAAGATACTTTCGCAAGGCATATAAATTCACCCGCCTGGCCTGCATACACATTGGAGCCGTTGGGAATTTTCAACTGAGAACGCAGATATGCAACCCTCGGGTCGGATGGTTCAAGCTTAAACGGAGCGGGTGTATTAAAAAGCATGCAGTTCATGGCGGTTGCAAATTTACGTTGCCTGTAAGGCGGCAGTGAAAACGCTTGAAAGGCAAAATGCAACAACAAAAAAGGCTCCTTTAAAATGTTGAAATTTTCGCGGGCTATGTTGAAATGGCCGCATGAATTCGGAAAACTTTACACAGGAAGACGAGAAGGTTTTGAGGGAATCGCTTAAGCGCTGTTCGCCCGAAACTATAGAAAAGGCCATAGAGTTGCGTAAAACCGGCAATCCGGAGCTTGCCGGTCCGGTTGTCATAGGTGTTATAGAGCGCTTCTTGGAGCCGGATAAAAAAGACCTGTTAAAGGCGGCGTCGGATTCGACAAAGTTGGTTGAGGATCTGGGGCTTGATTCATTGACGATGGTGGAAATAGTTTTGTCTGTTGAAGATGCAACTGGAATGTCCATAGACAACGACGAGATACAGAAGCTTCAGACGCTTGGAGACATAAAGGCCTTTATTGCGTCGAAGATAGGGGGATAAACTTAACTTAGGCGGGCTGGCGGCCATTCTTTGGGGGAGAGAATGGGGCGCTTGGTTGTTTATATAGAAGGCGTTATTTTCAAGTGAAATGGACGAAGATACCCCAAATGCGGTTGTAGTGAGGCGGCTGACGAAAAGCTACGGCGGAATTAAGGCCGTGGACGGAGTGTCGTTTAGAATAGGCCGCGGAGAGATTGTGGGCTTTCTTGGCCCGAACGGTGCGGGCAAGAGCACCACAATGAAAATTTTGACCGGAATGACCCAGGCCGATTCCGGGAGCGCGATAATTTGCGGTGAAAGCGTTGCAAAAAATCCGGAGAAGGTGCGCGAGCACATAGGCTATATGCCGGAAAACAACCCTCTTCCCGAGGATCTTCGGGTGGTGGAATATTTGAGGTTTAGGGCAAGGTTGAAGGGCGTGCCGTCAAGGGAGGTCAAGAAGCGCGTGGACGAGGCAATGGAGATCTGCCAGTTGCACAGGCGCGCGGCCAGAAAAATAATAGGCAACCTTTCAAAGGGGTTTCGCCAGAGGGTTGGAATTGCCGACGCGATATTGTCGAGGCCGGAAGTGATAATAATGGACGAGCCAACAATAGGCTTGGATCCGCACCAGATAATGGCAATAAGGCGTTTAATATCGTCGCTTAGGGGCAAGATGAGCGTCATAATAAGCAGCCACATTCTTCCGGAGGTGGAGCTTATGTGCGACAGGGTGGTGATAATAAATAACGGGCGTGTTGTAGCCAGCGGGACACCCGAAAATTTGCGCCGCGAGTTTATATCGGGGGAGAAGTACGAGATTTCCCTGAAGGCGCCGCCCGTTGATTTCAGCGCCGGGCTTGCGCGCGTGGATGCGCAGATGAGCATAGAGAGCCGCAAGGGGCCGGACGAAGCCGGGTATTTCGATTATGTTGTCAAGACGCCAATGCTCGGCGATGCCGGTGCGCGCCTAATAGAGGAATTTTCAAAGAGCGGCGCGTTTGGGTTGCGGTCGGTGTCGCGCCGCAGGCCGAGTTTGGAGGAAATATTCATGTCGGCTACGAGGCGCAGTTGGGAGGAAACCCGCGAGCTTTCCCTGCCAGAAAAGGCAAATGGAGACATTGAAGATTCCCAGGACGAAAATTCCGGCGACTCTGGAAAGGTTGTATGAGAAGATTTTTAACACTGTTAAACCACCAGATACACCTGATGTTCATATCGGCGTCCACGTATTTTGCGGCGTTTTTGTTTTTGGCATTCATGGGTGTGATGTATGTGTTGGCGCTTATGGACGCAAGCTCGGCGGGTGGTTCGCAAAGCGTGACGGAGAAATTTTTGTCGGTGTTTTGGATACCCGTTTTGTTTATGGTGCCGTTGCTGACGATGCGCAGCATTTCCGAGGAGAGAAGAATGGGCACTTTGGGGACGCTAATGTCAACCCCGATACGGGCGTGGCAGATAGTTTTGGCGAAATTTTTGGCCAGCTACTTTTTTTATGTGCTTCTTTGGCTTGCCACGCTGGCGTTTATGCTGATAGCGCAATACTATCTTCCGCAGGGCTTGGGGGGATCCAACAATTTCATGTTGTCCCAGGTGGCAACGGGGTACCTTTTTATATTTGTGAGCGGGTTGTCGTACATAGCGGTGGGCATATTTGCAAGTTCGCTGACGCGCACGACCTTTGTGGCGGGAATGTTGTCGTTTGCGATGCTGTTCTTTATGATAGTCGGGGCGGGGATATTGTCCAAGTTTGTGGTGGGCGACGCCTATATGTCTTGGCTCTCCGGGCCGATAGAATACATGCAGACTTTCAAGCATCTTGAGGATTTCAGCAATTCGCTTTTGGACACGCGCCCGTTCTTCTTTTACGCGAGCACGGCGTGCCTGCTTTTGGGTGTGACATCGCTGATAACGGAGGCTAAGAGCGCATGAAAACGGGCATGTTTGACGATTTTAAATTTGTGCGGCGCGCCGGGCGTTTAAATCTGTGGCTGCAGATAGTATTGGGCGTGGTTTTGTATGCGGGCCTAAACTATGTTGCCGCGCGCCACTACATGAAGTGGGACTTTTCCGAGAACAGGCGCAACTCGTTGTCTCCGGAGAGCGTGGCGTATTTGAAGGATCTTCAAAAGCCCGTGGATATATATGTGATTTTGTCCGGTGCGCTGGACAGCTCTGAAAGGGCGGCAGCCAAGCGCGATTTGGGGGTGATTCTCCGCCAATACGAGTATTCGGCTTCGTCTAAATTTCCGGTGAGGGCGCACTTTGTCAACGCCGACGTTGAGAGCAGGCGCGCTGAAGAGCTTGCAAACAGGTTTGGAAACGACCTTGAAAATTCGGTAGTGGTGGCGTCGGGGGAGCGCTACAAGCGCATGCCGATAACGGATTTTTACGATAGGGCGGACGGCGGAAGGGTTGCGTTTAGGGGCGAACGCCTGATAAGTTCGGCAATCTTAAACGTGACATCCGGGAAAGAGAAGAAGATTTATTTTCTGCGCGGCCACGGAGAAATGGACTACAAAAGCGCGTCTCCGGCTTCCGGACTGAGCGAGCTTGCGGGAATGTTGGGCTCAAGAAACTATGTTGTAGCTCCTCTGGACTTGAGCGCTACAAAGCAGATTCCCGCCGATGCTGGAATGCTGGTGATAGCGGGGGCGCAGACGGCATTGCTTCCAAGGGAGATAGACCTAATAAGGAAATATTTGTTAAACTCCAGCGGGAAGGTGGTCATATTCCTTGGAATGGGGCCTTTGCTTGGACTGGAGGACGTATTGTACGAATGGGGCCTGATGAGCGACGATATGCTTATTTTAGACTCCAGCGGAGATTACGAGTCTTCCGGCGGGGATTTGATTGCCAGAACATTTCCCCAGAAGGCGCATCCTTCGGTAAAGTATCTAATAGACAATTCGCTTCCTGTGCAGTTTGGCTCGGTGCGCCCGGTGCGCCCCGACTTGGGCGCCCCTATAGACGATTCTTTAAAACTTGATGCAATCATATTGAGCGGCCCTTCGAGCTGGGCTGAGAAGTCCTACCGCAAGGGCGGAGTGCAAAACTACGACGCCGCGGACGATTTAATAGGTCCCCTTCCTCTTGCGATGGTAGCGGCGCGCACGGGAGGCACAGAGCTTGGATTGAAAATTCCCGGGGGAAAACTTGCGGTTTTTGGAGACGAGAATTTTGCGTCGAACAGGAGAATAGGGCGGCTGGGCAACTCAAAGTTGATGTTGAATCTGGTAAATTGGATGTTTGACGACACGGAGACTCTCAATATACCGCCGCGCCCTCTTGAATCGTACAAGTTAACCCTCAGTAAAAACGATGCGCTTTCCCTTTCTTTGAGGTTTATGGTAATTCCGTTGGCCATATTCTTCATAGGTGTGATTGTGTCGATTGTCAGAAGAAAGTAGGAGCTTTAGATGAGGTTTAAGTTTACAATTTTTTTGTTTGTGGCCAATGTTGTCCTATTTCTTTCCATATGGTCGCTTGAGGTCAGGCGCGACGCCTCTCCGGCGCGGGCGGCAGACGCAATAACTTTCACGCGTCTTGAAATCTCCGGAAAGAATGTGGACAAACCGCGCATTCTTTCCTTTGAGAACAACAAGTGGAGGATAATTTCGCCAATAGAGTGGCCGGCGAATCTGTATGCCGTCAACCGCATACGCAACCAGCTTGAATTTCTTTCCAAGGAGACAAGCTTTACGCTTGCCGACATGAAAAAATACGGGCACACGCTTGAAGAGTACGGCTTGGAGGATCCGCTCTTTACGATAAAGTACGGCAACGAGCGCAAAATGAATGCGGTGAGGGTTGGGAACGCGGCCCCCATAGGCGGGCGCGTTTACATGCTTGACGAAGGCGCGGGAAAAGTTGTGGTGGTTGACAAAGAGTTTATTGAAAATTTGGTTTTGGACGTTGAGAGGCTGCGCAACCAGAGGGTGTTTGATATTCCGCGTTTTGAAGTGGCGGCGTTTTCTGTCAGGATGCCTATAGGCGACGAAAGCTCGGGACAGGCGAATTTCAAGCGGATCGGGCTTGTAAAAGACGCGGGAAAGTGGAAGATTGAAACGCCGATATCGGCGCCGGCGGACAACAGGGAAGTTGAAGCCTTTATAGAGGGTGTATGCCAGCTTACGGCGTCGTCTTTCGACGCGCCGGACGATGCGGGTTTTGGTTTGATGCCGACTACAATAACGCTTCAGGGGACAAACAGGCGCAGGGTTTTGATGCTGGGCAACCACACGAAGGACGGCAAACAGATATATGCGCGTTTGGACGGCAATCCCACCGTATTTACAGTGGATGCGGAAAAATTGAAAAATCTTAGCGGGTTGCAAAATATGCTTCGCGACAAGGCGTTCTTTAAGTTTGACGCCTCTGATGTAAGCAACATAGACATATCGAAAGGTACAAAGGTGCTGAAACTGCGCAAATTGACTGGTGGCGTTTGGGACGTTATAGGCACCGGCAAAAACGGCGAAGCCGTCACGGCGAAGGCAGATTTGTCCAGGGTGAACGACTTGATCTCAAAGCTGTCCGAGGTGCGCGCGAGGGATTTTGTAAACGACCTTCCCGGAGAGGACCTCTCTAAATACGGCATAGGGGAGAATTGCCTTAAGATACGCATAACGCAATCAGGGCAGGATTCAAGCTGTCTGGCGATAGGTTCAAATTACGATTACCGCGGCGCCATACTCTCTTACGCGGTAGTGGAGGGTGCGCCGGCGGTCTATGGGGTGTCCAGGGCGCTCGAGAATGCGGCCAGCACGGATTTTCTGTTCTACAGGTCGAAGATGCTGATGACGCTGCCCGAGAAGGCTAAGATAATGTCCATTGGCATATTTTCCGAAAAGAGCGGCAAGGCGTTGTTCTCATTGAGGGCGGAAAACGGCGATTTACAAAAAGCCATGCAGATGTTGTCCCAGAGGGAGTCTGCGGCTGCGGCGGCCATGGCGGATTGCATGAGGAATTTTACGGTGAAAGACTATTTGCCGGAAGGGTTTTCAAAATCGGGAGTTTCGGTTGACGGGAAGAAAATAGATTGGGCTCTCAGGATTGAGGCGGAGGTTGAACTTCCCGGCACAGGAGCGGCTTCGCAGGTTGAAAAATTAGTTTGGTATGCCACAAGGGCGCAGGGAGGTACGGTACAGTACGGGGGAAGCGAGAGCTTAAATTCGGTGTATGGTCTGACGGCGCCTGTTGTTGACGCACTTAGAGAATTGACAATAGAGCGGGTTGCGCCGAGGCAACTTGGCGTTGAGAGCCCCGTTCCGGCAGAGTCTAAACCCATGGAAAACATAGCGCCGCTTCCTTCGGAAGGGGGTACTTCAAAAGATAAGGGCGCGCCGGCGGGTCTTGGAAAACAGCCTTCCGAAACGGGGGCCGGTATCGGAGATTCGGCGGGGGCAAAGGGCGCTTCTTCGGCGCCCTCCGGCAAAAGGACAAAGGCGGCGCCAACTCAAAATTCGGCGAAGTAGCTTTGCTGCGGTGGGGAGACTCCTGTCTCTAAAAGCGGAAATAGTACAGTGGACGGCGAAAAGTCAAAAAGGGAAATAGCGGCGTTCTTTTTTGACGCGATATGGAGGGCGTTGTTTGCGCTAAATGCCTTTTTGGCGCTGGTGGCAGTATTTGCGGCGGCGCTTTTTTTTGCGCGGGTATCGTCGGAAAAAATGCGCCTTCCCCAGTGGGTGTGCAATGCGCTTGTCGATGAAGCCAAGAGCGCGGGAGTTGGGCTTTCGGTGTCTTCAATTTCCCTGTCCTTAGACGGTTCGGCGGAACTGATAAACGCGGCCGTTAAGTTTGGCGATTCCCCATTTCCGGTATTCACGGCTGGAAAAGTGAATTTGGAATTTGGGCTGTTTGAACTTGCCGGAGGGAAAGTATATTTGAAATCGGTTTCTGTGGAGGGCGGAAGGCTGTCGGACGGCCTTGGAAATATAGAAAATTCCCCGAGGGTGCGCGGCATAACTTTGGACGCGCGGCAGGAAGGCGCGTGGTGGATAGTGGATTTTCTGGGGTTTAGGTCGGAAAATCTTTCGGTGAGCGCAAGGGGAATTTTAAATTTGAAGGTGTTTTCCAAAAAGTTTCTTTCTGCGGAAGGCGCAGACGGAAGCGTCGGCGCAAAAATGGGGTTGTCGTCAAAATTCGATGCGGCAATGGCGGAATTTTCAAGGTATGTTGAATACTTTAAGATATTTAAAGAACCTTCCCTGAATCTGGACTTTTCCGTCTATGGGGACAGCTTCAACCGCGCGGAAGCCGCGTTCCATGCGGCGGGTTGTTCTTTCTCGGTATTGGGGCGCGACGCCGATGCGGAGGATATAAACATTGTTTTGGAATATTTCTCGGAAGAAAATAGCGGCGTTCCAATGCGTTTAACCGCTTCGGCGAGGCATCTAAGGGGAGACGATATGCCATCTTGCGAAAACGTGTCGGTGTATGCGGACATCGAGTTTGGGAAGGCCGGAGTGTCGTTGCAAAATGCGGAATTTCTCGCGGAAAAAATAGAGTGGAAAGGGTTTTGCGTAGACAATGTTTCGCTAAAAAAAGACAGGATAACCGAGAGTGATTACTTTGGAGATTGGATGGTGTTTGCGGCTTTCGGAGAAAATAGAATGGGCGGAAAATTTTCGTACGGCGGAGACGGAAATTTTAATGTAAGCTTTGGCGCAAATATGAACCCAAGAAGAATTTTAGGCCTCAAAATATTGTCGGACATACCCGAGTTGGAGCATTTCGATTTCCCAAATGGGCTTTCGGTAAGGGGAACGCTTTCGGGCGGCGGGGGAGTAAAGTCTCTGAATGCGAAAATGTCGGTGGAGGCGGAAAATTGCGTGGTTATGGACATTCCGGTGGAGCGGGTGTCGGGAAATGTGGAGTTCGACGCAAGCACAGGAAATCTTTTAGCCTCTGAGATAAGCGTCAGGTCGAAGCAGGGGTGGGGCGTTTGCGGGGAGATGCTGCAAAACATAGAAAATCTCAAGTACATAATAAGGGTGAACGGGACAATCAGGCCGATGGCCATAGCGCATTTTATGGAGCCATGGTGGACGCGGGTTATGGGAAGTTTTTCGTTTGAGGGCGAAAACAATTTTCCGTGTGCTGATATGTATGTCGAGGGGCGCTGGGGTGAGCCGGAGAAAATGTGGTGCTTTGGTACGGCGTCGGGCAAAGACGCTCTTTACAACGGGGCGCGCTTCGACATGTTTGACTTGCGGGTATGGGTCAATCCGTCGAGGATAACCCTTTACGACATCTCAATAAACTCTGCGGAACGGCAGGCGCATGCCTTCATAGAATGGTTGTATCCGGAAGAAGGGATAACGCGTTTTAAGACGCAGAGAATATTTATGGAGTCGAATTTGAACTCTGCAGAGCTTTCGGCGCTGGGCGGAACCGATGCCCAGGAGGTCTTGGACGTGGTGCGTTTTCACAATGCGCCCCGCGTGACACTGAATGCTCTGTTGCAGAATCCGTACTGGAAAAACGGCAAAACTGATGAATTTAACGTCCAGGTCTTTGCAAAGGGCAGGACAAGCATTGAAATGGCGTCGCTGAACAATTTGAGTTTTGACGCGCGGAGCAATAAAATAGACACAAACATAGACAGGGCCAGTTTCGACTTTTGCGGCGGCCAGGCGGATGCGCGCATAGACCTCAAAAAGGTGGAAGGGGGAATGTTGTTCAGCGGCACGGCGAAGGCTGACGGCATGGTGCAGTCGGAATTTATAGAGTTTCTTGACAGCTTGGACGAAGACGGGGTGCCTATTTCCGAACAACTTCAGGCAACTTCGCCGGGCGCGGATGAACTTGGGCGCGCTGGAGCCGGGGCGGTTGTCAAGGATAATGCCGATACTGCGGCATCATCTCTAATGGGGGACAACAGCGAAAAGGGCGTTGTTAATATAGAGGCCTCCCTTTGCGGGGACAGCAGAAAGTTCTCAGACATACGCGGCCGCGGGAAGGTGGAACTTATAAATGAAGATTTGTTGGAGCTGAATATATTCGGCATGTTGTCGCGCGCATTGTCGGCGGTGAAACTGCCTTTCGGAAGTTTCGACCTTACAAAATTCACGGGGGTATTTTCCATAGGATCGGGTGAGGTGGAGTTTCCTAAATTGGAGATAACCGGCCCGGTTATGCTGGTTAGCGGAAGCGCGGCGTACAACTTTATGTTGGACAACCTTCGCGCAACGCTTACGGCATCGCCCTTCGAGGGAGTGCAAACGCCCATAATATCGAACATAGTGTCGGTGATAAACCCGATAGCAAATGTGGCCACAATAAGGCTGTCCGGAAAGTTGGCCGACCCGAAATATGGGGTGTCGATAAATCCTTTAAAAATATTCAGGAAAAATGCGTCTGTTCCGCGTGGGGAAAAAGATGCGCTTACGGGCGAAGCCCCGGAAGCAGAAGGGGCTGGCGGAACGCAAGGGAAGGGCGCGGATGATCCTTCCGTAGGGAAACAAGTTCCGTAAATATTGAATTGCGGATTGTCCTGCGGCAGATAGAGTGCCTTTTAAGGTTTTTGTTTTTTTGCCGCCCAATGGCTGATGCTGGCGTGGAACTTTTTTTACAGCAGTCAGCAAGCGCTTAAGTTTATCAACCTTTTGGGCGCACCGGCTGCAATCCGCGTAAATGGAATCGGAAGCGGGGGTGCCCATTGCCGCGCCGCGGAAAAGTGCGCGCATTTCCCCATGTGCGCCGCAAGTTGTAATTTGGGCGCAAACTTTCAATGCGGGTATTGGGAACTGAAATTTACAGTATTGCCCCGGACGAGGTCTTGACGTCTATCAGCGCGGGCCCGTTGTTTGAAAAGGCCTGCGCAAGCACGCCTTCAAGGGAATCGAATTTTTCCACGCTAAACCCTTCTGCGCCGCACGACCTTGAAAATTCAGCGAAGTTGGGGTTCAAAAGAGAAGTTTCCCACACCGGCATATGCGCGTTTTTTTGCTCGGCTGAAATTTTGGCAAGCTGGCTGTTGTTGAAAACCACGCATTTGATGTTCATTTTATATTTGGCAACCGTTGTCCACTCTGCCAAGTACTGCCCGAGGCCGCCGTCCCCCACAAGCGCCACAACCATTCTGCCAAAAAACGGGGAGTCTTCCTGGCGCGTTGCGCACCACGCCCCTATTGCCGAGGGAAGGCCCACCCCAATTGAGCCCAAATAAAACGACAGCAAAAAGCGCTGTCTTTTCGATTCAAAGCAACGCCCCACGGTGTAGGCAATGTTTCCCACATCCACCGAGACTATCGCGTCGCCTGGAACGTGCTTGGACAGCACATCGCAGAGTCCGCTGGGGCTGAGTTCACCGTCTTTGCTTTGGCGCGCCCTGCTCAATTTTTCCCCGCGCCAATCTTTCCAAGCCGCCGCTATTTGCGATTTTGCATCGGGTTGCGAAGGGAAATCTGGAAGCGAGCTTAGCAGCGCGCCGAGAGTTTCAGCGCAGTCTCCCACCAGAGCGATGTCCGTGCTGTGGCGCGCGCCCATTGCGCGCGGGTTGCGGTCTATCTGCACAACGGGCTTGTCTTTAGGCACGCCGGTGTGCCTTGAAAATCCAACCCCGGCGGCGATAACGCAGTCGGAGCGTTCCATCATGGCGTTTGCAACAGCGGTTCCGCTGAGGCCCGTCACGCCGCACGCGAGCGGGTGGGAGTCTTCAATAAAGCCTTTGGCCCTGTAAGTGGTCATTATGGGGGCGTTCAGCTTTTCGGCAAGGGCCTTTGCCTGTTCCATGGCATTGGCACAGCCAAGCCCAACCAAAATTACCGGCCGGGACTTTTTGCAAATAAAACTTGCGGCGGCTTGTATGTCTTGCGCATTGGGGGCCGACGGAACCTCGCGCGGTGGATCTTGAAGGTTTTTGCCGGAAGGGAAGTTTGCTTTTTGAACCTGAATGTCGTCGGGGGCAATTATGTGCGATACGGAATTGTTCTGTACGCAGTTAAGCCACGCACGGCGCCCCGCGTCGAAACAGTCTGTTGATGCAAACAGTGTTTGCGAATAGGCGTCGGCGCATGAAAAGGCCTTTTGCAAATCTATTTCTTGAAAAAGATTTGCGCCTATCTCGGCCGACTTTACCTGGCCGGTTATGGCTATCGCCGGTGCGGAATCCAAGTTGGCGTCGCACATGCCTGTAATCATGTTTGTGGCTCCGGGGCCTGCTATGGAAAGGCAAGCGGCTGGCTTGCCGGTAAGTTTCCCATAGGCCGCGCACGCAAACGCGGCGGCGCCCTCGTGCCTGATGCCGACAAAGTTTAGCTCTCCTTTGGCGGCGCGCCTTCTGAAGGCGTCGGCAATGCCGAGATTTGAATGCCCAACCATGCCTATTACCCAGCGCAGGCCGGATTGAACAAGCGCGTCGGCGAGGTTGTCGGAGGCCGTCTTTTGTGAATCGCTATTGCTTGTGTCCGTTTGTAAATTTTCGCTGCAAGGGGCTTGCTTTGCGCCGCCAGCATCTGAGGCATTTTCTTCAATCTGTTTGAAAGAGGCCTTGGGAACCCCGCAAACCGGGCATGTCCAGCTTTCCGGAAGTTCCGCAAACGCCGTATTCTCTTTTGATTCGTCGTATATAAAGCCGCATACAGGGCATTCGTACTTCATAAAAAAATCCTTTCCTAATGAATCGGGAACATTGCGCGCGTGCGCGTATCAAAACATTTTGGCAAAATGCCAGAATTGCAAGCGTTTCTTTTGTAAAGCGCATTTGAGGGAAGCTCGAAAAATTGTGTTGATAACGCGCGGGCCGCAGACAATCTGTTCAAAAGGGGTTAATTGCATGAATTATAAAACATCTCTTGGCATAGACGGGAAAACCGGAAAGAATGAAGTTGGGGGCAGGGCCCTTGGCGAGTATGTCAACATGAGGCTTTCGGCTTCAGGGCTTCCGGTGTTCGGGGACGAGAGCAAGTATCCGATTCTCGAGTTCGCAAAGCCGCTTCTGGATAATTACAGAGAGTTTGTCACCCGCCCGGAGAGCATAGGGTATTGCCCATCAGACAAGAGGGTCATGGAGTTTATGAAGGAATATCTTTGCGACGTCATTGACGAGCGCGAAGACACGCCGGCGCTGCCCCTAAAAACGTTTATTCTCGACGTGTACGGAACCGCCCGCGCGCTGTCGCTTCCGGCGGACGCCGACGAGGCCTCCAACGAGTACGTCAGTTCCTACCGCGTGCGCCAGGGAATATTGAACAACCCTAAAAACGACCGGAGAACCACGGCTGGGGTGTTCCATGTGGCGGAGGGCGGCCTTCCCATTCCCGACGACAAAAAGGCCGTTCCGAAAAAGGTTTTTAAGAATTTGTGGAAAGCGGCTTTCAACGCTCCGGAGAGCTTGTTGGAGCTCCCGTTTACCGCCACGCAGCAGAATAGGGCGCGCACGTGGGTTTCCATATTTGTGCGTCCGGTGGTTTGCCCTCCGGTCCCAAACGGGGAGGGGGAAAAGCGCATGGACATAAGATTTTTTGCCCCGGGAGCGCTGGTGTGCAACATAGACTTTGTCGAAAGCATATTCGGCAATGCGGGCAATCCGTATCTTTCCCACAACGACTCCACCCTGAATTGGGAGGCTTGGACGGGGCATACGGGGTGCATAGTTTTGGCTCCGCACTTAACTAAGCTGACAAAGAAAGAGCTTGGCCTGCCCTCTAAATCGGAAGCCACCCCAAGGCAGATTAGGGACGGAATGTGCTGGGAAAACGAGTGCGAACTCTACAACGACGGAAAGCCGTTTAAAGTGTGCGCCCGCGGTTCCGAGGGCGTGATAGTCACAATAATAGCCGACAACTATTTTGGATATTCCAAGAAGGAGATAAAGACCCACATAAGCTATTCGGCCAACCTTTACGGCCAGTGCGAGGAGGAGCATAGCGGAGGCGCAATAGCCTATTCCAGCAGAGATTTGGGCGACGATTTTTATATGTCGTCGTACAAGCCGCAATCTGAGGCGACCTTCGCCGATTTGGTAAGAATTTTGGGAGACGGCATAGATGTGTTTGACGACGGCTGGGCGCGCGACAAACGTTTCCCGGAGATAATATACGTTCCGGAAGACTCTTATTTTTCCCTCAAGACGCAGACTGTTTCGTGGACTAAAGACGGAGGGGTGAAATCCATAAAAATTTTGCCGGGACAGGTGTACATATCGCCGAAGGGTTACAAAATAGAAATGTTGCGCCCGCACGAGAGCCGGCGCTGGAGGCTTGTGGGCACTGTAGAGGAGGGCGTTTATTGCCACAAGCCGGCTACAGTTTCGGGCGGGGGAAAATCGGAGATATCGAAGGATATTTCCGACGCGATAATACACGGCGCCTCCATGGTGGTAGACTTTAAAAAAGATATAGAGGCCGTGCGGGCCATAATAGAGAAGAACTACGGGGACCGCTACAAGGACCCCAAAAACAACAAGGGGGCGGACAGCAGGCCAATACTTGACAGCCGCCGCACGATGGGTTCTGTGGTAAAGCTTTTGACCCCGTCGGACGAATTCACCGACCAGTACAATGCGTGGCTTGCCTCCATACCTTTCCATATCCGCGAATTTGTGCTTACCCTTAAGCGCCATTACAGGCCGGAGTGGGGAAATTCCTGGCAGGACAAATTTTCGGTGGACACCATAAACGGGGCATTCGGCAATGTGCTTAAATACAAAAGGGCGGCGGTGTTGACATCGTACTTGCGGGTGGGGTATACCTCCGATGGCTCGTGGCGCATTTTCAGCCTGCGCAAAGATTTTGCCCCGTCGGTAAAGCTGCAGGTTGAGGACGACATTACAACGTCGGTGGTGGTGCCGGACTTCGCTGTGGAATATTTGCCGGAGGATCTCAAGGGAAGGGGAAAATCTGTAAAATTTACCGATAACTGCGAATACAGGCTGTTCCAGCGCCCCGACGACGCCGTCGTGCGCGGCTATGACAAGCGGACCGAGCGCGATATGTCTGAGAAGGGAATGTTTATTTCCAACTATCAGCCTTTGGACAGGGAGCAAGTGCGCGAAATGGTAGAGGATGTTCTGCGCTTTGAAAGCTTCACCTTGCCCATGCGGGAGAATTTGGAGGCGTTTTTGAGGGAAGAACACCCGAAATATGTTGTCTCTTCCGCAAACCCGCGCTTGGACGACGGGAAGCCGAGCAAGAACGTGCGCTATTTGCAAAATAGGGACGATATTGTCAATCCGCGCAAATACTACATAGCCGAAGTTGGGGAGCGCCTTGCAAGGGGAATTCCTTCGGAAAAAGCCGTTCCTCACCCGGTTTTGGCCGTGATAGCGGGGCGCAGGAACAATCCGGCTTCCGAGGGCATAAGGTCGCTTGCGGTTCACGGCCCCTTGCACTACCTTCCGTTGCCGGAGGCGTTCATGGAATTTATAGCGTCTATGACGGGGAAGTCGCCGTCAACGGTGGGCGCGGGGCTTGAGGGCGCAATGACAAAAGGGCCGTTTAATGCGCTTTCCCCGATAACAGATTTGAACAATGCGCTGGTGTCGTTTGCGTTGTGCGGATATGACGTTTGGCTAAGCAGCGCAGGATACCTTGGCCCGAAATACAAAATAGACCACGATATAAGCCTGCTTGTGCCGGAGATATGGTGCAAAATGCGCGCCTCCGAAAGGGACGCGCGCGCCCTTATCGACGGCGGAATGTTGGAGCGCTGCAAAGACTTTGAATACGGCGGGAAAAAAGTTTTGGCTTCAAGGCTTGGCTGGCGCATAACGGAAGACTTTGTGATACGCTATTTGGGCAGAATTTTTTCAAATCCCGGGTGCATATTTACGGAGGACATGCTAAGGCCGGAACTCCAGGATATGGACACGTTTGCCGACGGCATGGACAATATGGTTGGCGCGCACAAGCGCGCCGCAGAGGCCTATTTCGCCGACGGGACCATAGAGGGGGCGTGCCCCCCGCTAAAGGCTCTTTTGCACATAATGAGAGACGGCGAATACGAGGGCAAAACTTTGGACGACCCGTCCATACGCGGAATGTTTGAGCGCGACGCCATAATAGGGTCGGAGTGGTACGCCGAGCGTTTGATATCGAGGCAGCAGGTTGAGACCGAGTCTATACAAAACGTTATAAACGCCTGCCAGAACGGTGTTGCTTCCGATTCTTCCGAATTGGCGGAAAAGTTGGCCAATGCCCGCGCCCGTTTAAAGTTTGTAAAAGGCATAAACTATTTGAAGTCTATAGCCGGCACATTGGGGGCGGATCCCTTTGTGATGTAGCCTGAGCGCCGGGCAATGGCATGTTTTGTTTGGAGCAGGCTTGGCGGAAAGTTCGGACACTGCGCCGTTCCGCCTTCTGCAGACGGGGTTTTATTTGGCGGGGCTTGATGGAAAGTTTGGGCGGATGGTTTGCAAATAGGATTTTTTTTGAAAAAAATATTGACCTTGGGGGCAATTGGTATTTGATGCAGTGCTTTAAAAATTGAGGCTAGATAGCTCAGTTGGTAGAGCGGAGGACTGAAAATCCTTGTGTCCCTGGTTCGATTCCTGGTCTAGCCACCATTTTTGCCCGGCTAGCTCAATTGGTAGAGCAGTTGACTCTTAATCAATTGGTTGGGGGTTCGAGTCCCCCGCCGGGTACCACTTTAAAATAAAGGCTTCCCAAACCGGGAAGCCTTTATTCGTAAGGGTTTAAGCGGGGCCTTGCCTCTGCGGAGGAGGCCCGGGAATACTTTGCGATTTAATCGCTTTTCTCTGCAAGTGACCTAAGCGACTTAACAAATGCTCTGACTTTTTTTGCGTCGGACGGCAACAAATAAAAGTTTACTTGAGTCTTTCGTTTGTTTTTTGGGAGCTTTTTTCGCCCCGCTCCCGGGCGTTTGCCACCTCTCGGCATATTATGCGTCCTCCTCCAATATTGTTATAAATGCGGCGCGGTTGCCGGTGTTGATTTCTATTCTGCGTTTGCCAAACCCCGATGGCAGTATGCGAGCGAAGCTGTTCTATTGGTTATTATTTATAGACTTTACCGCGGAGAGCATCTTGTCTTTGTATTCCTTCATAATGCTGTCGGCAAAATTCTTTGATGTATATTTTTGTCCGAGAAACTTGCCGCTTTTTTTGTCAAAAACAAATGCGCAAGCATCTATCTTGTCATTCCCATACTTTCTCTTTATCCCAAGTGCGGCATAGTTGGACTTGTTTGAGGCCGCCTTCCCGGTATATTCAAAAATTAGAGGCTTCCTTTGCGTAATGCTATCGGATATGACTTCGGAATAGATTTCGCCGCCAACATTCGCGAAGAATATTGCCACCACGTCTATCGGATTCATGTTTGTCACCTTAAGAATGAATGTCTTGCGCTTAAAAACATCCTTGCTGTAAGAACCGGGAACGTTCCAAGTTTCCCTGTTTTCTTTAAGCTGAACCTTTTGCTCAAGCTCGATTTGCAAAGCATTCGCAATTGTAAAACAACTCAGGGCAAGAATGAAAAAATATATTTTATTCATAGTTCTTATGTTATATGCTATTTTTTATATGACGTCAATATATTTTTATGAATTTTGCTAAGATTATATATCGCGTTTTTATTTTATAATAAAAAGGGTTGTACATTGAAAGACCTGCCCGCGGAAAATGTGCGGCGCTGGAGGAGTTTTTATGTTCCGTAAATTACCTGGGGAAAATATAGGATTGATTATTTTGAAGATTAGCCAATAGAGAAAATCCATTGGATAGCGCTTTAAGATAGCCACAGAAATGCCGGCGTTGGGAAAAGAGCAAAGTTTATTATATTGGCGCCGGCAGGTTAACTGGGAAGCTGTTTTTCAATATTGGCATTTGTAGCGCATGGGTTAAAATAAGCAGCACTTAACATATGCGAAGTTATCCTCTTTGTACCTATGCGGAAGACTGATTTGAACGTTCGTTCCGTTATTCATTCCGAAAACAATGGGAACCTATTGCCAGCTTGAAAGGAACTGTTCGCATTGGGAAAATTTGATATTTTGTGTGCCTTTTGAGCGCAATAAGCGTATTTTGAGTTGGATTTGAACGGACCGAAAAAATAGGTTGTGTTCAAATTAGGACATAAGAGTTAAAATTGGCTTAAAAAATATTCATTATTTGTTAAATGTAGGCCCAGATGAGGGGTGATTTTTTTACGGGCGTTTTGCAGGTTGCCGCGTTTATGCTTTGCGCGGTGTGGCAGCCGTGTTTCGGGGCGGATGCAGGTGCTCCCTCGAAACCGGGAAATTCGGAAGAAGTTGTGGAGGCACTTCCCAAAATGGCGCCGCATCCGCGGCTGTTCATGGAGCGCGGAGCGGAACAGCGGATTTTAAAAGGCGTAAAGTCCAATCCGGAAATGTCGCGCCTCCACGACGGCGTTATAAAAACCGCTTACGATTGGCTCAAAAAACCGCTTCTTAAGCGCAACCAAGTAGGAAAGCGCATTCTTCACACGTCTAAAGAGGCGTGCGCCAGAATGGAGTATTGGGGCTATGCCTACAGAATGACAAAAGATTTGGCCTTTGCGGAACGCGCGAAAAAAGAGATAGAAAATCTGTCGAAATTTGAGGATTGGAACCCATCGCACTATTTGGATGTTGTTGAAATGAGCCTCGCTTTCGCAATAGCGCGCGACTGGTTCGATTCGGCCTTTGACGCCCAGACCAAAAATCTGATTGCTCGCCAGATAGAGGAAAAAGCCTTCGCGACGTTCTTTGGCAGAAAACATTTTTGGTATGAGTCGGACAACTCAAACAATTGGAACCAAATATGCAACATGGGGCTATTGTGCGGGGCGATAGCCGTTTATGACGAGTCTCCGGAGATGTCCGAAAAAGTCATAAAAGCGACGCTAAAAAGCATACGCAGGGGGTTGTCGCAGTGTTATTCCGAGGGCGGGACATACGTGGAGGGGCTGGGCTATTGGGAAGGCGGAACCTTTTTCCAGACCCTCTATTTAAACGCATTGCAGACGGCGTTTGGAACGGACTTCGGAATGTTGAAACGCTATCCGGGCTACACAAGAAGCGCAATGTTTGCGGTGTCCATGGTTGGAGCTTCGGGGCTGGTGTACAACTTTTCGGACGACAGGGAGCGCGCGGCGGGAAGAAACCCACTGCTGTTTTGGTTCGCAAAGACAAGCGGGGATTCGTCGATCTTATACTCGCAGAGGCGCTTTTACGAGGAGGGCTTTAAGCCGGGAATGCAGCAGGACGTGTTCTCTCTAATATGGGCGCCGGATGCCGATTTTAAAAATGTCGCCCCCCCAAGAAAATTGGTTTGGAGCGACGCAGATGCAAAAAACCCGGTAGTGTTGGCGCGCACCGGCTGGGGAAAGGGCGCGCTGTTCCTCGGTGCCAAGGGCGGAAAGGCGGCGTTGTCGCACGCGCATATGGACGCGTCGAGCTTCGTGTTCGACGCGCTTGGGGAACGCTGGGTGTTCGACTTCGGCTCCCAGGATTACAACAGCCTTGAGAAGCTCAAATTGAACATATGGGATTTTTCGCAGAGATCCGACAGGTGGAAGGTGTTTAGGTATGGCAATCTTTCACACGCGGTTGTTGTTGTGAATGGAGAGCCTTTTGATGTGAGCGCGGACGTGAGGTTTGCAAAAATCTACGATTCACCGAAGAAAAAAGGAGTGCTCATGGACAACACCGCGCTTTATTGCGGGGCGCTGAAAAAATCTTCAAGGGAAATATTTATAGAGGATTCCAAGCGCCTGCGCGTGGTGGACAGGCTTGTGAACGGAAAGGAAAGTTCAAAAATAAGCTGGAGAATGCCCACGTGGAAGAATGTTGAGGTTGCGGGCAAAAATTCAGCTTTAGTGGTTTCCCCAAGCGGGAAGATAATGAAGGTGAGGGCGGCTCTTCCGGAGGGATTTAAGGCGGTGGTTCTTCCGGCGGAATCCGGGAATTCCTGGGACGCCAAAAATAGGGGCAGGGCGATACTGGCCTTTGAAGGGACTCTTTCGCCCGGGCAGAATGCTTGCATTGACGTGGCGCTGGCCGCTGAGGAGGCAAGCCGCGGAAATTAGCGGCATCTTGATTGCGGCGGAGCGGGTAAGAATGCTGTGTGTGAAATTGGAGGATATATGAGGTTGGGGTTGAGGGTTTGTTTAATGGCGTCTCTAATGGCGGCGGGGGCTTTGTTTGGTAAGGTAGGCAAGCTTGAGAGTCCGGATTTCTCCAAGATTGCGCCGCATCCAAGAATATTGTTTACAGGCGAAGTGCGCGACAGGCTTATGTCGGAAATATCCTCCAATCCGCACGCGAAAGATGTCCACGAATTTTTTATAAAACAGGCGCGTTCCGCCATAAAAAAAGCTCCCCCAGACAGGAAGGACGAGGGCTTCAGAATGACCAATTCGGGCGAGGAACTTAGGCGTATGCTCTTGTGGGGATATGCCTGGATAACCACGCGCGATAAATCCTTCCCTGAGCGCGCAAAGACGGAAATAGAGCAGCTTGCAAAATTCGAGGATTGGAACCCGAAGCATTTTCTCGACACAGCCACAATGGCCGCGGCGTTTGCGGTGGCTTATGACTGGTTTTACGACTCCATTGACGGCGGCACAAAAAAACTCATAGCGTCGGAAATAGAGAAAAAAG
>CASEFZ010000037.1 GCA_949287395.1 uncultured Verrucomicrobiota bacterium
GTTCCGGACGATTTTGACGCATATTGGAACGAGCAAAAGAAGATATTGGCCGCAATACCAATGAATTTGAGGCTTACGCGCATAGATTCCGGGGTAAAAGGAGTTGACATGTACGATGTGCAGGCCGACTCTTTTAACGGGGGCTTGAGCGCGTATATGGCTTTGCCGAGCGGAGCGGGGGAGAAATCGCTTCCGGCGGTTGTGTTTACCCACGGGGCTGGCGTAAGGTCGTCTGGGCGCGGCGTTATTGGGGCGGCCAAGCGCGGTTTTATAGCTCTCGATTTCAATGCGCACGGGCTGCCCAACGGAAAGCCTGCCGAATTTTACAAGCAGCATGCCGACGGAGACTTGAAGGGCTATACCACGAGGGGAGCGCTCGACAGGGATAAGATATTTTTCAGGACATTGTACATGAGGCTGATGAGGGCCATGGATGTAATAATGTCCCAAAAGCAGTGGAATGGAAAAGATTTGATGGTTTCGGGAGGAAGCCAGGGCGGGGGGCAGGCGCTGGCTGCTGCCGGTTTGTATCCGGACAAAGTCAGCGTGTGCGTTTCGATGTTCCCGGCTATATGCGACCACACCGGGCCTGTAATAGGGCGCACAAGCGGTTGGCCGCATTACACCCGTTTGGATTCCGCCGGCCGCTACGACAAAACTAAGGTCAACGCGCCCCGGTACATAGATGCGGTGAATTTCGCCTCGAGGGTAAAGTGCAGGACATTTTTTATGATAAACTATGCCGACAATGTCTGCGAACCAACTTCGTGCTATGCGGCATACAACGCAATTTCGGCGCCCAAAAGCCTGTACATAAACGAGGAATCAAGGCATTCACCCGCTCCGGGCACTTACAACGAGCTGCAAAACCAAGCTTACGATTTTGTTCTCAAGGGCGGAAAATAAAAATATATTTGACACGCGGCCGCGCTCTGTCTAATTCCGCTGAGGGAAAATCGAGAAGACATGGCTAATAGTATAGACGACAAGTTTTTTCTGCCGGCGGACAAGTTTTTTATGGCTAACGCGGCGGAGGGTTTAACCTACGACGACGTTTCACTGGCGACGCTGTATTCCGCGGTTTTGCCAAGGCAAACGCGCTTGGACACTTCCCTTTCCGATAAGATAAGCCTGCCTTTGCCGATGATCTCGTCCGACATGGATACGGTGACGGAATCCAGAATGGCGATAGCCATGGCGCGCAACGGCGGTTTGGGATTGATTCACTGCAACATGACGCGTCAGCAGCAGCGCAGCGAGGTAGGAAAGGTTAAAAATTACGTCCATGGCCTCATACGCGAGCCTATAAAAGTTTCTCCCGACAGCTTTATTGGGGACGTTTTAAAGCTTGTTAGCGACAAGAGTTTTCGCTTCAGGACATTCCCCGTAGTTGACGCTTCCAACAAGTTGGTGGGGCTTCTGCCCGGCAGCATAGTCAAAGAGCGCTACGCAAATCTGCACGTGTCCAAGGCCATGACGCCGCGAAAGGACGTTTTCACCATTTCCCAGAAAAAGCTTGGTTCGGACCCAATAAAGGCGGCGGACAAATTTTTCGACGAGCATTTTGGGGTGCACAAGCTTCTTGTTGTTGACGATTCCGACAAGCTTTGCGGCCTTTTTACTTTGAGCGACATAGAGCGCATAATGTCCGAACACCGCTTAAACCTCAAGAATGCCCGCGATTCAAAATTCAGGCTGTTGTGCGGGGCGTCCATTGCCATGTTGCGGAAACCTGACGGCGAATTGGATTTTAACGGTATAATAGAACACGTGGGTGCTCTTGTCGACGAGGGCTTGGACGTTGCGGCCGTATCCACCGCTCACGGCTTTACGAAGGGCGTAGGTGATACTGTAAAGGCGATAAGAAAAGCTTTTAAAGACCTGACGATAATAGGGGGCAATGTCACAAGCGCATCGGGTGTTGAATTTTTGGCAAAAATGGGTGCCGACGCTGTGAAAGTTGGGCAGGGTCCGGGCTCAATTTGTACCACCAGGATTGTTGCAGGTGTCGGAATACCGCAATTGACGGCTCTGTATGTCTGCTCAAAGATGGCCAAGAAGCTGAAGGTTAGAACAATAGCCGACGGCGGAATAACCAAGAGCGGAGATATGGTAAAAGCCCTTACGCTTGCAGACGCGATGATTTGCGGAGGCCTTTTGGCTGGTTGCCCCGAAGCGCCCGGACAGGTGATGGAGATAAATGGAAAGATGTACAAGCAGTATCGCGGCATGGGCAGCCTTGCGGCGATGAAGGCGGGAAGCGCAGCGCGCTACGGGCATGATATTTCCAACAAGGCCGACAAAATCACCGCGGAGGGAATAGAGGCGCTAAAGGAGGTTTCAAGTTCCCTTGATGACGCGCTCAGAATGTATGTGGGCGGCATACAGAGCGGAATGGGGTACTTGGGGGCTCCAAATCTTGAGGCTCTGCGCAAGAATGCGCGCTACATAAGAGTTAGCGGGGCGGGACAGCGCGAGAGCAACCCACACGATGTAATCGAGGTTAAAAATCCGGTAAAATAGAAAAAGTCTGTATTTAGATTTGTCAGGCAGCGGCGTTTCCCCGCCGTTCAAACAAAAATCCCCCCATCTGAAACATGGGGGATTTTTTTATTTTCTGAACTTGTTTCTGAAATTGCGGCGGTTGCGCCGTCCGCCTTGGATGAAAAGAGCATAACGCCTTGACATCCCCGCAGTTCAGCGCAAATGCGACATTCGGGTAACTTTTTTAAACTCCGACAAGCGAGTAATAAATGGAATTTTTATAAAAGATGTGTTGACGAAATTGCTTCCAGGGTGCATTTTCGCAGACTGAGAACTTTTTATTTTGCGAAATTTGAAGTTTTTGGCATGCGCGCGCAAGGGCTTATTTGGCACGTAAAAAGGTTCTTTTAAAAGATTGGAAGTGTAACTTATGGAATCTGCATCAACATTGGCAACGACGGCGCAATCCTGCGCTTTGAGTTCTATAAACGCGGCCTTCTGGTTGGTTCCGGTGGCGTCTGTAATAGCGTTGATATTCGCTTGGAGGTTTTATTCCTCTATGAAGAAAGAGGAGGAGGGTACCGACATTATGTGCAAAATTGCCACGCACGTAAGGAAGGGAGCCTTGGCCTATCTCAAACAGCAATACAAGATAGTAGCAATTGTCTTTGTCATTCTTACAGTATTTTTCGGATTCCTTGCGTACGGTTTAAATGTACAGAACGGTTGGGTGCCATTTGCTTTTATAACCGGCGGATTCTTTTCTGGATTGGCCGGTTTTTTGGGAATGAAAACAGCAACGTACGCATCCAATAGGGCGGCATGGGCCGCGAAAAATTCGCTCGACCACGGGTTGAGGGTGGCGTTCCGTTCCGGGGCAGTTATGGGGCTCGTTGTGGTGGGTCTGGCTCTCCTTGACATTTCGATTTGGTTTTTGGTGTTGAATGTGTTTATAGAGGACGCAAGCCAAACGCACAAGATGGTTATAATCACCACCACGATGCTTACATTCGGCATGGGCGCAAGCTTGCAGGCCCTCTTTGCGCGCGTGGGCGGGGGCATATTTACCAAGGCCGCCGATGTGGGGGCCGACCTTGTGGGCAAGGTTGAAGCCGGAATTCCGGAGGACGACCCCAGAAATCCCGCCACGATAGCCGACAATGTTGGCGACAACGTGGGCGACGTTGCAGGCATGGGGGCGGATTTGTACGAGTCGTATTGCGGCTCCATATTGGCCACGGCGGCTTTGGGTGCGGCAGCGCACATGACCGATTCGGCGGTTCAGATGAAAGCCGTTTTGGCCCCCATGATAATAGGGGCTATAGGTATTGTTCTATCCCTCGTGGGAATCTATTTTGTGAGGGTTAGAAAGGGCGCCGACAGCAGGGAGCTGCTGAACGCTCTAGGCAGGGGTGTAAACCTGAGCTCGGTGTTGATAGCGGTTTGTTCTCTGTTGGTTTTGTACATGTTCGGTACTACGAACTGGCTTGGGAATTGGGGCTCCATTCTGGTTGGACTGTGCACGGGCCTTTTTATAGGTAAAATAACAGAGTACTACACTTCGGAAGCCTATGCGCCCACAAAGTTTATATCCGAGCAGGCTAAAACTGGCCCTGCAACGGTCATAATAGCAGGAATGGGAACGGGCATGGTTTCAACGTTCTATCCGGTTGTAGCCATAGTTGTGGGGACGTTTCTTTCCTACGGGTTTTCCGCGGGGGGATTCTCGGCGGAAGCTCTCGCAAATATGAGCCAGGGTCTTTACGGCATAGGCATAGCGGCCGTGGGAATGCTGTCCACGCTTGGAATAACTTTGGCAACCGACGCTTACGGCCCGATTGCCGACAATGCGGGCGGAAACGCGGAAATGTCGGGCTTGGGCAAGGAAGTCAGAGTTAGAACGGATATGCTTGACTCCCTGGGCAATACGACCGCGGCGACCGGGAAGGGTTTTGCGATAGGTTCGGCGGCGCTGACGGCGTTGGCGCTGCTGGCTTCGTATGTGGAAGAACTCAGGATAGGGCTTATACGCATAAAGGACGACCCCTCCATTACCGCGTACGCAAAAAATACTATATCTAAATTTTCTGAAGTTGTCGAAAATGGCGGGATAGAATCGGCCACCCTGATGGACTTCATGAATGTTTACCAGGTTTCCCTGATGAATCCGAGGGTTCTACTTGGAATGTTCGTTGGCTCAATGATGACCTTCCTGTTCTGCGGGCTTACCATGAACGCCGTGGGAAGGGCCGCAAATCAAATGGTGAATGAAGTTCGCAGGCAGTTTAGGGAAAACCTTGGGATAATGTCCGGGAAGTCTGATCCAGATTATGCGCGCTGCGTTGAAATCTCCACGAAGGCTGCGCAGAAAGAGATGCTTTTCCCGGCGCTTCTGGCGGTAGCCGCGCCTGTCATAACTGGGGTGTTTTTCGGTGTTGCCGGCGTCTTGGGGCTGCTTGGCGGCGCGCTTGCGGCGGGTTTTGTGCTTGCGGTGTTTATGGCAAACAGCGGCGGCGCATGGGACAACGCCAAGAAATATATAGAGCAGGGCAATTTTGGAGGAAAGGGGTCGGACGCGCATAAGGCGGCTGTCATAGGCGATACAGTGGGCGATCCGTTTAAGGACACTTCCGGCCCGTCCCTGAACATACTCATAAAGTTGATGAGCATGGTTGCCATAGTGATGGCGGGCTTTACCGTTTCATATTCGCTGTTCTAAGCTTTGGTCTTTTCTACGGCGCGCGGCAACATTCGATTGCCGCGCGTTTTTTTTTACGCATGCGGCGGATGTTATGGAAATGGAAGGATACATATAATGCGCGAAATGTTTGCCTAACCAAAGGTTCCGTGCGCGCATGCACTTAAACGTTTTTGCCGCGCAAAGGCCAAAAGGCACCCAGAAAAAATAACAGCCCGGGGAAAAGATGCATTTCATAGACCGGCAAAACCTCATTTACACCTTTATTGCAGACTGAAAAAATGCGCCGATTACAGGCATGGATGCAGCCAATAAATAAGATGCGCTGCGCGGCGCATCACCTGGGTTTCCCTTCGGTAAAAACACCTTTGCAAAACGAACAAATAAAAAAGTGCGCGCCAAAAAAGAGCATGGCGCGCACTTTGAAAATTTTTTGCAGAGGCTAAGCTTTGGTTGCGTCGCTTTCTATATAGACCGAAGTTGAGGGGAAGGCGAACGACAAGCCGTGCGCGGATACTATGCGCATTATTTCAAGATTTACACGCCTGATAGTGGCCCTGTAATAGCGCAAGTCTATCTGTTTTGTAAAGTAGGTTATTACAATGTCGAGGGAGGAGCCTCCAAAATTGACAAACTCTGCGTCTACACCGCTTCTGGGATCCACGCCCTCGATTTCAACTATGGCTTTTCGCAAGTCGTGCAATATATCGTCCATCTGGTCTGGGGTTGTTGAATAAGTGAGGCCTATCGTGTATTCAACCTTCCTCAAAGGCATTTTTGAGAAGTTTTCAACCGCCTCTTTAGCCAGTGTTGAATTTGGTATTGTGACAAGCGTTTTAGAGAATGTCCTAATCCGTGTGGAGCGAAAGCCTATGGCCTCAACATGCCCTTCGCAAACGCTGGTCTTAACCCAGTCGCCAACTATAAACGGCCTGTCTATTATTATTGAGACAGAACCGAAAAAATTTGCTATGGTGTCTTGCGAAGCAAAGGCCAGGGCCATACCGCCTATTCCCAGGGAGGCTATTATCGTGTTAACGTTTAGCCCGCAGTTGTTGAGTATGGAAAGTATGGCTATGAGTATTATGGTGTATTTTATTACCCGCCTCAAAAATTCCAGAAGGTTGACGGTTGCTGAAGCGGATTTTTCGGTGTACTTTTTTGTTATCACCGAAAATAAGACGTCGCATATTATCAAAATGGTCCAAAATACGGACAGCCCGAACAAAACTCCAATCGCCCTTGAAATCAGGGCTATGGCGCCTTCGTCTTTAATCAGAAACACCAAGGCAAAATAAATGCCTATGACCCACGCCAACATGTTTACGGGAGTCTGTATCTTTGTTAGGAACATGCTTGCAAAGTTTTCCTTCCCCGACTTTGAGGAAAACAGCTTCAGGCGCGAAAATAAGAAATTCAGCATGTAGCGCGCAACTATGAATGTGACAATCAGCGCCAAAAGCGAAGCAACATACTGCACCAGGCGTATGCCCATATATTTTCCCGCTAAAAATCTGGCGGTCGATGGGGATTGCTTGTATATATGGTGCATGACTTCGCGGAGCATAACCCTTATGTTTTTGGCGTTTTTAACGGCCTCGCGGTCTATTTCCTCCTGGTATTTGCGGTATTCGATTTCCTCGGGAGAGAGTTTTTCGGCTTTACCGGACAGCTTTGAAACAGCCCCGCCCACGCCTTCGGCGTTGTACGCGGAGTCCATCTTTCCCGAAACGTCAGGGGTGTTTTTAGCGGCATTTTGCGCATCCGCTTTCTCCCCGACAGAGTTTTTCCTCTCGGCACTTGCCCCAGGATTTCCCTGCTGGGCAACTTTTACCCCGGAGGAAGTCGCCGCAGTTTGCGAATCTTGGGCGTTCAAAAACAGCGCCGTCTGGAACAGAACGGCAAGAAAGATGGTTATATATCTAAGCGCTTTCATAATGTGTAAATTTAAAGCTATAGGCGGCATTTTATGGCAAAACCCAACGCGCCGCAAACTTTCTTGTAAATTTATCCTAAAAAGGCAAGCAACTTAAAAGCGTACCTGTTTATTTACCGCAAGAAACAATGAAAAGCACTGTATAAAAAAACCTTTTTACCCAAGCATTTCAAAGATTCCTGCCCAGAGAAAAAAATGCGCGTTCCGCATTTTGAGGAACGCGCAAAATAAGAAACAAAAAGAACAAATCCAAAGTCGCGGTCGAAAATATAAAATCCAGCCCGGAAGTGCTTGTGCGTAAATCCCTTTTACACTATTCCTTCAGAATGGATATCGAAAGAATTTTTTGCTCCTTGACGGGCTTGTCCATAAACCCCGTCTCCGAAGTCTCGATTTTTTCAACAACATCGTATCCGGATACAACTTCCCCGAAAATCGTGTGGTGCATATTCAGCCAGCCCGTCGGGACCGTCGTTATAAAAAACTGGCTTCCGTTAGTGTTCGGGCCGGCATTCGCCATGGCCAAAAGCCCCTTCCTGTCGAAACGCACGTTGGGGTCGCACTCGTCTTCAAAAGGCTTCCCCCAAATGGATTCTCCGCCGCAGCCGGTCCCGGTTGGATCTCCGCCCTGAATCATGAAGTCTCTTATTACGCGGTGAAAAATTACACCGTCGTAATACCCCTTCTGGGCAAGCTTTTCAAAATTCTCGCAAGTCTTGGGGGCAATGTCTTCAAAAAGCTTTACCTTAATGTCTCCGCGATTTGTCTTTATAATTGCAAATGTGTCCATAACCAAACTTTCAACGTTATTTTGTGATGATAATTTCCTCGGCAGATTTGCCCGGAGGTATAAAGGGCAAGACGTGCTCGTCATGTTCAACTATAACCTCCAGCAAATAGGGCTTCTTGGAGTCAAGCATGGCCTTTACGGCCTTTTTAAGATCATCTTTCCTATACACCCTGGCGCTTTCCCAGGAATAGCCAGAAGCGATCTTACAGTAGTCGGGATAAACTGCCTCCACGTTCTCGGGCCCGCCCATATTGTTGGGGTCAAGCGATAGTATCGTGTTTGCGCGCGTGCCTCCGTAAAGGATGTCCTCCCACTGCATAACCATGCCCAGAAACTGGTTGTTTATCAGCATCACCTTGACCGGAATTTTCTCCGCAACGGCCGTCGCCATTTCCTGTATGTTCATTTGGAAAGAGCCGTCTCCGTCTATGTCTACAACGGTTTCATCAGGTTTTGCCACCTTTACGCCGAGCGCCGCAGGCAACCCGAAGCCCATTGTGCCCGAACCCAAGGAACTTATAAACTGTCTTGGCTTGTCAAAAATAAAGTTCTGCGGAGTCCACATCTGGTGTTGTCCAACGCCCGTAGTCACCGTGACGCCGCCTTTGCTTACCTCGTAAAGCGCGGCAATGGCGTCTTGGGCAGTTATGTTTTTCCTGACAAAACGGGCAAAAGGATAGGGGAATTTCTTTTTGATTTCGGCTATGTGCTCCAGCCATTTGGAAAGGTCGGGCTTTTTAACACCGCCCTTCTTTGCCAAAGCGATGAGCCTTTTGAGCGCGTAGGAAACTTCGGAATTAACCCCTAAGTCAACCGGGACATTCTTGTTTTGCTCTGCAACATCTATGTCGATTTGAACAATCTTCGCCCTCGGGGCAAATTTGCTCACCAAGCCTGTGACACGGTCGCTGAAACGCGTGCCCAAAGCCAATAGCAGATCCGACTCATACACCGCTTTGTTGCCCGCGTAGGTTCCATGCATGCCAAACCAATACAAATTCTTGGGCTTGCGCGGATCTACAGCACCTATCCCCATCAAGCTTGTAGCTACGGGGATATCGAACATATCAGAAAATTTCTTCAGCAAATCCGACGCCCCCGCGGCGATTATGCCGCCTCCGGCATAGATCACGGGACGCTCCGCCTTTGAGAGCATATCCAGAATGGCCGCCAGTTGCTCATCGCTTGCGTGCGGTATCGGCGGAACGCCGGGAAGATCCGGCTTGGCGTCGAAATTCGGCACGAACACCTTTTGCTGGACATCCTTTGGAATGTCTATGACAACCGGCCCCGGGCGCCCGGACTTCGCTATTAAAAACGCCTCCTTTATTATCTGCGGCAAATCTTCCGCCTTCAAGACAAGGTAACTGTGCTTGACTATTGGCAAAGTCATTCCGAACACGTCGGTCTCCTGGAATGCGCTTTTGCCTATAAGCCTTTGGAAAACTTGTCCGGTTATGGCCACCATGGGAATGCTGTCCATATAAGCGTCGGCTATGGTGGTCAGCAAATTCATGGCGCCGGGGCCGCTCGTAACCATGCAAACGCCGACTTTCCCCGTGGCGCGCGCATAGCCTTGCGCCATAAATCCGCACCCCTGTTCGTGGCGCGGAAGTATAACCCTTATCTTCTTGGTGCGCGTGAAGGCGTTGTGAAGGTCTATTGACTGCCCACCGGGATACGCAAATATGGTGTCCACTCCCTCGTTTTCGAGGCAGCGCACCAGCACATCCGAGCCCTTCATAGGTTTGGCGGACGCGCATTCGGACGTTTTATTCGACTTGGATTTCATGCAGATAAACTAATTAAAATTAAAGCGGGCCGCCGTTCCCAAAACCGCCGCCCGATTTCTCAGTTTGGCCAGTCTTACACACCGGCACTTTTTCTTCAACATTTTTTTACGATATATTCGCATGTAAGGTTTTTGAAAAAAAAGCTGGAAAAAAGGGAAGGTTTCATATTGAATTGGTCAAATAACTGACAGTGCGCGCTTGAAAACTATGCCTCCCCGGGAGGGGAAGTGTTGCTGCGCGCGGATTTTTTACCCACACAAATTATCAATAAGCAATGTCACAAATGAAGAAAGTGAAGTTAGCGCTTTTTGCGTCGGTGTTGATGCTATCGCTTAATTGTGCGTTTTCCCAAAACGTGCAGCAAATGGGAACAACCCAGCTGAAGGATGCCGCGCAAGAGTGCATAGAGAAGAAAGACTACGTTTCTGCAAGGCCTTATTTGGATCAGTTGATAGTTCGCATAAACGATTCGGACGACAAGCGTCTCAGGGCTCAATTGCCCGACTTGTATTTCTTCAAAGCTTATAGTTATCTTCAAGAGTACAATGGCAACGAGGAAAACAAGAAGTCCTTGAGCATGGCTATCGAGAATTTCGACAAGGTCATACAGCTTCCCATGAGCGAAAACACCATGGAGTCTATAAAGATGAAGGCTTCATGTTATGACGGTTTGAGAGAGTTTGTCAAAGCTGCCGACACGCGTGCGACTTTGCTGCGCCCGCCTTACGTAAACAAGCTGACTTTTTCGGAACAGTTTGACATCATAAAGCAGACGGCGGCTTCGTTTTACAATGCCCGCAAGTTGTCCGACGGGGAAAAATGGTTTCAGCTGATGCTGGATAAGAGCAAGGACGGCTCCCAAGACCAAGTATTTGCCGCGTCGGCCCTCATTCAGACGGCGCTGGAAGCGGAGAAATACGATGAGGCGAAAAAGTACTTCAAGTATCTTGTCTATGACGTTCCGGCGCGCTCGGATATTTCCCTGAACTTCACGTTGCTTAAGGCAAGCGACAAACTGGTTGAAAAGGGTAAATTTTCCGACGCTACGTTGTATCTGAGCTTGGTTTTGGAACGCGATGAAATCTTGAAGAATTTGGAGGATTTTGAAAAGCGCGCCAAAGCATATTACGATAAATTAAAGGCGAATCCGGAAAACCCGAAGCTTCCCGAGCTTGAGGGAATGCTGAAGCTTTTCGAGGCGCAGAAGAAGTTTTTGGCGGAGCAAAGGCCGTACAAGGTTGATTTGAAGGCAAGGGCCGCCAGAAACTATGCTATGACAAAGCGCGATTACGAGTCGTATTGGTCGTACCGCCAGTTGTATCAGGATTTCCCGGACCACGGGTCCATACAGGATTTTTATTTTGCGGCTTTTGCCGGGGCCATAAAGATAAAGAAGAACGAAGACATGTATGAAATAGGCCAAGAGTACATGAAAAAGTTCCCGGACGGGCAGTACAAAAAGGAGTTTGAATTCTATATCACCCAGTATTATCTGAACAAGAAAGACTACGACACTTTCTTTGCCAAGGCTGCCGAGTATGTAAAGAACAATCCCGACGAGCCGCATGTGGTGGAAATGATTTTCCTGATGGGCAGGACGTGGATGAACTTGGAGAACTATGCCGAGATGACGAAGGTGTTCTCGCAGTTTGAGAAGGAGTACGAAGGGTCCCAGATGCGCGAAGGGTGTTTGTATTGGCTGGGAATGGCTGCAATGGCCAGCGGCAAGTACGAGGATGCTGCGGGGTGGTTCTCAAAGCTGGTTGACAATTATCCGATGGGAAGCTATGCGGAAGACGCGACCTACCGCAAGGGCGTTGCGGAGTTCGGCACGGCAAAGTTTGAGCAGGCGCGCGATACTTTTGAAAGTTTCCTGACTCGCTATGGGGAAAACCCCTTGGCGGGGGAAGTTGAATTCTTCTTGGGCGACATATACGCGGGGGTTGGAGAAGTTGACTTGGCCATGAAACACTACAATCTTGTGGAGCAGCGCACCAAGAATATGGCGTTTATAGACAGCGCCTACCAACAGGGGACAAAGTTGCTGCATTCTTTTGAAAAATACGAGCAGGAACTTGAGCTTGCCGACAGGTACATGAAGAATTATCCCAAGGGCGATGTTTCCAAGATGGCCTTTGCCAAGGCTTCGGCTTTGGAGAGAATGGGCAGGCCGGTTGAGGCTTTGCAGATATATTACGACACAATACAAAAGTGCGGTTCCAACCCCAAGGACGACGGCGTGGACAAGTTGATACTTGACTACAAGCGCATGTACGACAAGAGCTTGGAAATGACAAAGGCGACGGTTGATTTCCTTGAAAAGATGCTTTCTGACGGAGATTTCCGCGAGTTGATGGTGAAAAATCCCGGCAAGAGGTACCAATATTTTCAGGCCAATCCCAAGATAGACAAGCGCATTTACTTGAAGTTGAAAAACGACAAGTCGTTTGGGGATGCTTTGATGTCGAATTTGAAGCCATTGAAGGACATACTTGAGGCTTTAAAGAAGGAGCTTGTAAATTTCCCGAAGGGCGGTGCTGAAGGCGCGATGAAGTCCATATTGGCGAAGGCGACGGAATCTGGAGATGTGACCTTGCAGTTGCGCGCGCGCATGGGGTTGGATTCCTATGGAATGTCTGTTCCTGTTGACAAGGTATTTACCGCTGACGACTTGAAAAAGGCGTCGGTGCGAACCCTTGTTTGGATGGGCAAGAACAACGAGAAGTACGGCGCTGCCGAAGCCCGCAAGGCTTACGACGAGGCCGCTTCGAGAGAGGAAATTGACTATCAGTTAGATGTTTTGTTTGCCCGCGCGGAGACTGAGTCGAGGCAGGGCGGGGAAGGCATTGGCAAGGCCATAAAAATATATGCCGATATAGAGCGCGATTACCCGCAAAACGAGCGCGCCGCAGAGGCGGCGTTGAAGCAGGCGTCTTTGTACATAAAGCTCGGCAACACAAAGGCGGCCTACGAAAAGTATGAAACCATACTCAAGTATCCGGCGTATCGCGGAGAGCCCTATGCGGAGTCTTTGTACAATTTGGGGCAGCTTTCGGAGCGCGAAGGCAAAACCGACTTGGCCTTGATGTGGTACGACCGCTGCTTCCTGGGGTATGCGAATTGTTACAATTGGACCGGCAAGGCTGTTATTGCGGCGGCTAAGTTGATATCCAAAACAGATACTGGGCGCGCAAAGACGGTGTGCGACGAGTTCCTTGGGAATGCCCGCAACAAGGCTTCTCCGGATTACAAGGCGGTTCAATTATTGAGGGATTCACTTTAAAATATAGGCGAGGGTAATACCAGATGAAGATTTCAAAGACGACATTAGCTTGTTCACTCATTTTTTCCGCGCTTTTTGCGATGGGGGCGGACGAAGACCGTTCCTACGTTTCGGATTTTGTTGGCAAGAGCGTGACGCTTTCCATGAAAGATGCTTCGGGAAAGATAAACACGGTGACGCTCAAGTCTGCCAGGCCCTCGGAATTGGTGTTTGCGGATGCGTCCGGCGGCGGGGAGTTTACGGTGCCGACAAACAACGTTTCTTCCAAATTTGCCTATTCGCAAGTTGACGATTTAAACCGTTCGCTGCTGGCGTACAACCGCGGCGAGCTGGATTTGGCGATTGCCGGGCTGAGGCCGTACATTTATCCATTGATAGGCATGCTTGTATTGCCGGAATCCAGTTTTTACCAGTTTAACGAAACTTTGGAATTGTTCGTGCGTTCGTTGATAAAGAGCGGCAGGGTAAAAGAGGCGTCGGCTTTGGTAAAAGTGCTGCCCCTCACCAATGCAAACATAGAGACGCAAAGGCGCGCAATTGAGATAGGCAAGGTGCTGGTTTCAAAGGGAGATGCAAAGAGCGCAATAGACATACTTAATAGAATACCGCTGACAGAGGAGTACATCGATATATATCCGGAAGTTATGGAGTTTGCGGCGGCGATAAGAAAACTTGGCGTGACGCAGGATATACAGCGTTTTTACGCGCAGCTTGGCAACGCTGAAAATAATCCAATGAAATCCACATGCCAGTTGTGGGCTATTTATTGTGAAATTATGCGCGGCAGTTTGACATCTGCGAAGCTGTCTCTGGGCACGCTGAAAGGTGCCTACAAGAGAACCGACAAGGAATTCCCGCTTTACAAGATGGTTGACGGTATACGAGCGATTAAGGAGAAGAACTATCCAGAAGCGCTCGATTCGTTTGCGGAAGGGATAGTTTTTGCCAAGGCGTCCGACGTTTGCCTGCCGGAATTGCTCTATAACACCGCATGCGCCTACAAGCACGAGAAGAATATAACTGCGGCGAACGAAATTTTTAGGCAGATAAGCATGCTGTATCCCGACGATCCATTGGCGGCAATATCGCTAAAAGAGATTGTCAAGGAAGAGAAGAAGGATACGGAGGAAGATTCGCAAGGTTAATGTTTGCGTTAGGAAATTTATTAAATAGGAAAAACTGAGATGAAACTTCGTTACTTTAGACCCAAGAAGCAAAAGAAAGGCCTGTTGTATCAGGTGTTTGTGGTAGTTGCCATTATACAGGTGGCATTGTTGTTGGCTTTTGGCGGAATGGTGGTTACGCAATCCATAATACAGGAGGAGAACGCTATGAAGGCGCCGCCGCCTGTGGAGAATGTTGAGCCCGTAAAGCAGGAGCATGAAGTCAGGGTTGAACAGACACAGCGCAGGTCTCAGAGGCTGAATAGAAAGATAAGCGTTGCCAACCCCACGCAGATAAACACGCCCAATGTCGATATACAGCTGCCCGGCGGAATGGGGACTGGAGTTGGCATAGCAACCGTCACAAACCAGAGCATAAAGGGCGATTTTGACATCACGATGACAACAGTCAATGTCATGGATGTGAAATCGAAAACCGAAAGGGTACTGATTTGCATAGACACGAGCCCGAGGTTGATGACGGACGAAAGAGGCGGCCTTCAGACTTACCAGGCGATTAGGGAAGATATCTCCAAGGTTGTGAGCGGGTTGCCTTCCACGGTATTGTTCAATTTGATGAGTTTTTCCACGCACACCGGGCCGCGCATGAGCTTCTTCCAGCCGACTCTCATTGCGGCAACCGACGCAAATAAAGAGGCGGCCCTAAAATGGATAGCTCCGTTGAATATAGACCTTAAAACTATGGGGGTGCATGGGCCGCAGTATCAGTTGAGGTATCCTTTCATGCCCATACCGCCGTCTTCGCGGTACTTCAACGCGGGCGTTGCCACAATTTACAGAATATACCAGGCGGCATTGGAGCAGGGGGCTGACACGATATATTTTCTTGTGACCGACTGGAATGACCCGGACGATTTGAAAGTGGCTTGGACCGACGCGGAGACGACCAATTTCCAGCGTTTGCAGGAGCGCGCCGAGAAGGAGAGGCAGCGCAAGATGAAAGCTGCGGGATGGTCCGACGAAAAGCAGAGCGAATATGAATTAAAGGAGGCGGAAGCCCGCGCAGAAGGCATAAAGAAAGCCAGAGATTGGATAAAGAAGGAGAACGAGACTCGCGCGAAGAAGGGGCAGTCTTTGTATGTAGGAACTCCGGAACAAGCCATGATGGAGCAGAAATTGTACGTGGCTCCGAAAGAGAGGCCGCCGAGTATTAATGTAAAACAGCCGGTTCCTAAGTTTAAATCCTACGGGTACAAGGGGCTCTTCGATTTCTACGCCAAGCCACTGGCAAAAGAGGTTTACTTTGACAAGAAGATGAAGTGGCCCACCGTGAACATAATAATGTTTGTCGGCGCCGACGAAAAACCAGATCCCAAGAAGGTGGCTTTGATAAGAACTTTCACAAGCAGGCAAAACGGCAAGAGCCGCACGCTGGTTGGCTTGAATGCCGTCGGAGACTCCGCGGCGCGTTTGGAGGCCGAAAAAGCCGAGCAGGCAGAGAAAGAAAAGGCATCTAAATCCGCGAAAAGATCTTCCAAAAAAACGGCCAAAAAGTAAATTACACGCATCTTTGCCTATGTGACGCGCAGAAATTTTCTGCGCGTTTTTTATATTTAAGTATATCCCGCAATTGGTTGGTGGAAGATTTTTGCCATTGTAGCTTGGCAGTCTTTTTCCACTGAAAAAGAAATCCCATAACAATCACCCGCACTGTATAGTACAGTAGTTAGCATTCCGATAGAAATTATTCCGGCATGGAACAGAATTTTACGTCCGCAACTGGAATGAGAGGCGGGGAATTTTAGAATCATGTTTCTTTGCAACTCAAAACTTGTTTGACAGTAGATTTGGAGAAAATAGAATACACGCTATGAATATGGTAAAATTGTTTGCGCTCATGTATTGCGCGGGTGTGTTTCTCTGTTCACAGCTCAATGCTGAGGTTTTTGAACTAAAGTCTCCGGATGGGAAGCTAAGGGCTCTGATTGAAGACGGGGCTCAAATAAAGTTTTCCCTCTTTGTGGACGGCAAGGAAACCCTTAAGAATTGCGAAATAGGCATGTCTACCGACAAGGGCGATATAGGTGGAAACGCAAACTCGGTTTTTAGCGCCTATACCACACACAAGGATGTCATTAAGCCCGTGTGGGGGATACGCAGCAAAATAGACGACATCTACAACCAGCTGGTGTTGGGCTTCAAAGGGTTTAAGGTGACATTTCGCGCGTACGACGACGCAATAGCTTACAGAATATCCACTGAATTGGGAGACGGCGACATGTCGGTATTTTCCGAAAAGTTAAGGCTGCCCATGGCTAAAGATACGCCGCTGATTGCGTCGAAACATTCTGGATGGCGGACGTCGTTTGAAGATTTCTACAGCCGCTTGAAGGTTGGGGAAGTCGGGGGAAATACTCTGTCAATGCCAGTGATAGCGGGGGCTCCCGTAAAAATGGCCATTGTGGAGTCCGATGTGCTCTCGTATCCGTGGATGAGGTTGACACAGTCGAAATCCGGGGACGGGCTGGAGGCTGCATTTGCCCCGTATCCCAAATCCTATGACAGATCGAAGCCGACAATAAGCGTTGTCGATACGGAAAAATACATAGCAAGAACCAAAGCTACGCGCGATTTTCCGTGGCGCGCATTCATACCGGTCCGCAAGGATACGGACTTGGCAGATAACGATGTTGTCTACAAGCTTGCGTCGCCGTCGCGCATACAGGATACGTCTTGGATAGAGCCAGGGTTGTGCGTGTGGGAATGGTGGAACGACTGGGAAATAGAAGGTGTGCCGTTTAAAGCCGGCGTAACCGAGGAGAATTACAAATATTACACAGATTACGCCGCAGAGCACGGTATTCCCTATGTAGTTTATGATGCCGGGTGGCTTATAGGCCGGGACGTTGACGGAATGGGGAAAGGCATAGACGAACGCTATATTAGCGGCGAAACCTATATAAACATACCGAAGCAAATAGCCTATGCAAAAGAGAAGGGTGTTAAGGTCATACTTTGGATACTGGCCCGGTCGACAGACAAATATCCCGAGCGCGGTTTCGACCTGGTAAAAAAATGGGGCGCCGCCGGAATGAAGATAGACTTTATAGAAAGGGACGACCAAACAGTATCCGAATTTTACGAAAAGATGCTAAAACTTGCCGCCGAGCGCAATTTAATAATAGACTTTCATGGTTGCGCAAAGCCGGCCGGGATACAGAGAACCTATCCCAACTGCGTAAATTTTGAGGCGGTTTTGGGGAATGAATATAGCAAATTCAGCAAGACTCCCCCAACGCCTCAACACAAGGTTGATTTGGTATTTACGCGCATGTTGGTTGGGCCAATGGACTACACGCCGGGCTCCATGAGAAATGTTTCGGCAAAGGAGTATCAGGTCAATTGGGAACGTCCATCCGTAATAGGTACGAGGGCAAATGAAGTTGCAATGTTCGTGCTGTATTTTGCCCCTTTGCAAATGATGTGCGATTCTCCGACCGCCTATCTAAAGTATCCGGACTTGTTGTCTTTTATAACCTCTATCCCCACCACATGGGACGATACTAAAGCTCTTCAAGGGACGATAGGAAGCGACGTTGTTGTTGCGCGCCGTTCAGGTGAAAACTGGTTTGTTGGTGGGCTGAATGCTGACAAGGCAAAAACCGTAAAAGTGCGCCTTGCAGATTTTCTTCCGCCGGATTCTTCTTACAAGCTTGAGATAGTGCGCGATTCCATAAACTCAGAAAAAACTCCGGAGGATTTCATCTACGAAGTAAGAGAAGTTGAATCTGACGATATTGTTGAAATCCAAATGCAACCAGGAGGCGGTTTCGCAATGAAGTTTACCCCGATGAAATTAAATATATTCGGGATAGATCTATTCTAATTTGCGTGCCAGCTTCGTAAAAAAACCGGCCGGAATATCTCCCAAAGGCCGGTTTTTTTTGTGGCAGATGATTGTGGTGATTTGGCAACATCAGTCGCCAATAAAAAGAAACAATGGAAGCGCCGTGGAAGGTGGTAAATTTTATTTGTTTGGCGCAAAATAGCCTAAGCGGGCACATTTTATTGCCCAAAGCGCGCCTCGTGTATGATGACTCTTTTTATGGGGCAAGGTTACTTGCAAAGGGCTGCTGGGCCGGCAGGCGCGTGCAGCTTTTCTTGCTTAAGGGGGATTCTTAAGACAAATAATTTTGACTCTGTAGGTCTGCTACTGAAGATGCCTACTTTTCAAACAGCCAAGTTGAGAGGTATCTTGTTCCCGTGTCTGGCAGCAATACAACTATTTTTTTGCCTTTGTTTTCGAGTCGTTTTGATACTTCGTATGCCGCGTACATGGCCGCCCCTGAGGATATTCCAACCAATATACCCTCTTTTTGCGCCAATTGTCTGGCAGCCCAACCGGCATCTTCACTGTCAACGGGAAATATTTCGTCAACCACATCGGGGTTGTATATTTTCGGGACAAAGCCCGCGCCTAAGCCCTGCAACTTGTGTGGCCCCGGCTTCCCGCCGGAGAGAACTGAAGAATCTTTCGGTTCAACCGCCACAATTTTCACATTTGGGTTGCGCGCTTTTAAGCCTTCTCCCACGCCGCTAATAGTGCCGCCAGTACCAACTCCCGCCACAAATATATCGACAAGCCCGTCTGTATCGTCCCATATCTCCACGGCCGTTGTGGCAACGTGCGCTTTGCGGTTTTCGTCGTTTTCAAACTGTTGAGGAATGAACGCGCCCTTATGTTCTTTTTGCAACTCAAGGGCCTTTTCTATAGCCCCAGACATTCCTTTTGCGCCGTCAGTCAAAACGACCTCGGCCCCGTAGGCGGAAAAAATCTTTCTTCTTTCCTGGCTCATCGTTTCCGGCATGGTAAGGATTAGCCGGTATCCTTCCAAAGCCGCTATCATAGCAAGCCCTATTCCGGTATTGCCGCTGGTTGGCTCTATTATTACCGAACCTTTTTTTATCAGGCCGCTTTTGCGTGCGCTGTCAAGCATCGCCAGAGCTGCCCTGTCTTTGACACTGCCTGAAGGGTTTTGAGATTCAAGCTTTGCATATATTTGCGCGCCAGCATCTTTGAACGAATTTATCCTGACAAGCGGGGTTGAGCCTATCAGTTCTCTTATGGAATTTTTAACATTCATTGTTTTTCGTCTCGTCCGAAAATTTTTTAACATACGCTTTTTGTCAAACAAAAACGGGCCTAAATGCAGACGGTCCGGCACTTCCTGCAAGCAGAAGTTTTTACGGTTCAAAACCCGCATTCAAGTGCAATAATCCCAGCGGAAACTTGCGCAGTGCAGGTGTATTCGGCGGAAATTTTTGCACAAAATTTCCAAAGGTTAAATCGGAAGAATTTAAGGTAATTTAATTTTGCCTAAATTAATCGCGCCAAGTGTGGCCTCATTTATTTGCATTTTGCGCGCAAATTTTCATGAAGTCGAAAACCCCACTCAAGTGTGAGGGAATTTTAGAGTGTTTGCGGTTAGAGAAAATAAAGCCGCAAAACATTTGCGAATTTTTGGGAGTGGCGCCTACCGCCGCCATGGGCAGCCTTGAAAGATAAGATGGAGAAATTTGCACCCCGTTTTCGCAGAGGAAAATATCGTCGCCAAAAATTTCCCTGCGTCCCAAAAGCCCGTATTCGGCCTTATCAGACGAATCCAAAAATCTTCCGCAATCATCGAGTTTTGACAGGCAAGTTCTTATAACCTTTGCCGCATTTTCATTAACATACCAAAATAAAGCAAGTTTTGCATCTAAGAATGCGGCATAATCCTTCCCGAAACGCATGCCGGCGCCCTTTAGTATGCGCTGGATGTCGACCAGTTTTTTCGGAACTTCCATGCCGCAGCCAGATATTGCGTTAAGTACGCACTCGCGTCCGCCTTCGCATACAAGGCTATTAAGCTGCGCTATGTTTTCCGATATACGCGCAAGTTCGCGTTTTGCTAAAGCGCTATCGGCTTTTTCGGAAAACTTTTTTTCAAATCCGCTAAACGACAAAAATACGAAATCTGCACCTTCCGAAATTTTTTGCCTACATTTATCGAAATTTGCGCCGTCGTTGTCAAAGGGGTCGGATATAAAGTAATTTACCCCATGTTTGAAAAGAAAATCGGCTAAGGTTGGCGCGTTTGAAAGTCCGTTTTGTCTTGAGGGGTTTTGCCTGTTGAAGTTAAAGCAGGAGAGGTTGTCGTATGGGATGTTGCCAACGTTAAAGTATTTTGGCAAAGCCAAAAATTTTGCAGCAGACAGCGAAAGAATCTTTCTTGCAGGCTGCGTATTCATTAGGCATTTCGGGTGAAGCCCGGCTCCAAAAGCGTATTTTACAAGCCTAAATGGCCTAAGCGGAGAATGTTCCGCATCAAAGTAAAAAGGCAAAAAACATTCGTGCCCGCTTGGGAGCTTTCCGCTTAAAGTCGTGGCAAGGTTTGCCAGTTGCCCTCCAAGCACGCAGCCATCAAGCCTGCTTTGAAAGGGCAGCAGGCCTTCCATAAATTTAAATTCTTGCGCCCGCTCCCAGCCAAGCGCATTCACAAATACAAATATGTGTACAGGTTTATCTCTTCCCATATTATAAAATTTGTACTCCCACACTTACCACTAAATTGGCATTTTTCCAGCAAAACAACCTCGATTTTTTTAAGCCGCACAAGCAAATACTCTTCTATTTTGCCGCATATGCCGGGTTCTATTCCAATTTTACGCGGCCTTTTTGAAAACAGCGCAACATAGCGCAAGCAGCACGCCGCAAAAATTCCCCGTAAAAAATGCGCCGGCGGTCTTCTTCGCAGGCGCATTTTTGGCTTGGCCTTCTATGGCAACTAAATGCCAGCTAAAAACTTTTGGGACTAAAATGTATCGTCGTCGTCAAGGGACGAATACATCTTCTTATCGTCCCCTTCGTCTCGATAATCCTCCTCGACGTCGTCGTCATCTTCCCAATGCATGGTCTCGTCCTCTTCGAGGTTTTCGTCTTCATCGGGAAGGTCTTCTATGTCTTCGTAGTCTTCCTCTTCCGAATCTTCGTCGGAGTCGTCATCTTCCTCTTCCAGAGAGTAGCCCTCAGGAACATATTCAAGTATGTCCATTATTTCGTGGAAGCAGTGTATGGCTTTGCCTTCCATATAGTCGTTGGAGTAGTTCTCGCGAATTTCCTCCTCCATATCCTCAATGGCGATATCCTTTTCAAAGCGGAAGGTGTCGTTGAGCATTTTTATTTGGAGGGCCGTAATGTGATCTAAGAACTCCGCATATGAGGATCGCTCATCGTCTATCGTGTCAGGCAACAGGAAAAGCTGCTGTTCGTCGGCCTCGAGAACCGAATCGGAAGAACGCGTCAACTTTACTATGTTTTTATCGTCCCTTTCCGATATCGCAAACGGGATAAAGGCATTTTCCACAACGGATTCGTCCAAACCGTATTCGCGCAGGCCCTCCAAGGTTTCCAGCATGTGGGAAGCCTGTTTGGGATCGAGAAGACTGTACCCGTCTATGTCCCAGTTTACTTTGTCGCTCGTTTCGGTGACCCACCAGTTCAGGTCTTTGCCCAATCTTACCTTGCACCAACTCAATTTTGGGGATGATTTTGCCATAAATAAAAAAGCTTACTCGTCGGGAATAGAGAAAAGGCGTTTAGCTTCAAGCTTTTTTCTCTAAAGCCGCTCTTTTTCGATATATCGAACTCTTTTTGCCAAAAGAAAGTCCCGCCCCAAAAAACGCAAAAAATGCGCACGCCCACACGAACCAATCCCCATGGCGCGCATAAAACGAGGCTGAGGAATCAAAATTCTTATAGAAGCAAACATCGGCAAAGCCTGCCCCCCTAAAATATATGGAACCGTTTTCGTCCAAAAGCGGCCCGCCCCTAAGCGGTTTTAACGTTTGCGGGTCTATCTTCCTACCGAGAGCATCCACGATGTCAAAGTTCTTTACCGGTTTGGAAGTAGTATCGGCCTTCCATGCCGTAGAATCTTCATTTTTGAGAGTTATGGTGGGGAACATTTTCCCGTATTGGTCAAACGCGCAACTAAGGCCATTGTTTGAACTCCTCAAAATGGGCTTCCTAAGGGAAACAGCCTGCAGAGCGGAATGCGCGGCGTGCTGCCATGCGCCGCCTTCACGTCCGTACCAGGAATCGTTGGTGCATACAAAGATAAAATCGGCGCCGTTTCTGGCCGCCCTCAGCCCCAAAGAGGGAAACACGTCTTCATAGCATATCATATTTCCCATTTTCAACGGTTTGCCCTTTACTGTAATGTCGAGCGGCTCAAAAAAATCCCCCCTCTTAAGCTCTCCCACAGGAATTACTTTACCCAGCCACGATGCCCAAAACGGCACATATTCGCCAAACGGCACAAGCTTTGTCTTTGCGTAAAATTTCTTGCCCAAACCGTCTTTTGGGTCGATGACAAACGCTCCGTTTTGCACTTTTGCCTCGCTCTCAAGCAGGGCCATGTTTCCAAGCGCCATGGGCGTGTTTATGCGTTTTGACAAATCCTCAAGCAGTCCCCTAACCGCTGGGCTACCAATGATGGGCCATCTTGGAGGAGTTGCGGCCTCGGGTAGCAAAAGTAAGTCTACCCCGGCTTCGCCCAGCGCAAGCGTTAAAGCTTTTACAACCCTGACATTTTCATAGGCCATGTCGTCGCGCCACTTGAGAATGCCGGGGAAATTCGGCTGGACAAATCCTACCCTAAAGCAGTCGCGCGCGTTTACTTTTGAGGGAAGTTCGGAAATGTACAGCCATACACCGCTAAATACCAACAATAGAGCCAAGTAAAACTCCGGCGAAAATCTCCCAAACCGCGCAATTTTTGTAAACCTGCTTTCCGATCTTACCCTGTACCACGCATAGAGCCTGTAAAAATACTCCTCCACCGCAAGGTTGAAGAATATCAGCGTAAACGATACGAACCACACACCGCCGAAAGACGCGCTTTGTATAATTGGTATTCTCAGCCACTGTGAGTGCCCCAAAAGCATCCACGGAAAACCCGTAAAAATCCACGAGCGCACCCATTCAAGCAGTACCCACAATCCGGCAAGGCCGCACAATTTTACAAGCCTTTTCCATATCGGATCTTCAAGTTCAGGCAACATCCGCGGCGCCACCGCAAACCATGGAAATATAAACAGCCCCGACACCACCAGCGGAAGAAGCAAAACAGCCCCCCAGCCCGCAGGCGGGTAAACGTGCCTCAGCCACACCAATATGAAAATCCACGACAAATACGAGAAAACAAAAACCGACGCCAAATATGCGCGCACCGCGCGCTTCCTTTGCATTTTTGCCTCGTGGTTGCGTGCCCGCGCGCTTTCAGAACCGATTGCGTTGGGCTCCAACACAAGCCTTTTTGACAACCCCAGCGCCCTTGCGCACCAGAGCAGGGGAACTGCGAATATATAGGCAAATTCCGCCGCCCCGACAGGCTCAAAAGCCGACGCATACAATGCAAACGCAAGCGCCGCCGCCAACACGATCAGTGCCGCGGCGCGCTTATCGCCAAGCTTTCCCGTTGCCGTCATTCGCGCACCAAACGCCAGCCTTCCTCAAGTATGAGTTTTTCGGCCTTCTTGAATTTCAACGTCTGAACTTCGCCGTTTTTGGTTATTTTCACGATGTCGTTGCGGCCGATTTTCGGGAGCTCAACTTTTGGCTCCGGAAGCTTTACGTTCCTCGAGCGCGAAGCAGGGGCACTGCCGGGAAGCCCGCCGGATACCCCGCCCGGACCCTCGTGGACAACCTTGTTGTGCATTCTCTCAAGCATGGATTGCAACACCTCTATGCTTGACGCGCTCCTGAATATTCCCAGGCAGACGTCGTTGCGTACCTTGCCCATAAGAGCCTCAAAATACTTGAACGCTTCACTCTTATATTCGTAAAGGGGGTCTTTCTGGGCATAACCGCGCAAGCCTATGCTTCTGCGCAAATCTTCCATTTCCGTCAGGTGGTCCTGCCAGTTTTTGTCAAGCGCGCGCAAAACTACAAACCTCTCTATTGCCACAAGCGCCTCGGGCAGCTCAACTTCCTCTCTTACCTTATAAAGAGCCTCTATCTCAGACATTATGGCGTCGTGTATTTCCTCGGCGCTCTTCTCAAACAATTTTTCGGCGTCTAAATTTATCGGGAAACGGCTTGTCACCCAGCTGCACAGGGTTTTTACGCTGTTTTGTCGGTCATCGGAGCCTATCCCCGCAAGCGCTCCTATGCGCTCATCGAGTTCGTCCTTTATAAAGTCGAACACCATTTCGCGCGGGGTATCCGCGTGCAAAATTTCGTTCCTTAACCCGTATATTATTTCCCTTTGCTTGTTAAGAACATCGTCAAACTGCAACAAGCGCTTGCGGTACGAATAATTTTGAGATTCAACCGTCTTTTGGGCTCGCTCTATCGAACGGTTCAAAAGGGGATGGTCAAGCGGCTGTCCCTCTTGAAAAGTCTTGTCCAAAAGCTTTGCAACAGGGCTCCTGCCGAATATTCGCAGCAAATCGTCTTCCAATGAGAGCAGAAAGCGCGACATTCCCCTGTCGCCCTGGCGCGCGCAGCGCCCGCGCAGCTGCCTGTCTATGCGCCTGGCTTCGTGGCGTTCCGTGCCCAAAACGTACAAGCCGCCAAGCTCCTCAACCTGGGGCGTTATCTTAATGTCCGTTCCGCGGCCCGCCATGTTTGTGGCAATAGTCACAGCTCCAAGCTCTCCGGCTCTGGCAACTATTTCCGCCTCCTTCTCGTGGTTTTTCGCATTCAGAACATTGTGGGGAATGCCCGTTCTTCTAAGAACTCTGCTCAACAATTCGCTTGCCTCGACAGATGCCGTACCCACAAGCACGGGCTGGCCGCGCGCATGGGCGCGCTTTATCTCCTCCACCGCCGCATTGTATTTTTCGCGCCTCGTCTTGAATATGACATCGTTGTAATCAACTCTCCTGCATGGCTTATTGGTGGGTATTGCCATCACATTTAACGCATATATGTCGTGGAATTCCTGCGCTTCGGTTTCGGCCGTGCCGGTCATGCCGGCAAGTTTTTCGTAGAGACGGAAATAATTCTGAATTGTTATGGTTGCGTAGGTCTTGGTCTCCTTTTCTATTGCCACCCCTTCTTTGGCCTCAACCGCCTGGTGCAGGCCTTCGCTCCACCTCCTGCCGTACATTATTCGGCCCGTATTTTGGTCAACTATGTGCACCTTGCCGTCTTGAACAACATATTCGACATCTTTTTCATATATCGAATAGGCGCGCAAAAGCTGGCTTATGCAGTGTATTTCCTCGCTTACTGCTATGTACTTGTTCTCGGCCGCTATCTTCTTTTCCTGCCTCTGTTGCGGGGTTAGGGAAGAGTCGGCGTCTATGTCCATGAATATTGTCGCCAGATCGGGAAGCACAAACGCGTCGGGATTTTCCGGGTGTATGGCGCTTCGGCCGCTCTCGGTAAGATCGCTCGTGTGCTGTTTTTCGTCTATGACATAATAAAGCTGCTCTTTGTACTTGAAACTTTCGTTCTTTCTAAAGTCGGCGGCCATTTCCATGTCCAATTTGTCCAGCTTTTTACTCAGGACAGGATCCTCCATCAACTGGCGCAATATGCGGTTTTTCGGCGCTCCCAACTTCACCTGCCACATTTTAATAATAATGTCCTCTCCCACTTCCTTGCCGGAATCGTGGGCGCTCTTGACCTCCCCAATAAGGCGGTTGCACAAAGTTTCCTGAAGGCGCACAACCTTTTCTATTGCCGGCTTGTATTTAGTAAAAGGCAATTCCCTCTCCTCGTCGGAAGGCCCCGATATGATAAGGGGGGTTCTTGCCTCGTCTATTAAAATGGAGTCCACCTCGTCAACAATACAGTAGTAATGAGGGCGCTGAACTTGAGAGGCTGCGCTGTTTGCCATGCCGTTGTCTCGCAGGTAGTCGAAGCCAAATTCACTTGCCGTACCGTAAGTTATATCCGCTTTGTAGGCGGCGGCCTTCTCGTCCATATCCTGCATGTTATAAATCCAGGACACACTTATACCCAAAAAATTATAAAGATAACCCATCCACTCCGAGTCTCGTTTTGCCAAGTACTCGTTCACCGTCACAAGATGGCAGCCTTTTCCCGTAAGCGCATTCAGGTAAAGGGGCAGGGTGGCAACAAGCGTCTTGCCTTCGCCCGTGGCCATCTCGGCTATCATGTTGTTGTGCAGGGCTATTCCGCCTATAAGTTGCACGTCGTAGTGCACCATCTCCCATGTTAGCTCGTGGCCGCACACCATTATCTTCTTGCCGCAAAGCCTGCGGGCGGCGTTTTTTACAGCGGCGAAGGCTTCGGGCAAAAGCTGGTCGAGGGTCTCGCCCTTGGCGTACCTCTCCTTAAATTCAGCCGTTTTTGCCTTGAGCTGATCGTCGCTTAAACTCTGATATTCCTGCTCTATTTTATTTATCTTTGCTATTATGGGCCGCGTTTTTCTGTAAAATTTCTTGTAGTGGCTTCCCGCAAATAATTTTAATATTTTAGCTATCATTTTATCAAATTTTTAAATAGTTTTCCCGTGCGCATTTTTACAATTTCCGGCGCGTCACGGCACTTTATATGACGCAAGGGCACCACCCAGGCGCCGCCGGAAAATTTATGATAGAAAAATTTTATGGCGCACGTATCAGGGGCAAAAACGCAAAATGGAAATTCGGCATCCGCACGGCACCGCACAAAGCAAGGCGGCAAGAAGTTTCGCCGGAATATACAAGGGCGGGGCGGGGCGGACAGAAAGCGAACGCGCCTCCCTGGCCAGAATCTACAAAATCCGACGGTGCCAATGTGCCGCTTCTTAAAAGCTCAAAGAAACGCAACCTTTTGCCGGCGGAATTCTCCGCGGCGAAGTTTTCCGCCCTCTTTGGATGTGCAACCCCTGAAACCGAATTCCTAACAGCCCTTATTCCTGCCAATGGCTCTGAGATCGCATAAGCGTTGTTGTAATATTCGCCCGGAGCCGCCGCGCAAAAAGTCTGGGCGCACACGGCAACCAAACCGCATGCAGCCGAAAACTTTCCGCCAAACTTAACCCGCATATATTACTTTCTCCCCTTATTTACTTTGTAGCACCCCACCGGTTGGTAAATGGATAAAAAATTATAAGGCTTTTCCCCACAACGGCCTTCTCCGGAACTTCGCCCCAGTAGCGGCTATCCAAACTATTCTCGGAATTGTCGCCCAGGGCGTAATAGTGCTTGGGCGATATTTTTATTGAGGCCCCGTCCGAGAGGGCTCCGTCGGCAACATATCCGCAATAATCCCCCTCTTTTGAGGCATTTTTACCAAAGGCGTAGCTTCCTTCTGCGGGTTTGCCGTTCCTGTAAAGCGTTGACTGGCGGATCTGCAACTGGTCCCCCTCCTGTCCGGCAAGGCGCTTTATGTAGTATTTGTCGTCGGGCACCCCCCCGTTTCGGCGCATCATGCCCTCGCAATATTTGGTCATGAAAACTATGGGCTCTCCCACTTTCGGTTTCCTGAAGTTGTAGGTAAACCTGTCGACAAACAGCATGTCTCCGCCCAATATGTCGAAATTTATGACAGGCTCTCCGCGTTTGAATTCGCCAAGCCTCAAGAATTCCGTGCCGTTTAGGTTTACTACCCGTCCGGCGTTCCTTGCGGCGCTGATATATTCAAGCACGTCACGCCCCGCGCGAACTCCGCGCGACCCGGCATCTCCCACCGGATAGGCCTGCATAATCACCGAATCTAAATTGAAATCTGCGGGAACGCTTACTTTAACGTCTTTGCCGCCTACATTGAAAGTGTACTCCCGCTCAACCGAGGGCCAAACGAAATATTTATTCACCCTCTTTGGCTTGAACGCAAACATTCCGCCATACCTATGCGCGGCTTCAAGAGAATTTATCTCCAATAGGGCCTCGCCGTCTTTTGGAGCCTCAACTTTGTAGTTTCCGGCTCCAAGGCGTATTGTTCTCCATGCGCGTTCAAGTGCGTCCGGCCCGGATTCCCCGCGCTCATACACCTTAGATGTCATTCCATAAAAACTTGGATACATCGAATTTGTGGGAATTTTAAAAGGCTGCAGGAAAAAGCTGCGCACCGCTATGGCTAAAATGCCGGCCACAATTATGGTATCGACATAGTCAGACACCGTCGAAAGCGGGTATACCATGCCGCCGTATTTTTTCATTGCGGCCTCCAAGTCTTTTGAGGCGCGGTCGAATTCGGCGGAATCCGTTTTTGCGTCTAAAACGAGGTCGTCAAGCTTGTCCAAAAGGGCGTAAAATTTTTCGGCCTCATCTTTTGGCATGATGTCGCGGCGGTAGTTGTAAACCTTTTCCGCCTGCGAGAGCAATTCCTTCGCAGCCTTTTTAGCGCCCTTTGATTTGCCGAATAAAAACATCTTTTTTCTTCGCGTTGCGGTGCGTTTTTTAGGCACCTGATTTTAAAACGTCCACAAACGCCTCCTGCGGAATGGAAACTTTCCCTATCTGCTTCATGCGTTTTTTGCCCTCTTTCTGCTTTTCCAAAAGTTTTCTCTTTCTGGTGATGTCCCCGCCATAACACTTGGCGGTGACGTCTTTGCGGAAAGAACCTATTGTTTCTCTTGCTATAATCTTGCCGCCTATCGCCGCCTGTATGGCCACCTTAAACATTTGCCTGGGCAGTATGTTCTTTAACTTTTCACACAGGGCACGCCCCTTAGATTCGGCGCGGTCGACATGGACAATAGAGCTGAAAGCGTCAATTTGCTCTCCATTTACAAGAATGTCAAGGCGGACAAGTTTTCCCGGTTCGTACCCGGCCATCTCGTAATCTAAGCTCCCGTAACCGCGCGTTATGCTCTTTAGGCGGTCGTTGAAATCCACCAATATCTCGTTTAAGGGCAGGGTGCATATCAGCATTACGCGGGAATCGTCTATATTTTCGGTGCGCTCGCAGAAGCCGCGTTTCTCGGCTATGAGGGCAAGCATGTCGCCTATGGAATCGGTGGGAATAAGTATGTTGGCTTTAATCTTTGGCTCGTAAATTGTTGCTATCAAAGAAGGATCCGGAAGGTGGCAAGGATTGTCTATTTGCGTGTGCGTGCCGTCTGTAAGATCCAACTTGTAAACCACACTCGGATAAGTTGATATAATGTCCAAGCCGTATTCCCGGCGCAGGCGCTCTTGGACAATTTCCATGTGCAAAAGGCCAAGGAAACCGCATCTATAGCCAAACCCCAATGCTGCAGAACTTTCCGGCTGAAACACAAGCGCCGAATCGTTCAGCTGAAGCTTTGCTATTGAAACCTTTAACTTCTCGTATTCCGAAGTATCCACCGGATATATCCCGGAAAATACCATGGGCTTCACCTCTTTGTATCCGGGAAGCATCTCCTTCGCAGGATTATTCGCCAAAGTGATTGTATCGCCTATCCTAATGTCCGAGACAACCTTTATATTTCCGGCAATGTATCCCGTGCAACCTGCGTCCACCGAGGCCTCTGCGCACATCGTTGGCCTGAAATTCCCAACCTCTTTTATAGATGCCTTCTTGCCGCTTCCCATAAACTCTATTTCGTCGCCCGGGCGGAAGCTTCCGGAAAAGACGCGCACGTAGCATATTACGCCTTTATAGGCGTCGAAAATGCAATCGAAGACAAGGGCCCTTGCCTCTGGGTAGTCGGCCAGGCGCGGCGGGGGAATGCGCTCTACAACCGCATTCAAAATTTCCTCTATGCCTATCCCCGACTTTCCGCTTGCCAATATCGCATTGTCGGCGGGAATCGCCAGCACGTCCTCAATTTGCTTCTTGCACGCTTCCGGCTGGGCCGCGGGGAGATCAACCTTATTTATCACGGGAATAATCTCTAAATTTTGCGCCGCCGCAAGATACGCATTTGCCACAGTTTGCGCTTCCACACCTTGGGCCGCGTCTATCAATAAAAGCGCGCCCTCACACGCCGCAAGAGATCTTGAAACCTCATAAGAAAAATCGACATGTCCGGGGGTATCTATCAGATTTAATAAATATTCCTCCCCATTGTGTTTATAGCGCATCGACACAGGATGGCACTTTATTGTTATTCCGCGTTCGCGCTCAAGGTCCATGGAATCGAGCAGTTGATCCTGCATGTCGCGCTTGCCCACAGTACCAGTAGCCTCAAGGAGCCTGTCCGAGAGGGTGGTTTTGCCGTGGTCGACATGTGCTATTATGCAAAAATTTCTTATCTTGGACAGCTCTTCCATTTAATCCCTTTTAAATGAAGGATATTCCCATTTGAGCCCTCCTATTTCAAGACAAAAAACCTCAAAAAGCACTTCTTACAAGCGAAGCTTCCCCATTGCCAACCTTTATAGGCCCGTTCTTCGTCAATAAAACAAGTTTTCCAGTATCGTCTATACCCTCAGCACGGCCATTTAATATGTTTCCGGAGGAATTCAGGCTTATAGTTTTTCCTCGCAACCAATCCATGCTTCCAAAAAGTTTTTTCAAATCTTTTGCCTGTGTTGCAGTCTTACGAACAGCCTCGCGGATTCCTGAAACTATTGCAGCTGCAGCTTCGCACTGCGATATATATTCGCATCCGGATACAGATTTTAGATCTCCCGAAATATCATTCAGTTCCGAGGGCAGGGAAGTGTTTGATCTCCCAAAATCAAGGTTCAACCCCACCCCTATGACACACCAATGCGGCGCATTGCCGTCGGGCGAAGGATAGAAATCCGCAAGTATTCCGCATAATTTTTTTCCAGTTTTGCTATAAATGTCATTGGGCCATTTCACGTATACATCGGCCTTAAATCTTTCGCGAAGCCGCGCGCAAATTTCTGTTCCTGCGCGTATTGTGACAGATTCCAACGCCTTAGTTTCAACCTCTATTGGGAAGGCTCCCGACAAACACACTGACGCATCTTTTTCGGACATCCATTTGCGGGAGAACCTTCCTCGCCCGGCAGTTTGTTCTTCGGCTACGACAACAAAACCCTTCAAATTTTCTTTCAGGCCTGAAAGTATCATCTCGCGCGCCGCGGTATTTGTGCTGCCGACACTCTCGAAATAATACACGCGCAAATCACATATTCCGGCATATTCGAGGCATTTTTGCAAATCTTTGAGCTTTTCAAATTTCATACCAGAATATTTTTCTTAACTTTTAGTTCACCAAGATCAAGAATTGTTTGCATTATATTCTATATCTTCGCCCAGTTTTTATTCTTTCTTCGCTAAGTATTCAGGATATTTATTCATTTGCCTCTCACTAAATATTGGAATTGGCACGCACAACTTCACAACCAGCCAGAAAACTCTCGTTCAAAGTTTTTTAATTCTCCAGAAAAAATTAAGATAATTCTATTATCGTTAAATTGTAGAGAATCTCAACCCGTTAATAAATCTACATTGAATCTTCAGATAAAATTTGCTGCGACAAGTTGTCAATTATCGCGAAATTTTACTCTAAATATTCACTTTGGAAAATCCCAAATAAAATTACTCGAACACATTTTTTGAAAAAATGGACACTTTTGATTGATGGGTATAGCAATTAAAGGAATAAGTGAAATGCGTAAGAAGCTATAAATCACAAATACCCCATACAAAGAGTCCCCGGAAAATAAAATCACAATATTTTGTCGCGCAATATGTATTATGTCTAATTATGTGTATATTCTCGAAATATAGGCTTTTTGAGGACCGAATTTAAGCTCACTACCTATTTTCTATTCTAGTGTGCAGATTCCCTATTTGCTGATTAATATACACTAACGGAAATTACCCTGCCGCCAAAATATCCTATTAGACGTTTACTGTATCTTCGTCTATTTTAAAACGCCGTTTTACATCCTCTAAAATCTCATTAAAATATGGAGGTCGCGAGACCATGTCATTATCCTGGGGCGATATTACCACAAAAGGATAATCGGCACGTGTCTCCAACATTTTCGGCAAATCGTTTGTTAGCACCGCGTCAAGGCTTGTGCCAAATTCTCCTATCCCGCAGAGGAAAAAGACAAGCGGCAACGGTTCTTTGTCATAATTTTTTGGCAGATAAACCCAATAATGGTATGGCTGGTTGTCATGAATGTAATTCTTTGGCTTGAACTTTACCGGAAATTGCCTTCC
>CASEFZ010000038.1 GCA_949287395.1 uncultured Verrucomicrobiota bacterium
ACCTTTTCCTTGCCGACAATCTTGCGGATATTTTCCACCGAGCGCTCGATGTAGTCTGACATATTCCAATCGCCCTTGCAGCCGCAGATTCCGAATAGGAAATTCTTGATTATCTCTATGCCGCCCACTGTGTGTACGACCTCCGGGTGGAACTGCATTCCGTAAAACTTGCGCGCCTTATTTTCAATCAGAGCGTATTCTGAATTTTCGGTAGTGCCTATGGCCTTGAATCCCTCGGGCAATTTCGCGAGCCTATCGCCATGCGAGTTCCACACGGTCATTGGCGACTTAATTCCCTTTAAGAGGTCGCTGTCGGAACTATCGAAAGAGAGCTTTCCGTGCCCGTACTCGCGCTGCTTACTCGATACAACTTCCCCACCAAGCATCTTGCCCATAAGCTGCAGACCGTAGCAAATGCCCAAGACGGGAACACCCAATTCAAAGATTTTAGGATCCGGCCTCGGCGACTTCGGCTGCAGGACGCTCGCAGGCCCCCCCGAAAGAATAATCCCGCAGAGGTTTTCAGCCTTTATCTTAGAGGCCTTAGTATTGTATGGAATTATTTCGGAGTAAACCCCGCACTCGCGTATGCGCCGCGCAATCACCTGAGTGTACTGCGAACCAAAGTCTAAAACTACGATTTTCTGATTCATAATAATTGGGTTTTTAGAATTTTAAGCGCCCGTTGCGATATCCGCAAACCGGACATACGGCGGAGTCGCCCGCCGCGCGCGAGGAATATATGGAGTTGCATTTCATGCAGTGGTAAACGTTCTCGCGAATTCTATCGCGATACTGCCTGATGTAGATTCTGTCCCAAAGGAAAGCGGCAGACAAAAACGCGCCGAGAACTATGGAGACCAAAACTGCGAAATAAAAACTCATATCAAAGCCCTTAAAAAAAACGCAAAACGCGCCCAATGGTCGGACGCGTTGCTTGCTGTAAAAAGCGTTTTAATACGCCGTATTATTCAGCGGACTCAGGAGCCTTAGCCTCCGCCGCGTCAGCCGCCTTAGCCTCCGCCGCCTTCTTAGTTGCGGTCTTCTTTGCTGCAGCCTTCTTAGTTGCCTTCTTTGCGGCTTTCTTTGCAGGAGCCTTCTTTGCAGCCTTGTAGCCTTGGTCGTCAGCCTCAATAAGCTCAATCAAAGCCATATTTGCAGCATCGCCTACGCGGGGCACCAACTTGTAGATGCGGGTGTAACCGCCCTGGCGGTTGGCAAACTTCTTTACCTTGTCGGTAAATAGCATTGCAACTGCAGGTTCGTCGCGAACCCTAGATATAGCCAAGCGGCGGTAGTGCAGCTTGACAGCGGCATCTTCGCTTGCAGAAGCCTTTTTTGCCAATGTGATAATCTTCTCAACAAATGGGCGCAAAGCTTTTGCCGATGCGAGTGTTGTTTCAATTCTGTCGTGGCGCAAGAGAGCACCCGCGAGTTGACCCATGAGAGCCGCGCGGTGTTCCTTCTTTACGCCCAAAAGATGTTTATGTTTGGAATGACGCATTTTTATTTGCCTTTAAATTGTTATTATACTGAGGCCGAATCAATCAGGCGCTCGTCGATCTTCATACCTAGCGACAAGCCCAACTGCTCCAACTTGCCCTTGATTTCGTTAAGGGACTTCTTACCAAAGTTGCGGTACTTCAACATTTCCTGCTCGGACTTCATCGCAAGCTCGCCCACAGTGGTGATATTTGCGTTGTTCAAGCAGTTAGCTGCGCGAACCGAAAGTTCGATTTCATTTACGCTCATGTTCAAGAGCTTGCGCAAGCGATTTTGCTCCTCGCTAACCTCTCTGCCCGCCGTCTCAAATTCTATATCCTGATCGTTTACCTTGTCGAACACATCTATGTGGTGCTTCAAGATAACGGCAGCTTCTTTGATGGCGTCGTCGGGAGTTATGCAACCGTTTGTCCAGATTTCCAAAGTTAGCTTATCAAAGTCGGTCATCTGACCCACGCGGGTGGGATCGACCGAGTACTTGGCAAGCTCTATGGGGCTAAACAGCGAATCAATCGCTATGACGCCTATTGGCTGATCAGGATACTTATTCTCCTCAGCCGGGCGCCAGCCGCGACCTACACAGATCTCAACTTCGGCCACAAAGCGGCGCTTGGTGTCGAGCGTGCAGATAACCTGCTCCGGATTTACGATTGTTATGTCGGCGTCGGGCTGGATATCGGCCGCCGTTACGGGACCTTCCTTCTCGACGTCTATCATCAGGCGTTTTGGCTCGCGAGTGGCACTCTTAATCTTGATTTTCTTAAGGTTTAACACGATGTCGGTAACGTCTTCCACAATTCCTTCGACGCTCTGAAATTCGTGGTCTACACCTTCAATCTTGATAGAGCTTATCGCTGCTCCTTCTATCGAACCCAAAAGGACGCGACGCAAGGCGTTTCCTATTGTGTGCCCGAAGCCCGTCTCAAAGGGCTCTGCAACAAACTTTGCATAGGTTTCGGTAGCTGTTGCTTCGTCTTTTACAAGACGTTTGGGCAACTCAAATTTTCCAAGGCGCTTTGCCATTTTTGTTCCTTTTGTTGATTAAAGATTAACGAGAATAGTATTCAACAATCAACTGTTCGTTGATAGTCTTGTCCATTTCGTCGCGTATGGGCAAGCGGCTTATTGTGCCCTTGAAAGCGCCTTCTACGCGCTCTACCCATGCAGGGGGAGTTCTCAGCTGAGACTCGTCCAAGCTGCGCTGGGCAAGCTGGCGCGAGCTCGACTTTTCGCGAACTTCGACAGTGTCGCCCGGCTTGCAAGCAAAGCTCGGAATGTCAACCTTCTGACCGTTTACCAATACGTGCCCGTGCGTCACGAGCTGACGCGCAGCCTTGCGTGTGCGGCCAAAGCCCAGCAGGTAAACGATATTGTCGAGGCGAACCTCAAGCATCTGCATAAATACTTCGCCCGTAACACCGCCCTGGCGCTTTGCGCGCTCAAAAGTCAGGCGGAATTGCTTTTCCGTTAGGCCGTACATAAAGCGCAACTTCTGCTTTTCATTGAGACCCATAGAGTAGTCTGAAACGCGGCGGCGCAAACGCGGACCGTGCTGACCCGGCAAGTAGGGCTTGTTGGACATAGCCTTCTTTGCGGGGAACAAAGCTGTATTGAAACGGCGATTAATCCTTGTTGTTGGACCTGTATAACGAGACATTTTAAATTTCTCCTAAATTAGAATTATACGCGACGGCGCTTGCGCGGACGGCAGCCATTGTGGGGCACCGGAGTTACGTCGGCTATGGAAACAACTACAAAACCCAAGGCCTGCAGCGAGCGTATTGCCGCATCGCGACCCATACCGGGGCCCTTTACCTTTACTGCAACTTCCTTCATACCGTGGCTCATCGCGACCTTTCCGGCGTCCTGAGTTACAACCTGAGCGGCATATGCAGTGCTCTTGCGCGAACCGCGGAAGTTCATCTTGCCTGCGCTCGACCAGCTAATTACGTTGCCCTGCTGGTCTGTGAAGGAAACTTTCGTGTTGTTGAAAGTTGCGTTTATGCTGCAAATGCCCGTGTGGACATTCTTGCTGCCCTTTGCCTTGCGGATCTTTATCTCGCCGAGCTCTTCGCTGAGCAAATCCTTTGCAGTGGGCTGCGAGGGCTGTGCAGGCTGAGCATTTTCCTGAACCGGAGCTTCAGCCGTTGTTTCGATTTTTTCTTTTTCTTCGCTCATTTAAGTTCCCCTTTAGCTGCTTGCTTTCTGACCGACACCTACCGTCTTGCGCTTGCCCTTGCGTGTGCGGGCATTCGTGCTGGTGCGCTGACCTCTGACAGGCAGACCGCGCATGTGGCGCAAACCGCGATAGCTCTTAATTGCAGTTAAACGCTTCAAATTCGCCATTAGCTCTCTGCGCAGGTCGCCCTCGAGCTTGTACTGTTTTTCAGCGATTACCGTCATAATCTTGTTTATGCGCTCTTCGTTAAGCTCCTGAGCGCGCATTTCTTCGGGAATACCGGCCTCCGCGCAGATAATCTTTGCGCGCTGCGGACCTATACCGTAGATGTACTGAAGCGCGAATTCGACGCGCTTATTGTTTGGAATGTCAACTCCGAGTAGTCGTGCCATGTTGTATATATATGTTGAAAAGGTTGTATAATGATGTTTTTTTTTCGTTTGAAAAGCTTTTTTTTAAAACAATTTTAATTTATTCGAGTCAGAATTTCAGGTTCCGAATCTGTTATTAAAACTGTGTGCTCAGAATGGCTGCTCAACTTGCCGTCGGCGGTGTAAACCGTCCAACCGTCATCACCCATTCTTATATCGGGGCTTCCCTGAGCAACCATCGGCTCAATCGCGATTGTCATTCCGGGACGCAACAGCGCCCCAGTGCCGGCCAGGCCGTAATTTGGAACCTCAGGCTCCTCATGCAACTTTTTGCCGACTCCGTGACCAGTAAACTCGCGAATTACAGAATATCCCGCATCCTCGACAAACTTCTGAATGGAAGCGGAAATATCACCTATGCGATTACCCGGAATTGCGTTTGATATTCCTATCATCAAAGCCTTCTCGGTAGTTTCGACAAGCCTCTTAGCATCGCTGCTGGGCTCGCCAATCATAATCGTACGCGTGTTATCACCCACGAAACCCTGATAGACTACGCATACGTCCAAGCTGAGTATATCCCCCGACTTTAGAACCCTATCCGGAGTTCCGATTCCGTGAATAATCTCGTCATTGAGCGACAAGCAAACGTAACCGGGATACCTCAAGCTGCCACACTTGTATTTGTAACAAGCACTTCTGGCGGAGTGTTCCGCCATAATTCTCTTGGCCGCCTGGTCGAGTTCCCAGGTGGATATGCCGATCCGTGCCATTTTGCAGAGCTCATCTAGCACAGTAGCGGCAATCACGCAAGCTTGACGTATGATTTTTAAGTCTCGTTCTGATTTTATAGAAATCATACGGCGCGCCGTCTAATAGATAAAATTAAAGTATGTAAAGATCATCTGAAATTCGCGCGACCCCTAAAAGGCCGCGCGCCTTTCGATAACAAATTTTTATATCAAGTTTTGGCGGACTATCCAAGACACTACGCCGACCACAAGTATTATGATAAGCGGAGTCCAGAGAGCCCAAAGCGATTTTAGCTGGCGCGAATCCACCAATTGGCGAGCCTCGCCCACGCTGCGACCGCGAATCCTTCCCTTCTTTAGGAAGCCGTCGTAGTGACGCTGCAAGAGATATGTCTCAACCTGCCTCATCGTATCCAAGGATACGCCAACAGCAATCAAAGCTCCAGTACCGCCGAAGAAGTGTGCAATTTTCGGGGGGATATTCAAGTAAGTCATGAGCATCTGGGGCAGAATCGCGATAATCAAGAGGAATATCGAACCCGCCAAAGTCAGGCGCGTCATAACGTAGTCTAGGAACTTTGCAGTCGGCTCTCCGGGACGAACCCCGGGAATGTAGCCGCCGTATCTCTTAAGGTCGTCTGCTATCTGCAGGGGCTTAAACATAATCGAAACCCAGAAATAACTGAAGACCAAAATCAATATACCGTATAGAGTCAGATAGACAGGTGTGCTGAACGGGTGCCCCAAAAACGACTGCGGAAATAGCAGCAAGGCACTCGCAAAGATGATAGGCATAACGCCAGCGTAGTTGACCTTCAAAGGCAAATACGAGGACTGCCCGCCCATAATCTTGTTGCCGACCATGCGCTTAGCATACTGAACCGGAATCTTTCTAACAGCCTGGACAACCGCAATTATCGCGGCCGTAACAGCCAGCAGCAATGCCAACATGACCGCCGCCTGCGGAACGCCGCCAACAGAGCCGCCCTCTACGCCGACAACCCTGTTAAACACCAAGTTGTAAGCACTTGTGAGAGCACCCGGCAAGTCGGCGACAATGCCGACCGTTATCAAGATGGAAATACCGTTTCCTATACCTCTTTGAGTGATCTGCTCGCCAAGCCACATCATTATCATGCACCCAGTAGTTAAAAATATTACCGAGGTTATGAAAAACAGTGCCTTGTTTGAAGCCACGACAATCTGCCCGAACTGAGCAGGGTCAAAACCCGTAAATAGAGTTCCCGGCTTTGATACAATAGCGTACATCATAAGTATAGCCTGAACCGCCGCAATAGCGATGGTCAGATACCTGGTGTACTGCGAGATTTTCTGACGCCCCATCTCACCCTCCTGCATAAGGCGGGCCAAGCTTGGAACGACAGCACCCATCAACTGAAGTATAATTGAGGCGCTTATGTAGGGCATAATGCCGAGCGCAAATACTGCACCCTGCATCATTGCACCACCCGTAAACATATTGTAAAGACCAATCAGACCATTGCCGTCAGACGCGCCGGAGGCGTAGTAGGCCTGCAAAGGCGAAGGGTCTATACCCGGAAGAGGAATTGCAGCGCCCACGCGAGCAATAAAAATCAAGCCCAATGTCAGCATTATGCGCTGGCGAAGTTCGGGAATTTTAAAGCAATTTGTGAATGCGCTAAACATATTTCTCCTGTCTTAATTAAGCGTTAACTTCGGCCTTGCCGCCGAGGGCTTCAATCTTCTTTACAGCCGCGTCAGAGAACTTGTCGGCCTTAACGACAATCTTTCTCGTTAGCTTTCCGTCGCCCAAAACCTTTACCAGATTCGACGAGGCGCGCACCAAACCCGCCTTTACCAAATCGTCTCTAGTAATTTCATCGAGCCCAAGCTTATCGAGGCAACCGACGTTCACAACAGAGTACTCAACTGTGAACTTTGCATTGTTGAAGCCGCGATGCGGGAGCTTTCTGTAAAGGGGCATCTGGCCGCCTTCAAAGCCCGCGCGAACGCCGCCGCCACTGCGGGCCTTCATGCCCTTGTGGCCTCTGCCGGAGGTGCGGCCGTGACCGCTACCTACACCGCAACCCCTGCGCTTGGAGGAGTGCTTGGCTCCTTTTGGATTTGAAAGTTTACTTAAATTCATAATTACAAAACTCCTTTATGCTTAGCTTCTGAGAGCCGAAATTGCATCAGCTGTTCGCAGCTGATACAGAGCGTTCAAAGTAGCGTTTACCATAGCCATGTCGTTGTTCGAACCGAGGCTCTTTGAGAGCACGTCCTTAACGCCGACAGCCTCCAAAACTGCGCGAACGCCGCCGCCTGCAATAACGCCGGTACCGGGAGCCGCCGGACGGAGCAATACCTTGCCGCCGTCAAACGAACCGATTACCTCGTGCGGAATCGTGCTGTCCTTCAAGGACACAGACTTCATGTTCTTGCGAGCATGCTCCGTCGCCTTTTTAATGCAGTCCGGAACTTCCTTTGCCTTGCCGAAACCTATGCCGACCAAGCCCTTTCCGTCTCCCAAGACAACCAGAGCCGAGAAGGTGAAGCGGCGACCGCCCTTCACTACCTTGGCGCAACGGTTGATGTGCACTACTTTTTCGATAAATTCAGGAGCTGCCGCTTCTTCGCGAGGTGCTCTGCTGTTGTTTTTACTTTCTTTAGCCATCGTGATTACCTTCGCAATTAGAAGTTAATACCAGCACTGCGAACCGCATCCGCAAAGCTCTTTACACAACCGTGGTAGCGGCGCGAACCTCTGTCGAGAACAGCTGCGGTTATGCCCGCTGCCTTCATCTTCTCGCCAAGCTTCGAACCCAAAACAACCGCTCCGGCAACATTCGCAAGAATCTTCTGACCGCCAAACTCCTTGCTCATGGAGCAGAGAGATACTAGAGTCTTTCCAACCTTGTCGTCTATGCACTGTGCAGAGACGTGCTTGTTTGAAAAACGTATCACCAAGCGAGGACGCTCCGCTGTTCCCGATATGCTGTTGCGCACGCGCCAGCGGCGCTTCTGTGCCAACATTCTTTTCTTTTCGAGTTTCATATAACAAAATCCCTTCTCTAATTAAGACTAAGAAGTCTTCTTGCCTTCCTTCCTGCGAACGTGCTGGCCGCGTATGCGAACACCCTTGCCCTTGTAGGGCTCCACAGGATAGAAGTTTTTAATGTCGGCTGCGACCTGACCAACCAAGTGCTTGTTCGGTCCCGATACAGTAACCATAGGGCTGCGGTCCGGCAACTCGCCAACTACAATATTTATCCCCTCGGGGATATTGTAAATGCAAGGATGGGCATATCCCAAAGCCAAATTCAAAACTTTGCCCTTTACCTCGGCCTTGAAACCAACGCCGTAGATCTCGAGAATTTTTTCAAATCCCTTCGTAACGCCCTCAACCATTCCGTTTATTATGCTGCGGACAGTGCCGTGCATAGCGCCGGAAAAACGAGAGTTTGAAGATGGCTCTACGTGTATTTTGTTTCCATCAAGAGTAATTTTTACTGCGTCGGCAAAGGTCTTTTCCAACTTGCCCTTCGGCCCCTCTACACTGACAGTCATACCATTTACCGAGGCCTTTACGCCGGCAGGTATTTCTACAGGAAGTTTACCTATTCTACTCATAACTCAAACTCCTTACCAAACCTTGCAAATCAATTCGCCGCCGGCCTTGTTTGCGCGAGCTTCCTTGTCGCTCAAAACGCCGCGCGATGTCGTTAGAATAGAAATACCCAATCCGCCCAATACGCGCGGAATGTCCGTGCAGGAATAATAGAGGCGGCGCCCAGGCTTGCTTACGCGCTCAATCTTTGTAATAGCGGGCACTTCGTTTGAGTACTTCAATGTGATTGTCAGTTTCTTCTGAGCTTTATCTCCGTCAACTGCAAAATCGGCAATGTAGCCCTCCTCCTTGAGAATCTTTGCTATGCCCTCGCGGATCTTGGACCAAGAAGCAGAGCAAGCTTCCTTACCAGCCGAACTTGCGTTGCGGATTATTGTCAAAAAGTCGCCAATGTTATCGTGTGATGCCATATATATGTTCTCCCTTCACTACCACGACGCCTTAGTTACGCCCGGAATTTTACCGTCCAAAGCCAATTCGCGGAATGTTATGCGCGATAGGCCAAACTTGCGGATGTACGCGCGGGCGCGACCCGAAACCGAGCAGCGGTTGCGCACTCTTACTCTGGAAGAATTGCGCGGCAATTTGGCCATGGCCTTCTGAGCCGCAAAAAATTCTTCGTCCGTTGAATTAGGATTGGACAAAACTTTCTTAAGTTGAGCCCTCTTTTCCGCGTACTTAGCTACGAGCTTCTGACGCTTCAAATTTTTCTGAATTGAAGATTTCTTTGCCATAGTTTACTTAGCATTTGAGGTTGTTGCCGCTTCAGCATTTGGTTTGCGGAAAGGCATGCCGAGCTGCTTCAAAAGCTCGCGGCCTTCGTCGTCAGTCTTAGCTGTGGTTACTATAGTGATGTCCATACCCAAAGTCTTGCGGTTTGGATCAACCGTGACTTCCGGGAAAATTGTGTGGTCGGCTATGCCGTAGCTGTAATTGCCGTGACCGTCCAAGCGAGTGCCCACTCCGCGGAAGTCGCGAATGGAAGGCAGCACGATTGTTATAAACTTGTAAAGGAACTCCCACATGCGGTCGCCTCTCAGAGTAACCATTACCCCGTTTGCCTGCCCCGCGCGGAGCTTGAAGTTCGCAATGCTCTTGCGAGATTTAGTAACTACGGGCTGCTGACCCGCAATCTTAGCTATTTCCTTTACTACTTCCTGAACCCATTCCTTGGAGTTTTCGCTGCGGATACCCGAGCTTATAACAATCTTTTCCAGATTGGGAACATTGTGCGGATTGTCGTGATTCAAAACCTTCTCAAGATTCGGAATCACCTTCTCCACATACATCTTTTTTAATACTGGTGTATTGCTCATTGTTCTTTTTTGTTAGGTCGCTGCTTACGCTTTTTTCTTGGAATCAAAGCGCCCAGCCGACATTACGTTTGAAATATGCACAGTTTGCTCGCGCTCGACAATCGCCCCATCGGGATTCTTGTCGCTCTTGCGCTCGTGGTGCTTCCTCATGTTAACCCCTTCTACAAGCACGCGCTGCTTCTTTGGGAAAACCGCCAACACCTTGCCCCTCTTGCCCTTGTCGGAGCCTGTGATTACTACAACTTCTACGCCTTTTTTAATGCTGTCTTTCATCTTACAAAACCTCCGGTGCCAAAGACACGATTTTCATAAAATTCTTAGCGCGCAATTCGCGGGCGACAGGTCCGAAAATACGGGTGCCCTTCGGGTTGCCGTTGTTGTCCAAAATTACGACCGCATTCGAGTCAAAACGCAAATACGAACCGTCGGGACGGCGAATCGGAGCCTTTGTGCGGACGATTACCGCCTTCGCAACAGTGCCCTTCTTAACGGCAGCGTCGGGAGTTGAAGACTTAACTGCAACTACTATAACGTCGCCTACGCTCGCTGTTCTGCTGAGCTGACCCAAACGGCGCACCATGGAAACTTCCTTAGCGCCGGTGTTGTCGGCAACAACCAATCTTGTCTGCATTTGTATCATCTTAAAACCCTCCTATTTCTACGCCGTTACCGGAGCTTTTTCAATGATGCGCACCACGCGGAAGCGCTTCATCTTGCTAAGCGGACGAGTTTCTGCAACTTCGACCTTGTCGCCTCCGCCGCACTCGTTCTTTTCGTCGTGGACGTGAATAACTGTCTTGCGACGAATTTCCTTGTGGTACAAGGGATGCGGAACCTTGTAAAAATACGTTACCTTTATGCTCTTGTCGCCCGAGCGCGATGTCACGACGCCAACGAGGCTCTTACGAGATTTTCTTTGTTCAGCCATTTTCTTGCCTCTCTTTGTTATGCGTTTTTCTGGCCCTTTATGGTTTCAAAGCGGGCAATATCGCGACGCAATGTGCGTATGCGATTTGTGCTGTCTGCCTGACCAGTGCTTTTGCGAATGTTAAGCTTTAACAATTCGTCGCGCATTTCGCGCAATTTTTTGTCCATCTCAGCAACGGAAAGTTCTCTTATATCTTTCGATTTCATCTTCAACCTTTCGCCTTTTAGAGGATTTCAACGCCTTCGCGAACAACGAAACGGCAGTGGAACGGCAACTTGCCGTCGGCCAATCTCATAGCCTCGCGAGCCTGAGATGCGGGCACGCCCGAAATCTCAAACAAAATTACGCCCGGCTTGATTACTGCGCACCAGTACTCAACTGCGCCCTTACCTTTACCCTGACGAGTTTCGGCAGGCTTCTGAGTTACAGGCTTCTGCGGGAATACGCGCATCCAAACCTTGCCCTTACGCTTTAGGAATCTGTTGATTGCAACACGAGCGGCTTCAAGCTGCGCTGCAGTGCAGCGGCCTCTGTCTATAGCCTGCATGGCGTAGTCGCCAAACGCGATTGTGTCGCCACCCTTAGCATTTCCGTATATGCGCCCCTTTTGGACCTTACGGTACTTCGTTCTTGTTGGAAGTATATTTGCCATCTTCTTAGTCTTCCTATTTTAAATTATAGCACATCTTCGGGCTTTAGGCACAACCAGCACTTTACGCCAATCTTGCCGTAAACCGTATTTGCCTCGGTAAAGCCGTAGTCAATGTTCTCGCGGAGAGTCTGCAAGGGTATGCGCCCCTTCCTCTGCCACTCAGTGCGAGCAATTTCGGCTCCACCCAAACGTCCGGAAATCTGAATCTTTATTCCCAAGGCACCCATAGCCATGCAGGTTGTTATAGCCTTCTTCATGGCGCGGCGGAAAGAAATGCGGCGCTCGAGCTGCAAAGCTATGCTCTCTGCAACCAAGAAAGCAACCAAATCGGGCTTCTTTATCTCCTGAATGTCAAGCAGCACGTCCTTGCCAATAAACTTGGCCAACTCGGCCTTCAAAGCGTCGAGAGACGCCCCCTTCTGGCCAATCACCACCCCGGGACGCGCCGTGTATATCTTCACGCGTATCCTCTGGCCGGCGCGCTCTATGAATATGCGCGGAACAGCCGCCGCCTTAAGCTTCTGGCGGAGAAATTCCCTTATGCGATAATCCTCGTTTACCGATTTCGCATAATCGCCCTTGTTGGCAAACCACCGCGATTCCCAATCGCGACGAACCGCAAGACGAAAACCTTTAGGATTTACTTTCTGACCCATGTCTTACCTCTCAATTTCTATTTCTCGTCGCTTAGGACTATCGATATGTGGCTGGTGCGCTTCCTGATCGGGTGCGCACTCCCGCGCGCCACCGGACGAAACCTTCTGAACGCCACCCCCTGGTCGACGGTTGCCTTCTTTATCGTCAGGTTTGCCGCGGACAAGCCGTTGTTGTTTTCCGCATTCGCTATCGCGCTGGCGAGCGTCTTGGCTACAAGCCTTGCGCTCTTGCGCGGCACAAGCTTCAAAATTTCAAGCGCCTCGGCCGCATTTAATCCCCTTATCTGGCGCGAAATATCGCGCACTTTTTTGTCGGACATGCGCGCAAACTTCGTTAGAGCTCTTACTTCCATCTTAGTTTCCTTATAAATTTATTTGGACAATACTATGCCAACCTCGTCGCCCTTTTCAACGGGCCCGCCCGATAAAACCATCGCAACTGAACGCCCCGCGTTTGCCTCGATTACAACTATCTTGGCCAACTCCGCGTTCCCCCGGAAAATCGAGCACATCGCGCCTATCTGCAACATGCTCTCCCCCCCGGAATTGATGGTTAAAAGATCGGCGGGCGACTCCCTGTTCACAGACTCCACGCGCGCCTTCTTAGACGTGGGCGAATTCTTGAGAACCCAAAGCGGAGCCGCCGCAAATACCGACGCCGACGCAATGCCGAACACCGCGCAACCGAACGCCAATACTTTGCCGAGGTTTGCCATATTACATCGTAGCCTTCTTCGTGTGCGGCTGATGCCCCTTGAAAAAACGGGTGGCGGCAAATTCGCCAAGCTTGTGCCCCACCATGTTCTCGGTGACATACACGGGCACAAACTTCTTGCCGTTGTGAACGTTGAAATTCAAACCGATGAAATCCGGCGTTATCGTCGAACGACGCGACCACGTCTGAATCGGCTTGTGGGAATTCGTCTTCTGCGCCTCGTCTATCTTGTCTTGGAGACTCGGATCTACAAACGGGCCCTTCTTAATTGAACGTGACATTTACAGTTTCTCCTATAAGCGCTATTTTTTCAATTTCTTGCCGTTGCGGCGCAGAACTATCATCGAATTTGAAGGCTTGCTCCTTACGCGCGTCGGATAACTCTTGGCCAACTGCCCCCACGGGGATACAGGGTGGCCGCCGCCGCTGGTTTTGCCTTCACCGCCGCCCATCGGGTGGTCGACAGGGTTCATCGCCACGCCGCGTACGCGCGGGCGCTTGCCCATCCAACGCGACCTTCCCGCCTTGCCGAGACTCTGGTTGCGGTGCTCCGAATTGCCCACAACACCTATCACCGCGCGGCACGCCGCATTGAACATCCTGAGCTCACCGCTGGGCATCTTCACCGTTGCAACGTCGCCCTCTACTCCCACAAGCTGCGCGCCAGCTCCCGCGCCGCGGGCAACCTTGGCGCCCTTGCCGGGCTGCATCTCTATAGAGTGAATCTTCATCGCCGGCGGAACCATAGACAACGGTATGCACAAGCCAACAGGAAATTCGCTCTGCTTCTTGTTCGTGGAAAGAACGGTATCGCCCTTCTTCAAGCCCTCGGGCGCTATGATGTAGCGCTTCTGGCCGTTCTCGTACGACAAAAGCGCCAAATACGCCGTGCGGTACGGATCGTATTCTATCGCCATGACAGTCGCCGGAACGTCGAGTATGTCGCGCTTAAAGTCCACAATTCTGTAGAGCTTCTTGTGGCCGCCGCCGCGACGGCGCGATGTTATTCTTCCGTAGCAGTTGCGCCCGCGCGCCCTGTGGTTGCTCTCCGTAAGAGAGCGCTCCGGACGCTTGTTGTCAACCTCGTTGCGCCCCAACTCGAGAAATCTCTGCCCGGGAGTTAAAGGTCTCCTCTTTATAATAGCCATTTGTCCCTCTCCTATTCCTTATGCCAGTTGAATAGTGTCGCCCTTTTTCAGGGTGACGATCGCCTTCTTCATCCTGCCCTTCACGCCGGGATTCGCCTTGTGCATGCGGGAAACCTTAACCTTCCCCTTAACGTTCATAACATTCACGCGCTCAACCTTTACGTTGAAAGCCTTTTCAACCGCCTGAGCTATCGCCACCGCGTTGTAGCCGTCCGCCACCTCAAAAGTGTACTTGTTGGAGGCCTGCAAATCGGTCGCCTTCTCGGTCACGCGGAAACTCTTTAGAATTTTTGATGCATCTATCATGGTTATTCCTTGTTTGCGCGCGCCAATACAGTGTCAAAACCCTTGCGGCTGACAATTATCTTGTCAGACCCAACCAACTCCATCGCGCTCAAAGACGACGACTCGCAGAAGCTGACGCGCTCCAAATTGCGCCCGGCTTTCACAAAATTGTCCTCGAAAGTGTCGTCTATAAGAAGCACTTTTCCCTCGGGAACTATGCGCCCCAAAAGCGCCGCAACAGCCTTCGTCTTCACCTCGGGAGCCTCAAACTGCTCTATTATGCACAGAGACTCTTCAGAGCATTTGTCGAAAAGCGCCCTGTTGAATGCCAGGCTCTTGACACGCTTGTTTATCTTCTTCGACCAGTCGCGCGGCTGGGGACCAAACACCACAGCACCCCCGCGATGTATCGGGCTCTTCATCGTACCGTGACGCGAACGACCGCCGCCCTTCTGCTTGAAAGGCTTGCGACATGTGCCGCTCACCTCGCCATAATCGAGAGTCGAAGCGTTGCCCTGGCGAGCATTGGCCCTGTATGCAACCAACGTTTCCTTCAAGGCGAACACACCCTTGTCTCCCTCGAACTGAGGTATGGCCTCAAACTCTTGCTCGACAAACTTCGAACCGTCTTTCGTATAAACCTTAAGTTTCATCTGCGGCTCCTTTACTGCTTCTTCGCCTTCTTCGCGGGACGCACAACAACTATGTCGCCCTTTGAGCCGGGAAGACTTCCCTTTATCAAAAGTATGTTTTTATCACCGATAATTTTTACTATCGGATGATTCTGAGTAGTGCAGCGCACCTGCCCCATATGGCCGGGCATCTTGCGGCCCTTGTATATGTGGCCGGGAGTCTGCCTGCAACCGACAGAACCGGGACGCCTGTGCATCATATGGCCGTGCGTCTCGGGCTGGCCGTCGAAATTGTGGCGCTTCATAACGCCCTGGAAACCGCGGCCCTTCGTAGTGCCGATTACGTCGACCATCTGCCCCTCTTCAAAGCTCGATACGGTCAACACGTCCCCGGTCTTATACTCCGACGCGTTGTCAACCCTGAACTCCATAAGCTTGGAGACCGGCTGCACCCCCGACTTTTTAAAATGCCCGAGCGTAGGCTTGTTAACGCGCTGTTCTTTCTGCGCACCGAAACCAATTTGAACGGCCTCATAACCGTCGCTCTGAACGGTCTTGACTTGGGTGACGGGACAAGGACCTGCCTCTACCACCGTCACGGCAACCATGTTGTTGCCTCCGTCAAAAATCTGGGTCATCCCCAGCTTCTTTCCTATTAGTATTTTACTCATGTTCTAAGCGGCAGGCGGTACCACCATGCTGAAGACATCCACTCAAAACCCCGTCAAACAAGCCCCGCAAGGCTCTAAAAGCACCCGCGGCAGCCGCATTACGCCGGCTTTACGCATCAGTCACAGCACAGCGGCGCCTTTTGGCACCTGCTTTAGCGTTATTGATGTTAAAAATTTGAAAAGAGCGCCTATAGTGATTCTACACTCTCGACTGTCAATATATTTTTTTCTATCTGCCTTTTTTTTTAACAAAATTCGCGCAGGTTTTTCGGTTTTCGGCAAACAACGCGCCGAGACTTCAAAAAACCCGCGCTGATTTTTCAGCAAAAAAGACTGTCAAAAAGCGGCCGCGCCAAAAATTCTCGGCGCGCCCGCAGCTAAATTTAAACGTTTATGGTAATGTCCACGCCGGACGGAAGATTGAGCTTCTTAAGCTCGTCAACAGTGTTGACCGTCGGGTCTATAATGTCGATGAGGCGCTTGTGCGTGCGCAACTCAAACTGCTCCATACTCTTCTTGTCTACGTGAACGGAACGGTTTACTGAATACTTCTCTATCTTAGTCGGCAGCGGAACCGGACCGGACACCCTCGCACCAGTGCGCTTCGCCGTCTCAACAATGTCGCCGGCGCTCTGGTCTATTGTGCGAAAGTCGTACCCCTTCAGCTTTATTCTTATCCTCTGAGTAGCCATATCTGTCTCCCAATTAAAAATTACCTTTGCGCCCTCTTGGCCGCACCTTCCTGAACCTGCTTGAGAACGTTCGCCGGAACCTGCTCAAAGTGACTTGGCTCCATCGAATACGAAGCTCTGCCGCTCGAAAGCGAACGTATGTCTGTAGCATAACCAAACATCGTCTCCAACGGTATGAACGCCCTGATGTTGCAAAGATTGCCCTTCGTCTCCATACCCTGTATCTGGCCGCGGCGGCGGTTTATGTCGCCCATGATGTCGCCCTGATACTCGTCGGGGGTGGTCACTTCTACCTTCATTATCGGCTCCAAAAGAATGGGGGCGGCATTCTTCATGGCGTCCTTGAACGCAAATATGCCGGCCATCTTAAACGCCATTTCAGAAGAGTCAACCTCGTGGAAGGAACCAAACACCAAACGCACCTTCACGTCCACCACCGGATAGCCCGCAACAACACCGTTGAGCATGGCTTCCTTTATGCCGTCTTCCGTAGGCTTGATGTATTCCTTCGGTATCACGCCGCCGACAATCTCGTTGACAAACTCGTAATGCTTGCCCTTCTCCAAAGGCTCTATCTTTATCTCCGCATGGCCATACTGACCGCGGCCGCCAGACTGGCGCACAAACTTGCCAACCCCGTCGGCAGGCTTTGTTATGGTCTCGCGGTAGGCAATCTGCGGCTTGCCAGCGTCAGCCTCTACCTTGAATTCGCGCATCAGTCTGTCGCGGATAATTTCAAGGTGCAATTCGCCCATGCCGGCTATCAAAGTCTGCCCGGTCTCCTGGTTTGTGGTCACCACAAAGGTCGGGTCTTCATCGGACAGACGCGCAAGAGCCAAAGAAAGCTTCTCCTGGTCGGCTTTGCTCTTGGGCTCTATGCTCATGGCTATAACCGGTTCCGGGAATGTCGGAGGCTCCAAGCGCAACTCGTGGTCGCGGTCGCACAAAGTATCACCGGTGGCTATGTCCTTGGCGCCTATTATGGCGCATATGGACCCGGAATAAGCCTCGTCAATATCGTCGCGCTTGTCGGCCTTCAGAACCAACAGCCTCGAAATGCGCTCAGTCTTGCGCGTGCGCGGATTGTACACCTGCATGCCCTTCTTCACCACGCCGCTGTACACCCTTATAAATACAAGCTTTCCAACAAACGGGTCGCTCCAAAGCTTGAAAGCCAAAACCGCAGGCGCTGCAAAGTCGTCGGAAACTATCTCAAGGGACGGAACGTCCTCGTCACCCTCGGCGTACGCCTTTATCGGCGGAACATCCAAAGGCGAGGGCAAATAGTCCACAACCGCATTCATCATCATCTGGACGCCCTTGTTCTTGAACGCAGACCCAGGAATTACGCCAACAAACTCGCGACTCAAAGTGGCCTTGCGGATACCGCGCCTCAATTCGTCGTCGGTAAACGACGTGTCGCCATCGAGAAAACGCACCATGATGTCGTCGTCAAAATCGGCAACAGCCTCTATGAGTTCAAGCCTGTACTTCTCGGCGGCCTCGCGATACTCTTCGGGTATGTCTATCTCGTTAAATTTAATGCCCATCGGGTCCTTCTCGTCGTAGACAAAAGCCTTCATCTTGACGAGGTCTATCAGCCCTATGAACTTATCCTCCGCGCCTATGGGCAAGAACAGCGGATGCGGATTGCCGTTCAGCTTGGTCTTGATGTCGTTGACCGCCCCGTAAAAATCGGCGCCCGTCCTGTCCATCTTGTTGATGAACGCTATGCGGGGAACATTGTACTTGTTCATCTGGCGCCACACGGTCTCGGACTGGGGCTGAACGCCGGCCACCGCGCAGAAAACCGCCACGGCCCCGTCCAAAACCCTCAACGAACGCTCAACCTCAGCGGTGAAGTCGACGTGTCCGGGAGTGTCTATCAAGTTTATCTGCTGCTCTATGCCCGCATACGGGCCTTCCTTGGTTGTCCAGTTGCAGCTTATTGCGGACGACGTAATCGTTATTCCGCGCTCGCGCTCCTGCTCCATCCAGTCGGTCACTGCGGTTCCTTCGTGAACCTCGCCAATCTTGTGAACTACGCCGCTGTAAAACAATATGCGCTCGGAACACGTGGTTTTCCCGGCGTCGATGTGGGCCGATATACCTATGTTTCTCGTGTACTCAAGCGGCTTGGGCCTGTTCGGAGAATTCTTTTCCGATAATTGTGCCATGTCTATACTCGTTAAATGTGATATGCCTTAAATTAGCCCGCAACGGAAAGCGCTCACCAGCGAAGATGCGCAAAAGCCCTGTTCGACTGCGCCATCTTGTGAACGTCTTCGCGCTTCTTGACAACCGAACCAGTGTTGTTGTAAGCGTCAACAAGCTCGTTGGCCAAAGCGTCGGCCATCGGAAGCCCCTTTCTGCCGTTCGCCGCCTCTATCAGCCAGCGGAACGCCAAAGTCTGCTGGCGGTCAAACGAAACCTCCACCGGAACCTGGTACGTGGCGCCACCAACCCTGCGGCTCTTCACCTCAAGCTTGGGACGAACATTCTCGAGCGCCCCCAAAAGAAGATCTATCGGATCCCCCTTCTCAAGCTTCTCGCTGACTTTCGCTATCGCCCCGTAAACTATGCGCTCGGCAACCGACTTCTTGCCGTTCTTCATCACCATGTTTATCAGGTGGCTTACCAGCGTGCTCTTATAACGCGAATCCGGAATCCTATCCCTCTTCTCAGCTCTGTGTCTGCGTGACATACTCCTGCCTTTTCTAAATTTTTACCCTACTTCTTCGCTTCCTTAGGACGCTTTACGCCGTACTTAGAACGGCTCCTGCGGCGCTTTTCAACACCCATGCAGTCCAAAGTTCCGCGCACTATGTGATAACGCACACCGGGAAGGTCCTTTACACGGCCGCCGCGAACCAACACAACACTGTGTTCCTGAAGCGAATGGCCCTCGTCGGGAATGTACGCTATAACTTCATAACCCGATGTCAGACGAACCTTCGCCACCTTACGTATAGCCGAATTCGGCTTTTTCGGCGTACGGGTCATCACCTGCACGCACACGCCGCGGCGGAACGGGCATTCCTTCAGCGCCGGGGCCTTCGTCTTCGCCGTAACCATGCGGCGAGGCTTGCGAACTAATTGATTTATTGTAGGCATATTTTGCTGTCTATTTAAAGAGAAAGTTGCGTAAAGTATATTCAAACCGCCCTTTGGCAAGTTTTTTTTGATTTATTTTTTTTAATCCGGAAAAACGCCCTTCAAACCCCGCTAAACAAGGCCCGTGAACACCCTTCCAAAAAACGGTTCGCAAAGCAAACCGTTGATCCAAGCCCCCGGCGCAAACCGTGCAACTCCGCGCGCCGGGAACATGGAAACACCCGCATTAAACCGCGGGCGCATCCGCGCCGACAGAATCTACAACTTCGGAACCCTCAGCCGGCGCTCCTTCGTTCAACCCGCCGTCGCCAAGCGCGCTCACCTTCAGCTTCCTGTAGGCGTTCAAACCGGTCCCGGCAGGGATAAGGTTGCCCATTATCACGTTTTCCTTGAAACCGGTAAGATCGTCCTTCTTGCCCAATGTGGCGGCCTCGGTCAGAACCCTCGTGGTCTCCTGGAACGACGCCGCGCTTATAAAGCTCTCGGTCTCAAGGCTGGCCTTCGTTATGCCCAACAAAATGGGCTCTCCCGAAGCCGGCTTGCCGCCTGCGTCTATTATCTTCTGGTTGGCCTCCATGAACTCGTACCTGTCGACCTGCTGCCCCCAGAAATAATCCGAGTCTCCGGGCTCGGTCACGCGTATCTTGCGCAACATTCTCGACGCTATCACCTCTATGTGCTTGTCGTTAATTGTCACGCCCTGAGACCTGTAAACCTTCTGAATCTCGCGCAATATGTATTCCTGCACGGCATTCGAACCCAATACCTCGAGAATCTCGCTCGGGTCGGCGCCGCCTTCGGTTATAAACTGGCCCTTCTTGACCTCATCGCCGTCCTGGACCGTTATGCGCTTGCTCGAAGGTACCAGATGCTCCTCGGCGTGTTCGTCGCCGTCCTCGCCCTTGGGGACAATCTTGAGCACCCTCTTTTTGCGGCGTATGCCGCCAAGCTTCACTATGCCGTCCATGCGCGCCATCTCTGCGGCGTCCTTCGGCCTGCGCGCCTCGAACAAATCCGCAACGCGCGGGAGGCCGCCGGTGATGTCCTGCGTCTTGGCAGCAGACCTCGGAGTCTTCGCTATCATGGCGCCCGCCGCTATTATGTCGCCGTCGGAAACCACAACCTGCGCGCCGGTCGGTATGTTGAGGAACGATACCTCCTTCTTCGTCTTCGGGTCTATTATCGCCACCGTCGGATTCAAATCCTCTTTGTGGTCGGAAATTGTTATGGTGTTTCTTCCAGTTGACGGATCAAAATCGCTGCGGTAGGTCAACCCGTCTATCATGTCCCTAAACACTATCTTGCCGCCCTTGTCAGCCAAGATCGGAATATTGTGCGGGTCCCACTGGGCAAGTACCTGCCCCTTCTCTATCGAATCGCCGTCGGCAAACGGTATCAACGACCCCGCCACTATCGCGTAATCCTCCGCAACCTTGCCCTCATCGTCCAAGATGTGGATGTGGCCGGTCTTGTTCAGCACAACATGCGCATTCTCCTTTATCGTAACCGTGCGCAAGTCGTCATACTTAACCGTGCCCTTTGTGCGGACCCTTATTTCAGGCGCCTTGACCGACTGCGCAACACCGCCCACGTGGAAGGTTCTCATCGTCAGCTGCGTGCCGGGCTCGCCGATAGACTGCGCCGCTATTATCCCAACCGCCGTGCCGCGCTCAACAAGCTTCTGCGTCGACGGGTCTATGCCGTACGCTTTCGCCGGTATGGAATTTCTTTTCAGGTGCGTCAGCGGGCTCATCACCTTCACGCGCTCTATGCCCAACGCATTGACCCTCTTGGCCATTTCCTCGGTTATCAGAGCTCCGGAAGGTATCACAATCTCGTCCGGATTTGCCGGGTTGCGAACGTCGTCGCTGGAACAGCGCCCAACTATTCTGTCGAATAGCGACACTATTTCATCGTCTCCGTCGTATATGGCTTCCTTCCAAATGCCGTTCCTGTTGCCGTCGTCCTCCTCGGTTATGATTACGTCCATGGCAACGTCGCAAAGCTTGCGGGTCATGTAACCGGCGTCGGCGGTCTTAAGGGCGGTGTCGGCCAGCCCCTTGCGCGCGCCGTGCGTGGATATGAAATACTCGTGCACGCTCAAGCCTTCCCTGAACGAAGACAATATCGGCCTTTCGATAATCTCTCCGTTGGGCTTTGCCATAAGGCCGCGCGCGCCGCACAACTGGCGAACCTGCGCCTTGTTGCCTCGGGCTCCGGAATCCATCAAAACGTACACCGGGTTGATGTGCTGCCTGCCGCAAGTCTTCTCGGGAACGCGCGCCAAATTCTCGAATGCGCGCTTTGCGATCTCCTCGGTGGCAACATTCCAAATGTCTATGACCTTGTTGCTTCTTTCTCCCTTGGTTATCGTCCCCTTGTGGTAGTCATTTTCCACATCCTTTATCTTCGCGCGGGCCGCCGCTATTATGGCGGGCTTTTCCGAAGGAATATTCATGTCGCCTATCCCGATGGATATGCCGGCCAATGTCGCCGTGCGGAAGCCCATGCTCTTCATCTTGTCCAAAACCGGCGCGCTGTCGGCGCGTCCGCAAATCTTGAACGTGTTCAAAATCAAATCTCCCAGCTTGCCCTTCGGCACCGAGAAATTCACAAATCCCATCTGCGACGGCCATATCGTATTGAATATAACGCGCCCGACAGTCGTCCTTATCAACTTCTTGTTGGGGTCTCCATATATCGTCTTCTTGCCGAAGTCGGGATTTACAAAGTCTATCCAATCGTGCCAGTGCAGCATGCCCTCAGCATGGGCGGCCTCAACCTCGCGAACGCTCGAAAGAATCGGAACCCTCTCGCCGGGCTCCTTCTTCTTGCTCGGTTCGTAGGTCAGGTAATATATGCCCAAAACTATGTCTTGCGAAGGCGTCAAAATCGGCTTGCCGGACGAGGGCGAGAATATGTTGTTGCTTGCCAACATCAACAATTTCGCCTCCATTATCGCCTCGAGAGACAACGGCACGTGCACCGCCATCTGGTCGCCGTCGAAGTCCGCATTGTACGCCGCGCAAGTAAGCGGGTGCAGGCGTATCGCGTCCCCCTCTATGAGGACGGGCTCGAAAGCCTGTATCGAAAGCCTGTGCAGCGTCGGGGCTCGGTTGAGCATAACCGGATGCCCTTCCGTAACCTCCTCGAGAATGTCCCACACCTCCGGAGACTTCTTCTCTATCATCTTGCGCGCACTGCGGACCGTATGCACAAAGCCAAGCTCTTTCAGCCTGCGTATTATGAACGGCTCGAACAACACCAAGGCCATCTTCTTCGGAAGGCCGCACTGGTGCAACTTCAAATCCGGGCCTATGACAATCACCGAACGGCCGGAATAGTCCACTCTCTTGCCCAACAAATTCTGGCGGAAGCGCCCCTGCTTGCCCTTGAGCATGTCTGATATGCTCTTGAGGGCCCTGTTGCCCGCGCCCGTCACCGGACGCCCGTGGCGGCCGTTGTCGAACAAAGCGTCAATAGACTCCTGCAACATGCGCTTTTCGTTGTGTATGATAACGTCCGGCGTCTTCATCTGCATCAGGCTGCGCAGACGGTTGTTGCGGTTTATAACGCGCCTGTACAAATCGTTGAGGTCCGAAGTGGCAAACCTGCCGCCCTCGAGGGGAACCAGCGGACGCAAATCCGGCGGTATAACCGGCAACACTTCCAAAATCATCCACTCCGGGCGCGTCCCGCTCTCTATGAACCCTTGCACAAGCTTCAGGCGCTTCGAAAGCTTCTTCTTTATTTGCTTTGAACGCGTGGCCCTTATCTGCTCGGAAAGCTCGGCCTCCATCTTTTCGAGGTCTATTTTCGCGAGCAAGTCGCGTATGGCCTCGGCTCCCATTTTCGCAACAAACTCGTCGCCGGCGTCTATGGCTGCCTGGTATTCCGCATCGGTCAGAAACTGCATGAACTGGAACGACGTGTTCATCGGGTCTATGACCACATAACGCTCGTAGTATATCACGCTCTCCAGCGCCTTTGCGGTCATGTCGAGCATCAAGCCCAAACGGCTGGGCATACTCTTCAAAAACCATATGTGCGAAACGGGAACAGCCAACTCTATGTGCCCCATGCGCTCGCGGCGGACGCGGCTTGTAGTCACCTCAACGCCGCACCGGTCGCAAACCTGGTCCTTAAAACGTATGCGCTTGTATTTGCCGCACGCGCACTCGTAGTCGCGCACAGGCCCGAATATGCGCTGGCAGAACAAACCGCCGGGCTCGGGCTTAAACGTCCTGTAGTTTATCGTCTCGGGATTTCTCACCTCACCGTGCGACCACGAACGTATCGTGTCGGGCGACGCCAAACCTATTGAGACGCAGTCGAAACCCGCATCGTTATCGAAGCCCAAAATCTCGCGCGCCTCGCGCGCCTGACTTACGTTGTTTTCGTCCATAAAAACTCCTTCTCTGTTTTCCAAGACCGGTTAACGCCCCTATTACGCGTCCGACACTTCGGGTTTTATGTTCAGGCAAAGACCCTGAATTTCCTTCATCAATACGTTGAACGACTGCGGCGTTCCGGCCTGCAACGAACTGTCGCCCTTTACCAACTGTTCGTATATCTTCGTTCTTCCCTGAACGTCGTCGCTCTTTACCGTAAGCAGCTCCTGCAGCGTGTACGCCGCCCCGTATGCCTCCAGCGCCCAAACTTCCATCTCGCCGAAGCGCTGGCCGCCATACTGCGCCTTGCCGCCCAAAGGCTGCTGCGTTATCAGGCTGTACGGGCCAACGGCGCGCGCGTGTATCTTGTCGGCAACAAGGTGGTTGAGCTTCATCATGTAGATGTAGCCAACCACAACCGGCTGGTCGAAATACTCGCCCGTCAAGCCGTCCAGCAGGCGCACCTTGCCGCTCTCCGGCATGCCCGACTGCTTCAAATAGCTGCGTATGTCCTTCTCGCTTATGCCGTCAAATATCGGAGTGGCAACCTTCAAGCCAAGCTTCTTGCAAGCCCAGCCAAGGTGCGTTTCCAAAACCTGCCCCACGTTCATTCGGGAAGGAACGCCCATCGGGTTGAGGCATATTTCAACCGGCGTGCCGTCGGGCAGATAAGGCATGTCCTCCTCGGGCACTATGCGCGCAACAACGCCCTTGTTCCCGTGGCGTCCAGCCATTTTGTCGCCAACCTGAATCTTGCGCTTTGTGGCTATGTAAACCTTTACGCTCTTTATGGCGCTCTGGTCGGAACCGTCGCCGCTTTCGATAGAGTCCACCTTGCGGGCGCGCTCGTTCTCTATCTCGTCGAAACGGCGCTGGTAGCCGTCTATTATCTCCATTATCTTTATACGGACCGGCGACGGATCTATGTCTATGTCCTTCGATATCGCCGCAAGCCTGCGCAAAAGCGTCTTGGTTATCTTCCTGTTGGCGGGTATGATAACCTCTCCAGTGGCCTTGTTGCGCACGTCAAGCGGTATCTTCTCGCCCAGCAAAACGTTGGAAAGAGATTCAGTAAGCTCGTCCCTCAATTTGTCGAAATGCGCGCGGTGCTCTTCGTTGACCTTTCTCGTGCGCCTGCGGACATCGCTGGGGTTGAGCTTCTCGCCCTCGTGCTCGGACTTGGTAGAGCGCTTAACGTCCATCACTATCCCCTTGACACCCGACGGAACAAGCAACGAAGTGTCCTTTACGTCCGCGGCCTTCTCGCCGAATATCGCCCGCAGCAATTTCTCCTCGGGGGCCAACTCCGTCTCGCTCTTGGGGGTGATTTTCCCCACAAGAATGTCGCCCGCCTTAACCTCGGCGCCAACGCGGATTACGCCGTCGCGGTCGAGATTCTTCAGCGCCTCGTCTCCGACATTCGGTATGTCCCTGGTTATCTCTTCGGGCCCAAGCTTCGTGTCGCGCGCGGTGACCTCGTATTCCTCGATGTGCACCGACGTAAACACGTCGTTCTTTATAAGTTTTTCCGACAGCAGTATCGCGTCCTCGAAGTTGTATCCGTTCCACGGCATGAACGCCACAAGAACATTCTTGCCAAGCGCAAGCTCGCCGTGGTCGGTGGCCGCGCCGTCCGCCAAAACAGTGCCAACGCGCACAACGTCGCCCTTGCGTATTATCGGCTTCTGGGTAAAGCACGTGCAGGCGTTAGAACGCATGAACTTGCGCAGCTCGTAAACGTAAATTCCCTTGTCTTTGTCGGTCTTGAGCTTCGAGGTAGACTTCTTGGGCATCTCGCCGTCAGGAGTGACCACTATCCTCTTGGCGTCCACACTCGCCACTTTGCCGTCCGACTCCGAAAGCACCACCGTGCGCGAATCCGAAGCCACTCTTCCCTCTATTCCGGTTCCCACAAACGGCGCCTGGGTCTTCAACAGCGGAACGCCCTGCCTTTGCATGTTAGAGCCCATCAGCGCGCGGTTGGCGTCGTCGTGCTCCAAGAACGGTATCAGGCCCGCCGCCACCGAAACAAGCTGCTTGGGGCTTACGTCCATATAGTCCACATCGGCCGGATCAACTTCGCTGACCTCGTCGAACTTTCTGGCCGTCACGCGGCCCACAAGCTTGCCGTCCTTAATTTCGCTGTTTGCCTGCGCAACAGTCAAGCCCTCTTCGTCGTCGGCGGAAAGATACTCTATTTTGTCGAGCACCCTGCCGTTTTCAACCTTCCTGTACGGGGTCTCTATAAAGCCGAACTCGTTTATGCGCGCATAGCACGAAAGCGAGTTTATCAACCCGATATTCGGGCCTTCAGGAGTCTCAATCGGACAAATGCGACCATAGTGCGAAGGATGCACGTCGCGAACCTCAAAGCCCGCGCGCTCGCGGCTCAAACCGCCCTGGCCGAGAGCCGACAAACGGCGCTTGTGCGTCAGCTCGGACAGCGGGTTTATCTGATCCATAAACTGCGAGAGCTGGTTGCGCGCAAAAAAGTCCCTTATGACAGTCGTCATCGCCTTTGTGTTTACAAGGCGGCTCGGGGTGAGGGAATCGTTGTTCTGGTCTGAACCGTTCATTCTCTCGCGAATGACCTTTTCGGTGCGCGCCAAACCTATGCGGCACTGGTTGGCCAAAAGCTCCCCGGCGGTCCTGACACGGCGGCTTCCCAAATTGTCTATGTCGTCTATTACGCCGTCGCCCTTCTTGAGGCGGCACAAGTAGCGCGTGGCCTCAACTATGTCCTCGCTGGTGAGTATGCGCGTCTCGAGGGGGGTCTTCAGGCCCAGCTTCTGGTTTATCTTGAAACGCCCAACCCTGCCGAGGTCGTACCTTTTCGGATCGCGCAAGGTGCGCCTCATAAGCGCGCGCGCATTCTCCACCGTCACGGGCTCGCCGGGCCTCAACTGCGTGTAAATGTACTTTAGCGCGCTCTCCTCGTTCTTGGTTTTGTCCTTCTTTATCGCGCGCACTATCGCGCCGTCGTCAACAGTGGTGTCTATTACCTTAACCTCCTGTATGTTCGCGGCCTTAAACTTCTGTATGGCGATAGTTGTCAAAGTCTCGTACTGCTTCAAAAGCACCACGCCCTTGTCGGTGTCGGTGACGGCCTCCGCCAAAACATAGTGCGATATGTTCTCCATCTTGAGGGCCTTGTTCACAGACAAGTCCTCAACCTTGTAGAACAAATTTACGATCTCCTGGTCCGAGCTGTGCCCAAACGCGCGGAGCAAAGTTGTTATCAAAAACTTGCGGCGGCGGCGGCGGCGGTCTATATAGACGTAGAGCAGATCGTTCTGGTCGAACTGAACCTCCACCCAGGTTCCCCTGTCGGGAATCAAACGGTAGGAATACAGCACCTTGTCCGAGCTGTGCACGCTCTCCTCAAAACATATCCCGGGGCTGCGGTGCAGCTGGCTGACGACAACGCGCTCAGCGCCGTTTACAATAAAGCTGCCGCTATCGGTCATCATGTTTATGTCGCCCATGAAGATGCGCTCTTCCTGAGTGCGGTCGCCCTCGCGCAGGCGGAAGGTCACGTAGAGAGCCACCGAATATGTCGCCCCTTCCCTTATGCACTCAACCTCGCTCATCTTCGGCCCGACCAAATCGTACGAAACGTATTCGAGCTTGTGTTTGCCGTCGTAGCTTTCTATGGGAAATATTTCACTGAAAACCGCGTGCAGACCCTTCATCTCCCTCTTGGAGGCGGGAACATCTTTCTGCAGGAAGTCGGCGTAAGACTTCACCTGGTTCTCAATCAGATTCGGAAGGGGTATAACTTCCTTCAACTTTCCAAAATTTATTCGCTCTGACATATTCCTGGATTTCTACTGTTGATACTTTGAAATTTTTACAAACCCGGCTAAATTCCGCAACTGCGGCACACACTTCCGCCTCAGGCGAAAACTCCGCTCGAACAGGCGCGCCGCGCCCGGAAACCGCAATCTTTCCCCGGCGGATATCCGCCGAAAAACCGGTATGCAAAGCCCCATTGCTGTACGCCGCAGTTTTCGCCCCTCCGGAAACAGAAGCGCAGCCAAAGCGGGAAAGCCAAATGCGCCCGCCATGATTGCCCCCAAAAAACATTCCGGGAAAACAAAAGTTTTTGTAAAAATTTAAAAGAACTTTTTTTATAAGCCCGATTTTACGCTCCGGACTAAGTAAGCGGAAAAAGCGGACAGCCGCGGCGCCGGGTTAAAACCCGCACCGCAGACTCTCCGCAGAATGAGCCAACTGACGTTTGAAGCCCAACTATTTGACTTCGACTTCAGCACCGGCGTCCTTGAGCTTCTTGGCCATTTCTTCCGCCTCAGCCTTTGTGACACCTTCCTTGAGGGTTTTCGGAGCCCCTTCAACAAGCGCTTTAGCCTCGGCCAAGCCCAAAGCAGTGATCGCGCGAACCTCTTTAATGACCGCAATCTTCTTAGAGGCGTCAACCGATTTCAACACCACGTCGAATGCGACCTTTTCTTCCTCTGCAGGAGCAGCCGCGCCGCCGGCAACTACGGCCACCGGAGCAGCCGCGCTAACGCCCCACTTTTCTTCGAGCTCTTTAACCAAAGCCGCAGCGTCCACAACTGTGAGGGCGCTGAGCCATTCTATAACCTGTTCTTTTGTTATGTCTGCCATGATACTTGTATCTCCTTTGAACTCTTAGCGTCCCTTTCGGGACATTTAAGGGGCCGCGCCCCCTAAGTTGGTTCTTTAGTTGTTATCTTTCTGACAACCGCAGGCCGTCATGCCCGACCCGCGGAAATTCCGCATACCCCGCAGCGGCGCCCAAAACACGCGTCTGAAACGCCGGCCGCGCAAATAAACGCCTACTCCGCCTTGCCTTCGAGCTTCTCTCCGCGAACGAAAATAACCCGAACCATCTGCTGCGCCGGCGTATTCAGCAACGCAAGGAACTTTGCGCGCAACTCCGGCAGGGTCGGCAGGCTTCCCAAATACTCAACCTCTTCCTTCGTTATAACCTTCTCGCCCAAAACGCCCAACTTGATGGTCGCGTTTTCGCGCGCCTTGAAGAATCCGGAAACGGCCTTTGCCACAGCCGCGGCGTCAGAGCCTCCGCATATAAAGCCGGTCTGCCCCGCCAACACCCCGGAAATATCGGGCAGGCCAAGCTCCTTGGCCACTATGTTTATTATGGAGTTCTTTGCCACGTGGTATTCCGCGCCAACTTCCGCAAGCGCCTTGCGGAACGCCGACGAATCGGAAACCGTCACACCGGTAAAGCTCACAAGAAAGAGATGGTCGGCCGAAGAAACGCGGTTGCGAACCTCTTCCACGAGAAATTTCTTTTCTGGTCTCATCGTCTATTGCCCTCTCTATTCAGAAGCCTCTCCAAGCGCAACCTTCACGCTGGGACTCATCGTCGAACTTATCGAAATGGAATTTATAAATTTGCCCTTTATAACCTCCGGGCGCGCCGCAACAACGCTCGACAACGCGGCTTTCGCGTTCTCGAACAGCTTTTCCGACGAAAAACTGCGCTTGCCTATGGTCACGCTCATGTTGCCGGTCTTGTCCATTTTGTACTCGACCCTTCCGGCCTTAACCTCGGCTATGGCTGATGCAACATCGTCAGTCACCGTGCCGCTCTTGGGATTGGGCATCAAGCCCCTCGGGCCCAACACGCGCGCAACCTTCCTGACTTCCTTCATAGCCGACACCGTAGATATGGCCACATCAAAGTCCATCCAACCGCCCTCAACCTCTTTTATCAAATCCGCAAAACCGGCCTTGTCCGCGCCGGCCGCCAAAGCCTCTTCCGGCTTCTCGGTGAAGACTACCACCCTCACCTTCTTTCCGCTCCCGTTGGGGAGGCGCACCGTGCCGCGAACCATCTGGTTGCTCTGCTTCGGGTCAACATTCAGGTTGAACGACAATTCAACCGTTTCATCAAAACGGGCCGACGGCATCGCCTGCAACGCATTCACTGCGTCAACCAGCGAAAGCACCCCAGTGGGCGCCCCCTCCGCGGCCTTCTTGTATCTCTTGCTTCTCTTAACCATGACTTCTCTATTTTGTCTCCCGCCGAAAAACAAATTCCAGCGGTGCGGTTTACATTTCAGCCCGCGGCGCCGCGCCCCGGACATGCCCAGGCAGCAAAACTAATTCCCCGCCTGAAAATCTAAAAAAGAACCCCCAGCCAAACCGACGGCGCAGGATAAAAAACCCGCAAAACCGGTTCGGCGCGGTCGGCAAGCCCAACTACACTATGTCTATCCCCATCGAACGCGCAGTGCCCTCTATTATGCGCCTTACCGCATCGGGATTCTCCGCATTGAGGTCTTTGGCCTTTATCTTGGCTATTTCCATAACCTGCGCCTTGGTCACCTTGCCAACCTTGTCTGTGTTTGGCTTGGCGCTGCCGGACGCAATGTTTGCGGCCTTCTTCAAAAGCACGGCCGCCGGCGGAGACTTGAGGATAAACGTGAAAGATTTGTCCTGATATACAGATATTACCACGGGCAAAATCATCCCCGCCTGGTCCTTTGTACGGGCGTTGAACTCTTTACAAAAACCCATGATGTTTACACCCGCCGCACCAAGCGCAGGACCAACCGGCGGCGCCGGATTCGCCGCGCCCGCAGGCAGCTGTAATTTTATCTCTTTTACTACTTTCTTTGCCATTTTCTATCCGATTCTTTTGGAATTTTTATCTGCAGAGGCTGTGCGTAAAATTTTCTGAAAGCTGTCCATAGTCCCCATTCCAAAAAAAAAGCCAAGCTTTTTCTTTAGATTTTTTAAAAAATTTCCGCCAACCCAAAAAAGTACCGCCCGCAGGCGGAAAAAAACTACTCCTGCAAGGTTTTTTCAACCTGCCAATACTCAAGCTCCACAGGCGTAAAACGCCCGAATATCGAAACGCTGACCTTCAACTTGCCGCGCTCGGGGTCAACCCCCTCTATCACGCCCACAAGACTCAAGAACGGCCCGTCCGTTATCTTTACCTCTTCCCCAACCTCAAAGTTCACCTTGGGCTTCTCCACGCCCTCAGACTGCTTCATGTGGTCGAAAATGCTCTTTATCTCCGCCTCTCTCAGCGGAAGCGGCCTGTCGCCGCCCATAAAATTTATGACGCCGTTTATGCCTTTTACAAAATACCACGGCTTCTCCAGAAAATTCTCGTTCTCGTCGTAGAGCTTGACCCTTATAAATATGTACCCGGGATACAACTTGCGCTTGCGCGTGGTCTTTTTGTCATTCTTGACTTCGGAAACGAGCTCCTCGGGCATAAGAATATCGTCCTTGGACATGTATTCCCCCATGTCCTCGATATCTATCATGCGCTTGAGCCCCTCAACCGCCTTCTGCTCCATGTTGGAACGCGTCTGCACCGCGTACCACTTGTAGAGGCTGTTTGGATCGTATTCCATATCCCCTCCTATTTCCCCCCGGTTACAAAGGACGTGAACAAATCAACCACGTTGTAAACCGCAAAGTCAACCACGCTTACAAACACGCCCAACAAAGCTATCGCCACAAATACAACTATCACCGAAGTGCGCAACTCCTGCCGCGTAGGCAGCGTCAGGCGCTTTAGCTCTACCGATGTTTCCTTGAGAAACTGTCTGACTTTGGGAAATGGATTCTTCATCTTCTGTGTGCGAACGCCGCCCGTCCGCTTGTCTAATTAAAAAACAGCCAACCAGGGAAGAAGGGACTCGAACCCCCAACATGCGGTTTTGGAGACCGCTGTTCTACCAATTGAACTACTTCCCTAAATTGGTACAACCGCCGCGGCACAACGCTAAACGAAACACCGCAAAACAGCTCTGATCTCTTGAAAAGAACGGAGCGCCCTGCCATTTAAAGACACCGACGCCTCCGAAAAATTAGCCCGCAAAAGAAAATCCCCGCAGGCAAAAACAACGCAAAAATAAGCCCGCCAACCGGCAAACGCACGCGCGCCGCCGGCCGGCGGAAATACTTACGCGACTATCTCAGATATGCGGCCCGCGCCTATTGTACGGCCGCCTTCGCGGATAGCAAAACGCTGGCCCTTCTCCATAGCAATGGGCTTCTGAAGCTCTATCTCTATGGAAACATTGTCGCCGGGCATAACCATCTCAACACCCTCCGGAAGTTTGCAAACACCGGTGACGTCGGCAGTTCCAAAGAAGAACTGCGGCCTGTAATTGGTGAAGAACGGAGTGTGGCGGCCACCCTCATCCTTGGTGAGAACATATATCTCAGCCTTGGCCTTGGTGTGGGGAGTTATGGAACCGGGCTTGGCCAAAACCATACCGCGCTGGATGTCCTTCTTCTCTATGCCGCGGAGCAACAAGCCAACATTGTCGCCCGCCTGCCCCTGGTCGAGCAGCTTGCGGAACATCTCAACACCCGTGACAACAGTCTTGCGGGTCTCGCCCATGCCGACAATTTCAACTTCGTCGTTGACCTTGATGACGCCGCGCTCAATTCTGCCGGTTGCAACAGTACCGCGACCGGTAATCGAGAACACATCCTCAACGCTCATCATGAAGGGCTGGTCAACCGGACGCTGCGGTTCCGGAATTTCAGCATCAATGGCGTCCATAAGAGCCTCTATGCTCTTTACGCCAAATTCGACGCCTTCAAGAGCCTGCGAAGCCGAACCGCGTATGATCTTGATGTTGTCGCCGTCGTACTGGTACTTGCTGAGAAGATCGCGAACTTCCATTTCAACAAGCTCCAAGAGTTCCGGATCGTCCAAAAGATCGCACTTGTTGAGGAATACAACTATCTGCGGAACGCCAACCTGGCGGGCCAAAAGTATGTGCTCGCGGGTCTGGGGCATCGGGCCGTCGGCAGCCCTGACAACCAGTATTGCTCCGTCCATCTGGGCGGCGCCCGTGATCATGTTCTTGACGAAGTCCGCGTGTCCGGGGCAGTCCACGTGCGCATAGTGGCGCGTGGGAGTTTCGTACTCTACGTGGGCAACGGCTATTGTGACAGTCTTGGTAGCGTCGCGAACAGTGCCGCCCTTAGCGATGTCCTGATAGGACTTAAATTGAGCCAGGCCCTTGTCCGACTGAACCTTCAAGATTGCGGTCGTTAGTGTAGTTTTACCATGGTCGATATGACCGATGGTGCCCACATTCACGTGGGGCTTTGTTCTGACGAATGATTCTTTCGACATGGTTCTTTCGGTTTGTTTTTTTAGGTTTTGTTGATGACTTTCACGTGCGAGCCCCAGAGCGGACTTGAACCGCCGACCCCGTCCTTACCAAGGACGTGCTCTACCAACTGAGCTACCAGGGCGACACCTAAAAGCCGCCAGTTGTCTGGCGTTTTTATTTGAAGCGTTAGAATGTGTATAAACACCCGCGCCTCGTCAACCATTTTTTTTCGGTAGCAGCCAAAAACAGCCCGCACACCGAAAAAACCGGTTGATTATACCGCCCTTACAAGTATATCCTAAAGGGAATAATGCAAGTAAGTATTCAGAAAAAAGCGGTATCCGCAAGCGAGTTCGCGGAATGCCTCTCGCCCAAAGAAGTCCTTGAGGCATGCCGCAAATGCGGCAACTTTGGGCGTCTTTGGTCGTGTCCGCCCGCCCCGGACGGCTCGAAAGCATTTTCTCTTCCCGAAGGCTCGAATATGGTTGCGCTTTTGTGCATGAGGGCCATCACCGACGCAAAAGATTTTCTTTCATCTTCGGTGGGGGAAATTTTTAGCAGCTTGCGCGCCGATTTTGACGCGCGCGTCCTCGAAGAAGAGCGATCGCTTGCAAAATCCGCGGCGTTTTTCGCCGGCGCCTGCGCGAATTGCCCCGCCATTCCCGGCGGCTGCCCGAGGATAAACGCCATGCCGTGCGCCTTCCCGGAAAAGATGAGGCCCTCTCTTGAAGCCCTTGGCGCAGATGCGCAAAAAATTTTGGAAAAGTATTTCTCGGCAAAACTCGACTGGTCTAAACAGCCGAAGGAAATTTTTTTGCTGGCAGCTGTAGCATTTTAGCCCCTATCCCCGATTAGGGAAACGCTGCCCCGAAAAAACCTTGCGCCTGGGCGCCTTCCCCCTACGCACCTCCGAAGCATTGGGATGAATGTTTGCCCATCGGGGAAAAGTAAACAAAAAAATTGCCCTATGCGCAAACGATAATTCGGATTGAACGCGGCGGATAATATTTGCAAGAAAGAGAAATATCTGCTCAAATGGCGCCCGTGACTTTGATTTCGCGCAGAAATTTTGGCAAACTTGGTCTGTCGGCACTTGCGGCGTGCTCGTGCGGAAAGTTTTTTTTGCGCGCCGCCAGAGGCGAAGAGCGCCCAGCCAATAGGGCTCTCGAGAGGTTTGTGGCGAATGTGGAAAGCGCCTCAGACAGGCCACTGCCGGCAGGCACGCGCACACCGGGCGCGTGGGATTGGTTCGCAATAACAAGAAAATCACCCGCAAGGCTGCGTTTTGAAATACCTCCAGCAAAAAAGGGGGAACATGTCTACTTGTCTGTGACAAATGCCATAGAGCTTTGGAAATCGGTGAGAATAGAGGCGTCTTTGGAAAAGTCGGCCCGGGTTATCGGGGTATTGGATATCCACAATTCCTTCGCCTTTCAGCCGCACAGAATGCGCCTGGACTGGCGCGATATTCCACAGATGGAAAAACAGGCGCTCGTTTTAAAAATATCTGAAAGTTCGCGGGGGGGGGCTTTTTACGCGTTTTCGCCAAAAGCTTCCACAGGAGACAACGCTTCGCTTCTGCCGCACATATTCGTTTCGGAGGGCAACTACAGCCCGCGGGAAAGATTCTATAAGTCATTTTGCTCGAGGAACAGCCTCAATCCCTTCGGCTGGATGGAAGGCTGCGTGACCGAAGGGCTGGACGACCTCGCATTGGCGGGCAGTCCCGAAGCGTCTGTGGCGCTGGAAAAACATTTAAATTTTTTCATTGGGACGGACGGCTCACTAAAATTTGAGAGTTCGCGTTCGACGCCCCTGGACGGCGGGGCGTTCCACTCGATAGAGGATTTTCTTCCCTTTGCGGCGATTGCCAGAAGGCGCCCAGGAGCCCTCTGCCTGAAACAGGCGCGCGAATGGATGCTGAAAAACTCATCGGCGAGGGGAAGAATCTACGCGTCCACGGAAGGCTGCTACACCTACGCGTATCCCATGATGGAAATGGCGAAGGCCCTTGACGACCCGCGCCTTGCGCCGCTTGCGGCGGACGAAGTGTTTTGGAGGGCGGACGCATTGTTTGACTCGTCCGGGATATACCAGCGTTCGGTTTCAGGGAAAAGGGCAATGCGGAACTGGGGAAGAGGCGTGGCGTGGTTTTTGCTTGGCTTGGCGCGAACCATTGCATGCGCGGAAAATGTGCAAAATGAGCTGGAACCTTCCGCGAAGGGGCGCCTTATGGATTTGTTTGAGCGCGCGTGCGCGTTTGCGGCTCCGTTCCAGAGCGGAGAAGGCTATTGGAATTGTTTTATGCACGAGCCGGAAACCGCCTCCGAGACCTCTGCAACTGCTGGAATAGCCGCCGCATTTGCCTTAGGGGCACGGCGTGGGTGGCTGAGCCCCGAATATGAAAAACGCGCAGTAAAGGCGCGCGAATGGCTGTTTTCGGAATGCAACATAACCCCCGACGGACACCTTTGCAATGTCACGCAATCCAACCGCCTTGGAGAGGACTTTCAAAAAGGTGGCTACCGCGTGATAATGCAGGCGGCGGAAGGCTTGTTGGCGCAGCTTGACGCGCAATCTGCAAAAAAGCATACTTAAAAACGCGCCCGCCGCGCACAGGCGGAATATTTAAAATATGGCTCAAATATTTGTGATAGGACACAAGAATCCAGATGTGGATTCAATATGCTCGGCGCTGGCCTACACCGCTTTTAAACGCGAGACAGGAATGAAAAATTACGTTGCCGCCCGATGCGGCAATTCCAACGCCCGCATAGACAGGGTGCTTGCCAAATTTGGCGCCCGCCTTCCGCAGCTTGTTGGCGACATACGCATGCGGGCAAAGCATGCCATGCGGCGGAACTTTGTTTCCATGCCTGCAGACGCGTCGTGCTATGCGGTTATGGACGCCATGGACAAAAACGGCCTGCGTTCCATACCCATTGTAGATGCATCGCAAAAATTGCTTGGGGAAATATCGGTGTTTGACATGGGCGAATTTTTCATACCTCGCCCCAAAGACGTGCGCCAGGTGCGCAGGCTTCGGGCGACGCTAAACGATGTTGTAAAAACCCTCAATGCCGATGTCCATTGCATATTCAGGGCGGACGAAACTGAAGACATGTTTGTCAGAATAGGGGCAATGGAGGTGAATACATTTGGATCTTTCATAGAGAAGGAAGGCTTGAGGCCGGAGCAGAATTTGATTGTTGTTGGAGACAGGTTGGATATACAGATAAAGGCCGTGCAAATGGGGGTGCGCGGAATAATAATAACGGGCGGATATGACGTTGACGCTTCTGTTTTGGAGATGGCAAAGCTCCGCAAAGTAAGCGTTATGGCATGCAACCACGATTCCGCCACCACGGCGCTGCTTGTCAGAATGGCCACGCGCGCCCAGCCCCTGGCCCACACAAATTTGGCGGTTGTCCACCGCGACGCCCTAATGTCTAAAATACGCGAAAAATCGCGCGATTTTTACGCAAAGACCATATTCGTGTGCGACCAACGCGGGCGCGTGGAGGGGCTTTTCGGAAATGCCGACCTTCTCGACGTCAACCGGCCAAAGCTTGTGCTTGTGGACCACAACGAGCTTTCCCAGGCGGTCACCGGCGCCGACGAAGCGGAAATAGTGGAGATAATAGACCACCACCGCATAGGAGACGCCCGCACCCAAAACCCCATACTTTTTATAAACAAGCCCGTGGGCTCCACCTGCACTATTGTGGGGCAGATGTTTGCGGCGGCGGGCAAAATTCCCGACAAAAAGACGGCGGGGTTGCTTCTTAGCGGAATAGTTTGCGACACCTTAAACTTGAAGAGCCCCACGGCCACAAACGACGATTTTGAACAGGTGCGCGCGCTGTCAAAATTTGCGGGAATTGGCGCGGACGAATTGGCCGAATACATATTCGGTTCGGATTCGATAGTGGCAACCCAAAGCCCAGAAAGCGTGATTTTGGCAGACTGCAAGCTTTACGAAGAGTCGGGAGTCAGATTTTCCGTCTCGCAGATAGAGGAGCTGGATTTCTCGTCATTCATGGCGAAAATAGAAATTTTAAGGGCGGCTTTGGAAAGCCACAGGGCAAGAAACAAGTTGTATTTTTCCGCGCTGTTCGTCACAAACGTCATCACCCAAGATTCAATTTTGCTGCTTTGCGCAAACGAGGACTTCACATCGAAGATTTCATATGCAAAGGACGCCGAAAAAAACTTTTTCGAGCTCCCCAAAATAGTATCCAGAAAGAAGCAGTTGATTCCATACTTGACAAGCCTGCTGAAAGACTCGTCTCTGTGACGGCTACGGCAGGGCGGCTTTGTTGGGGGAAATGCTTTTAAGGCTTGGAATATGCATGTTTTTAGGGCCCCATGGGGCGCGTGGGCCTTTTTGCGAAGATTCGGCGGGCGGCTTGCGGCCTGGTTTTTTTGCGGCGGCGACGGATTGCGGGGAAAAGATTGCGCTAGTTTTTCGGGTTTGGCAGCAGCGGGCGTAATTTTTCAAAAATAATCTCGATTTTCCCCCAAGCCATAGGTTAATAGTTAAGTTATGAATTTAGTCTACTGCGCGCTTGGACAATTTCCAATATTGGCCGATTCAAACTTGATGACCTACTTCTGGCAATCAAACTTTGCCGGGCAGGTCATAGTGCTGGTGCTTCTTGTATTCAGCGTCGTGGCTTGGGGGGCGATGTTTTGCAAGAATGCGGACCTCAACGCGATAGACGCAGCCAACAGAAATACGCAGCTAAAGCTGTCGAAATCCAACTCCCTTGCGGAGGCGGCTGCGTTAAAATCGATAGACGGCCCCGACGCAATACTTATGCGGGACGCCGTGGCGGAATGGGAAAGGTCGGGATACGGCCTGGACGACTCTGTCGAGAGCAGATCGGTAAGAATGGGGCACGTGGAAAACGCCCTGCAAAGAACGCTTGCAAGGCAGGTGATAAAGTGCGAGTCGAAGATGACTTTGCTGGGCACAATAATAAGCGGCGCGCCGTTTTTGGGCCTGCTTGGCACGGCGTGGGGGGTGATGGACAGCTTCGGTTCTATGAGCGCCCAAGTTTCGGTGACGCTAAACGACCTCGCTCCCGGCGTGGCGGGCGCATTGCTCACAACGGTTGCCGGGCTTGTAGTGGCAATACCGTCGGTTTTTGGGTACAACTACCTTTCAACGCGCACGCGCAAGACGATAACGGACATGGAGAATTTCGCCAGTCTTTTGGCCGACAGGCTGGAGTTGGAGTCGAGGGCAAGGGAGATAAGCTCGAGGGCGTCAACGCGGCATTCCGGCGAGATTGAAGGCGGAATCAAAGCGGACGAGAGGTTTTACAAATACTCGCGGGAACAAACCCCTCCCGAAAGCGGGGATAAGGCCGCCCGCGAGCGCGTCATAAACTTTTCCGTCGAAGACGAGGACGACTCTCCCACCCCGAGGCGGGACTTCGACTAACTTCCGCGTTTTGCGCGCATAAAATAAACTTCGCCCAACCGTTTAGCAGCGATGAAATTTCAGAGAAGAGAAACCGTCGGAGCCATGACAGAGCTCAACGTCACGCCCTTGATGGACCTGGCGTTTTCGCTGTTGATAATTTTCATGATAAGCACTCCGCTTTTGGAGCAAACCATACCTGTGGATCTGCCAAAGCAGGAAAAGAGCGCCTCCAGCCAGCGTCCGGAAATAGATTTCCAGGTGATATCCCTGGACGCAAAGGGGCAAATATACTGGGGTAAACAGGCTGTCGATTTCCCAGAGTTGAACAGGCTTCTGGGCAGCCTGTCGGCGATGCCGGAACCACCCGCAATCAGCCTGCGCGGCGACGGATCGCTACCGTACCAAAAGATAGTGGACGTCTTGGACGCTATAAAGCGCCACAACTTGACAAAGTTGCACCTGGACACGGCTGTGAAATAGATGCGAAATTTGGAGACAAAGTCGGGATACTACTATTCGATTGCCCTGCATGCGGGAATTGCGGTGTCTTTGGCGGCGTTTGCATTTATGGAGCATATTTTCAACCGGCCCTCCGAGGAACCTCCATTAATTTTTCAAATGGTTGAGCCCATTCCCGAAGCTCCGTTGCGCCAAGTTGACCAGACGCCAAAACAGGAGGTTGTGGACATAAATGAGCCCGATCTTCCAGACGTAAAGCCCATAGACCTTCCAGATCCCCAGCCGGAGCCAACGCCCGAACCAAAGCCGGAGCCAAAACCGGAGCCAAAACCGTCTCCCAAGCCCGAGCCCAAGCCCGACAAGCGGATATCCATCACTGAATTCCGCAAATTAAACCCCGACAAAAAAAGAACCAACAACAAGCCCACCCGCAGAAGAAGCGTCAAGGTTGATAAAATTGTGGCAAAAACCGACAACCTTGCAAAGTTTTCCGAAACTACAATTTCGTCAAATGTTGGCGCAAGCAGCGCCATGAAGAATGTTTTAGGCGCCTATGTCAGATACATAAACGCTGTGGCCAAGCGCAACTGGGTGAAGCCGGAGTCAACCACCGGGTTGGAGCTTTCATGTACGCTGCAGTTTAAGGTGGGCATAAGCGGCGCAATAAGCGGGGTAAGGATAATACGCGGCAGCGGAAATTCCGATTTTGACAATTCCACCCTGCGCCTGTTTAGAGCCCTGCGGGTGGACCCGCCGCCGGACGGACAAGCACACACGGTAAAGCTCGAGTTCACCACGGAAAAATAAGCCTAGCCTACGCCCGATCTCTAGCCGCGGGTTAGAGCCCAACTCAACCCCGCAAAATAGGCCTTTTTTTTTATCCGGCCAATAAAGCTGCAACGCCCGCGCCCAAGCAGGGCCCCCTGGGGTCAAAAGAATATAAGCGCCATTTCAGCAATCATGCACAACAAAAACGCCATAACCCAAAATACCCTATAAAAAAGATACATTCGGTTGAATCGGCGAACCCCCGCATCTATGGTGTTTCTATAGTCGGAATATACGTCTTCCCTGGGGCGGGCAAAGTAGTTCCACAAACGCTCGCACACCTTGATGAAGACGACAAAAATTAATACTATTAAAATCAGCCTCTCAGACATGATTCGCGGGAATTTATCCCCATGGTCTCTCTTGGCAAGACATATTTCGTAAAAAAATGGCTAAAACTTGCCCTTAGACTATTGCGCCCCGTCGACGTCGCCGTCAATGTCGTCCGACTCGTCAAATTGCGAATACTCATTATCCGAAGACAAATCCCCCTCCCCATCTCCAAGATTTTCTTTCCGTATACCGCCCAAAACGAATTTTGACGGTTCGGAATGAAACTGCGTGCGCATAAGGCGCAAAAGTTCCCGTGGAAGCTTTGCAACAGCATCGGAAAACTCTTGCGAGCCTTCCCCGTATATGTGCGGTAAAACCCCTTGCGAAGGGCTATAAGCGCCGTCTTGGAAGTCTGGCGCCCCGAGCGGAGAATCCGAAGGCCCTCCGGGAAATCCGCCGTCGCCATAACGCGCCGCTTCCAAGGCAAAATCGCGCGCCACCCTCGTATCGAAATCGCGCCCGCCGGACGCCGAAGACCGCTTTACGCACTCTACATATTTCGCCGCAAACTCCGCCGATTCTGCAAGAACCCGGCTTAAAAGCTCAGCTATTTTTTTTTTGAACCTCCGACGGCGCCGACGAAAGTTTATCAAGCTCTTTTATCAGGGTGTTTATCGCCCGCGCCCTGCTCTGCTCAACGGCCTTTAAAAGCGCAACCTCAAAATTCGCCTTTTCGGAAAGGCCGCCTCTAAGCCCGCGCTGCGCGCCTTGCAAAACGTCCAGCATGCGCATAAGCTGCTCCGAAGAGAGAGATTTGCCGCCAAAGTCGGCCTCGCCGGAATCAAAAGACTCTATCATGCGCGAACGCACGTAAGACTGAATGTCGCAAAGCGCCCTAAATAAATCGCACCCAGCTGCCGCAAGAGCATCGGCGCCCTTTACGACCTCCGCGTAATCCCCCTTTGCCATATTTTCGACAAGGGCGGCAATCTGGCCCTCGTCCGCAAGCCCGTACACCCCAACCACGTCGTCGATAGTTACCTTGCGGCCGCAAAAGGATATCATTTGGTCTAAAATACTCTGGGCGTCGCGCATTCCCCCGTTGGCAAGGCGCGCTATGGCCCGCAAAGCCTGCTCGGAAGCATCTATGCCCTCAAGCTTCGCTATGTTCGACAAGTGCTCTGCAATCAGGCTTTCGTCTATCGGGCGAAATTCAAAACGCTGGCAACGCGATGTTATTGTGCCCAAAACTTTGTGCGCCTCGGTTGTGGCAAATATGAACTTAACATGCGGCGGGGGCTCCTCAAGAGTTTTCAAAAGGGCGTTGAATGCCTCCGTGGTAAGAGAGTGAACCTCGTCTATTATGTAAATCTTATATGTGCATTGGGAAGGCGCATACTGGCACTCCTCCCTAAGCTTGCGAATCTCGTCTATCGAGCGGTTCGAGGCGCCGTCTATCTCTATTACGTCCATGCACGAACCGTTCATAATGGCTTTTGAGACCTCGTCCTCCGGTGGATTCACATTCGGCCCGCCCTTTGCGTTCAGCGCCTTTGCCAAAAGGCGCGCAACGGTGGTTTTCCCGGTTCCGCGCGGACCGACAAACAGGTACGCATGCCCTATCCTCCCGGAATTTATGGAATTCTCGAGAGTCTGAACTATATGTCGCTGGCCAACAAGCTCCGAAAACTGTTTCGGCCTGTACCTGCGCGCTATTACCTGATAAGATTCAGCCATTTCAACCCACGCTACACACACGCGCGCATTCTTCAACATTTTTTTACGCGCCCAAACCCGGCCCTATTTCGCAAAACCCACGGAATTGCAAATCATCGGCGTCTGGCTCTCGGACAATTTCAAAGCGGTTCTTAGCAACTTTGAATCCATGGTGGTGTGCGGATAGGTCCCCAACCCGACCCCTGCGCAAAATATGGAAATGTTTTGGGACACAATTCCCGCGTCAAGGCCGCTCCACCTGTCGTTAAAGTCAGACACAAGCACCAAGGTCACCGGAGCTTTCGATTGGCGCAAGTCTTGGCTGCACACCGGAACAAGGCTGTGGGTGTCGGCATCGTAAAGATACGCGCCGTCCTTCATGCACACGTATATTTTTATGTCTTTTCTATTCATCGCCGAAGGAGCGGTGCGCCTGCCGTCGTCTCTATTTACGCCGTTGGCCGCCCACAACAAATCCGACAAATCGCGCATGGAAAGCGGCCTGGCGCTAAAGGATTTTGTGGATTTCCTGTTGGAAAAGGCCTCCATCACGCAACTGCCGCGCGACTTGTCGGGCGCATCCAACTTTATCGCCGAGCTCTCCGCTGCCGCAAGTTCCCCAAAAGCGCAAAACGCGCACACTCCAAATGTAAACAACTTCTTCATATCTAAACCCCGCCGCCAGTTAGACCCATCCCGAAGTGTTCGTCAAGTTTAAACGGATATTGCCGCAATGCCACGGCAAGCGGCAAAGGCCACCGCATTAACCCTGCCGCAAGCTTTTTATTTTACGCTCCCGATAAAAATTAGCCAGTTTAGACTGCTCCGGGCTAATAAGGCGCATTTGATCGGCCTATAGTATGCATGTATGCATGTTTACCTAATAAACGGTAAAAGGCGCGCCGATAACCACCGGCGAATAAAAACTAAACAGCGCAAACCAAGCCGGATAAATCCGACAGTCCCCACGTTTACGCCTCCCCAAGCAATTCGTATTTATCGTCCCCAAACAACAGACTTTACCTATGGAGAAATATTGCAGGCCATTTCCCCTCCCGAAAATCCCCCTGCAAGTTACGCTGTTTGCGCGTTGAAAAGGTTGATCGAGGTGGCGGAAAAAATTTTTACTTGCGCAGGTTAAGTGCATATTTTTCAAAGTGCTGTAAAAAAAATCCCTCGGGAGAAACGCCGCAATGAAAATATGTGCCTGAAAGGAAAGAAACGCCCAATGCGCAAAATGAAATCTTTTTAATAACAAAAAAAGCTTGCAAACGTCAAAGGCATTCGTACCCTGCTGAAGGATAATAATTCTTTGGACTGTCCCTATCGTCTAGCCCGGTCTAGGACATTGGATTTTCATTCCAAGAACCGGGGTTCGAATCCCCGTGGGGACGCCAGAGGGTTTTATGCTTAAAAGTGGGGAGTGCCGCAAAAAAGCGGCCTCCCCTTTTTGTCTTTTCTTTATTTTTTTCAAAATTTCCAGCGCCGCTGGTTGTTGCGCAAAGCGCGTTCTTTTATGTTCCGCTAACTTTTATGGAGAACTAGAAAGCCCGTGTTTCATTCCGGCGTAACTTATAACTTGTGTACAGGGAACGCCCAAAAAGCGCAAAACACCGAACTAAATTCGGTTAAAGGACTACTTTTCCAGCACGGAAAGCAGAAAATCGTTCACCTTGTCGACATCGAACTTTTCCTCTGCTATTTCTCTCGATTTTTTACCCATTGAGACAACCAAAGACGGATCTTTCACAAAGCGCTCCATTGCTTCCGCAAGGGCGTCGCCGTTGCGCGGAAGCACAAGAAAACCGTTCTTTCCCTCCATTACCGCCATGCCGGCGCTTTTTTGGCGCGCGCCAAGCTCTCCCAATTCTATCGGAACGCACGTTCCGGGAGCGTCGGCAAGTATCAGCGCGCGCCCCATCGACATCGCCTCAAGCATGGAGCGCGGGCACCCTTCCCTATACGAGGGCAAAACCGCAACGGAAGTATTGGCGATATAACTTGCTATATCCGCCACAAACCCTTTGCAATCTATATTCCCTTCGGCCTTTATCCTTTCGAACTCCTCCCTGCCGATACTCGAAGGGTTATTGTCGGTTGAGCCAAGCATCATAAACTTAACCTTGGGATGCCTGCGTTTAATTTTATCAGCCGCGTAAATAAACTCGTGCACGCCTTTATGCCTTATCAATCTTCCGACGAATGTGAAAACCAACTCACCCTTCGGAGGTTCGGCAAAGGGGAATTTTGCGGTGTTCACCCCGCTGCCGTTCATCAGGGCGTCTTTTGGCGCACTGGACATAAAAAATTTTTCCGCAATTAATTTGTCGTCCGGATTCTGGAAAAGGACGTCCGTTGCGCAGCGCATGCCCAACCCGTATATGATTGAGAACGGAACTCTCAGCAACAACCCCAAAAACGATTGCGAAGCAAAGGCAAAACCCAGCCCCGTATAGACGGCAACCCTCTTTTTTATTCCGGCAAGCTTTGCGGCTATTGCCGAATAGGTGGCAATCTTCGGGGTAAAGGCCACAACTGCGTCGAAATTTCCGGAATCGAATGCGGATTTCAACTGCCTTATCAACAAAAACTCTTTGAACGGGTTTACCGACTTTCTGTCTACGTCTATTTTCTCAAATGGTATGTTATGCTCATCCAGAACCCTCTTCAGCTCGGGTCTTTCAAGGCCCGAAAATGCCACAACCTCGTGCCCCTTTGCCGCGAACGCGAGCATCATGTCCAACCTGAAACCCACAATGCCGCCTATAGTGCCTGCCAATACAGCAATCTTCATTCGCAAAACGCCCCTTCCGCAACGCCAGTTCCCTTTGATTTCGGAAGTATTGTTTCCGGAGGCGATTCGTGTCAAGGTTTATAATCACCTTGACATCCACAATATTCGGTTTTCTATAAACCGCATTAGCATCTCTTACAGGAAGAATAAAATGAATAAGATCAAGCTTGGTATTGTCGGTTGCGGATTTGTCGGAGGAGCCTTAAAACGCTGGATTGAAGAACACAACAGCGAAAGCGTGGAAGTTTTTGTATCCGACCCGCCCAAGGGGATTAACGACGACCTCTCCGGGATAGATGTGGCCTTTATGAGCATACACGTTCCCACCGAGGCCGACGGCTCTCAAGATTTGTCCCTTATGAAGCAGCTCATTAAAAAGCTTCCCGACGTTCCCGTGTTTGTCAGAACCACCGTTCTTCCGGGCACCAGCCAGTTGCTTTCCGAATCTACCGGGCACCGCGTCTATTTCATGCCTGAATTTCTCACTCAGAGAACTGCCTACGAGGACTTTTGTTCCCAACCAATGATTTTCACCGCCGAAGAAGACCTGCTAAAAAAGATTTTTCGGAATAAGAAGTACATTTGCATGTCCCCGCTTGAAGCAGAGATAACAAAGTATGCGCACAATGTGTTCGGGGCGCTAAAGGTCACGTATTTCAACGGAATTTTCGAGCTGTGCAAGTCTATGGAGGCCAATTACAGAAAGATTCAAGAGGGAATTCTTTTGAGCGGCTATATAAACGCCCCACACACGCAAGTTCCCGGCCCGGACGGAAAATTTGGCTATGGCGGCAAATGCTTTCCAAAGGACGTAAACGCTTTAACAAAACTCTGCACGGACAAGAATTTGGAAATTGCAAAGTTGCTCCAGCAGCTTCGCCCCGCCAACATCTTTTACAGGGGAGAAGACAAATAGATGAAAGTTCTGGTAACGGGCACGGCCGGTTTTATAGGATTCTTTGTTGCGAAGAATCTGCTTGACAGGGGCTGCAGCGTTGTAGGGATAGACAACGTAAATCCCTATTACGATGTGCGCATAAAAGAGGCGCGCTTGGCCATTCTCAACGCAAACCCGAATTTTAAGGAGTTGAGGATAGACTTGGCGGACAGAAAGGCGGTCTCGCAGGCCTTTGAGGACGAAAAGCCCAATAGGGTTGTAAACCTTGCCGCGCAGGCGGGCGTGCGCTATAGTTTCGAAAACCCGTATGTCTACATAGACTCTAACATAATGGGTTTTTTGAACATACTTGAGGGTTGCCGGCACAACGAGGTTGAACATCTAGTATTCGCATCAACGGCATCGGTTTACGGGGCGAACGGCAAAATGCCATGGAAGGAGACCGACGGCTGCAACCACCAGATGAGTTTGTACGCGGCCACAAAAAAAGCCAACGAGGTTATGGCGCACTCGTACTCGCACTTGTTTAAAATTCCAACAACGGGGCTGAGGTTCTTCAATGTGTACGGGCCGTGGGGAAGGCCCGACATGGCGCTTTTCCTATTTGTGCGGAACATCATAGAGGGCAAGCCCATAAATGTCTTTAACAACGGCAAGATGGTCAGAGACTTCACCTATGTGGAGGATATAGCCGAGGGCGTGTGCCGTGTGGTTTTGGGGCCGCTTCCCCAAATAAAACCGGATTGGAACGGGAACGATCCCGTGCCGGACCCCTCCAACAGCGGGGTTGCGCCTTTCAAGCTCTACAACATAGGCAATTCGCACCCGGTACAGCTGATGCGGTACATAGAATTGATGGAGGAATATGTGGGCAAGAAGGCCATAATAAATTTCATGCCCATACAGCCGGGCGAAATAGAAGTATCGGAAGCGGATAATTCGAGACTTTACACCGACTACAACTACAAACCCAAAGTCAGGGTTGAGGAAGGCGTAAAGAACTTTGTTGAATGGTACAGAGGCTTCTACAACGTATAGAAACAACCGCATGTTACAAAAAAGTCCGCGGCCTGACTGCGGACTTTTTTTAATGGCTACTTCGCCTTTGGGGCAAGCTTTGCAATCTCATGGAAGAATTTTGTCTTTTCTATTGCAGAGCATATGCGCCCTATTCCCGTGGCGTTCCAATGCAAATCGTTGTGAAAATGCGATAGGTCCGCTTCGGACTCGGATTTCGTTACTGCATCCACATCGAGCGTCTCGAAGCCGGCCGACTTAAACTTTGCAGTTAGCAATTCTTTTGCGTCTGCGCCCCTCAGCAAGAACAGGACGCGCTTTGGATTGTTGCCCACAATTTTCAAAACATCTCTTATAAACGCATCCAACAAAATATTTTCATTTTTGGAAAGCTGGCTCGGGCTCTTGTCGGGGGAAAGTTTGGGGTTATCTTTTTTAATGCCCAAGGCCGCCTTCAACTTTTCCAGAAAGGAACCCGGGGTAAGCTGAATGTTGGAAAATATATACCTAACTATGGCCACATTCTTTAGTTTTTCGTAGGCGGTATTTTTCGGAAATAATTTTATGTCGGCCCCGCCGGAGGCGTTTTCAACATAGCAAAAATGCCCGTCATAATGGCGCAAATCGTCAAGTATGTCATTGCGGTCGAACTTTATCACAAAGTTTTTGACGTTGTACTTTTCAGACGCCATGCGCATAAAGTTTACAATGTCCCCCATTCCTGAACCGCTATTCCCGAAACTGTATACCGACACGTCCGCGCCGGAATTTTTAAATTTCCTTTCCAGCACAGGGTGCAATAGGTGTCCGGAATCAACCATTATGTTTTCTATCATGGAGTCTCCGACAAAAGCCACCGCACTGCCGTCTTGGCGGCGCGCGTACTCGGTTCCGGAGTGGAAGCCGGCGGAATTTATCTCCACCTTATTTCCTATCTGGAACATCCAACCCCTTGAATACAGAACGTCCTGGTTGGGGAGAATGGGCTTCGAGACATATTGAGTGCTCTTTGAGGTTGTCAGTGGAAGATTGCACGTGGGCATAACCCTCAAAAGAACTTCCAGAAACGCAAGCGCCAGCACCAAGCCCAGCACAATTTTTGCCGATATTCCCAAGAAATTTTTCATTTTAAAAGTTAAAATAAATGAAGCTGTTGTTTCCCGTTCTTCCCACCACTATCAGCGAACACATAAATATGGCCACCAAAGCCGCCCCCAATATGGCGCAAAATTTGAATCCACCCCGCGGCAATGCCTCTAAAACCGACTGAATGTAGACCGAATTTTTTGCGAACAGGCACACCGCAAGCAAAAACAATATGGCGAAATGCTGGAAGCCGATTCCCAAATCCACTCCGAACGGAAGAAAACAATTTAGGTCGAAATACCTGTTGTGGGAAAATCCCAAAGAAGGGTCGAACATTCCGGAAATAATGGCCCATGCCGACTCAAAACTTTCCGCCCTAAAAAACACCCATGCCAATGCCACGCAAATAAAGGTAAGCGCCAACGACACACACTTGTAGGCCGGAGAGCCGCGCACACCTTCAAGTTTTGCGCGCTTTAGGGCGTCTCTAAAAACATTGTTGGCAACAAGCATTGCCCCGTGCATTCCGCCCCATGCAATAAACGTATAGGCCGCGCCATGCCAAAATCCGCCGATTAGCATGGTTGCCATAAGGTTTGCATATTTGCGCAAGGCCCCCTTCCTGTTCCCGCCCAAAGGAATGTAGAGATAGTCGCGCAGAAAGAACGAGAGCGTCATGTGCCAGCGCCTCCAAAATTCCGTTATGCTCTTCGACTTGTATGGGGAATCGAAATTTACGGGCAGGTTGAACCCGAACATTTTTGCACACCCGACGGCCATGTCGCAATAGCCGGAAAAATCGAAATAAAGCTGGAGGGTATAGGATATTGCCGCCTCCCAGCATTCGGAGCATGTCAGGCTTTGCCCGTCTGCCGCAGCGCCGAATAAAGGATTGGCAATCTCCCCGCAATAGTCGGCAAAGACAACTTTTTTAAACAGCCCGACGGCAAACACAACCGTCCCGACACCTATGTTTCCCCATTCGAAAACTCCCGCCCTTCCAACCGATGCGTCTATTTGCGGCATCAGCTGGCTATAGCGCGGGATCGGCCCCGACAATATTTGTGGAAAGAATGTCACAAAGCACAAATATTCCAATAGGGAATTTTTCTTCGTCAAGCCCTTGTATGTATCGACAAGATACGCAATCTGCTGAAAGGAGAAAAACGATATCCCCAGCGGCGGAATTATCTGCAATATGGGATAGCTTGTCCCAAAAACGGCGTTGATGTTTTCAATAAAAAAGCCCGTATACTTGTAATATCCCATCAAGGCCACGTTGAACAATACGCCAAAGGCCGTCAGCCATTTTCCGCAGCGCGTGCCGGCGCGGGCCGATAGCGGAATTGAAACGGCATAATTTACACCCGCTGAAGCCAACAATAAAAATATGTATCGCCAATCGAAATAGCCGTAAAAGACAAGCGACGCCGCTATGATATAGGCAAGCACCAAACCGCGCGAACGAAATGCAGCCACAAAGAAAAAACCCAACAAAATTGACGGGAGAAAAACATATAAAAATACGGCCGACGAAAACAACATAGCGGACAGGAAATCCGCACATGCGCTACAAGTCAACCATTTAGAAACTAAGTTTAACCTTGCAATGGAAACGCCCCGCCTTATAGGTCGTTGTCTGTATTGTTTTCAGATGAAAATCTCGATAATTACACCTACGCTCAACAGGAATTACATCGAAAACGCGTGGCGTTGCCTCGAGAGACAGACCGACCGCGCCTTTGAATGGATAATTGTGGACAACGGCTCGGACAGGGAGCATTTGAAAACCTTGGATTCCATAGCGCGGCAAGCGTCGTTTAAGGTGGTTTTGGCTTCTGAGAGCCTACGCGGGCCGTCGGCCTGCCGCAAGAAGGGGGAATCGCTTGCGGAGGGCGATTTTTTTGCGTATCTGGACGACGACGACGAATATTCCCAGGACGCCATAGCCCAATGGCGCGCCGATGTGGAAGAAAACAGTTGCGACGTGTCGGTCTTAAGGACGTTCAACTGCGTGTACAAGTGTCTCGGGCGCAAATTTGTGTTTGAGCGCAACAATGCGGATTTGGAAGATGCAATCGCCACAAAAGAGGGCAAATTTGACATAGCACTGAAGACGTCGTTTCCAAGAATGCTTTACAGGAGGGAATTCGTCGAAAAGTCGGGCTCTTGGGACTTGTCTTTGCGTTCCCGCGAAGACATAGATTTCATGACCCGGATACTGCTTTTGGAGCCAAAAGTAACTATGACGCGCGCCGGCTCTTACGACTGCCTAAAAACAACCGGCGTTGACAAATACATTAAGCGGGAGTTTGCCGAGAGTGTTTTGAGATCCTTCAAGAAGATATACGGGTACACAAAAGACACGTACATAGGAGAGAAAATGAGAAAATATCTGGGAGCCGACACGCGCAACAGATGGCGGAAAATATCGCTTTTCTATCCAGACTTGGGGGAGGAATATAAGGCTTTTGCGCAGATGCTTGGATACTCCTGCAGCGATTCCCTTTTAAAGCGCCGTTTCTTGCGCGCCATAAAGGCTCCGGCGCGCAATTTCCCGCTTCTTTCGGAAATTTTCTACTATAAACTCAGAAATCTTACGGGGAAAAAGTGAGCCTTTCTATAATAGTAAACGCCGACGACTTCGGCTACAACGAAACCGCCACCTCAAGAACGATTTCCTTTATCGAGCGCGGATTGGTGTCGTCGGCAACCATAATGGCCACTGGAGCCGACTTCGACAGGGCCGCGGAATACGCCAAGACCAGACCCGACATATCTTTTGGGGTACATCTTGCGCTGGCGGAAGTTCCGTCGCTTTCAGGGAACGCCGCTTTGGGAAGCGGGCGCGCCATGTCATGCTGGGCGAAGGGCAAGGGTTTTAAAGCCGCTTTTGACGCGCATTTGCGGGCGGCCATTGAATTGGAGTGGTCAATGCAAATACAAAAGTGCATCGATTCCGGATTAAAAATTTCGCACATAGACAGCCACCACGGTGTACATACAAAGCCATTCACGTTTTTGCCGCTAAAAAATGTTGCCGCAAAATTCGGCATAAGAAGAGTTCGCAACATACACAACTGTTCCGACGCGTTCACCGCCAAACAGCGTCTGCAGCGAATTGTCTACGAGGCTGGATTTAGATATTTTCCCCCCGCATTTGCCACAACAAAGTATTTCATGTCGTATTCCGAATTTACAAAAATGCCCGCGCGCCCGGCGGACGGAACGGTTGAGCTTATGTGCCATCCGGGTGGCGTCTATCCCGACGAGGACGCGCTGATTGAGGGCGGCGAATTGGCGCGCCTTTGCGGAATATTTAAACTGTCAAACTGGAACGATATTCCCCTGCGCAAATGAAGGCGGACTCTGAACGACTGGTAAAGAACGTCGGCATACTCTATGTCAGGCTGGCGGTAATGATGGCCGTATCCATCTATTCGGCGAGGCTGGTCTTGGAGTATCTGTCGGTGGACGGATTCGGCGTATTCTCATTGATAGTGGGCTTTGTCACAATAACCGCCTTTCTGCAAAATGCCATGACCATAGCCGTGCAGCGCAATATATCGTTCGAGCTGGGAAGCGGAACGGTGGAATCGCGAAGGGAAGTTTTCGCGGTAAGCGCTGTGATATACTTTGCGTTGGGCTTCATTCTCACACTGGTTGGGGCAACCGTAATTTATTGGATATTTTGCCGCTATGCAAAAATCCCGGAACACTTGGTGTTTCAATCGAGAGTTATGTATTTTTTTGTTTTGGGCTCGGCGGTCACGAATATTCTTACGGTTCCACATTCGGCAACATTCATTGCCCATGAAGATATGTTTAGGATATCGGCAATGGACATAGCAGGAAACGTTCTAAAGCTTGCGGCGGTCTTTGCGATATCGCTCTTCCCCGAAAATTCGCGCCTAATTTGGTACGGAGTATTCTTATTCCTGATATCTCTGGGCATACTTTTCTACTACAACTACGCCTCAAGGAAGAGTTTCGACGAATGCCGGTATTTCATTCCTAAAAATCCGGCCGTATACAAGCGCATACTGGCGCATGCGTGGTGGAATACGATAAGTTCATTTTCGACGGTGTTGAAACTGCAAGGGTCGCCGGTCCTTCTGAATTTCTTTTTCGGAACGGTGGCAAACGCGGCGTATGGGGTTGCCGGACAGATAAATTCGGCTCTGACAAATTTTGTATACACCATTTCAAAGGCGGTGAATCCGCAAATTACAAGGAAATATGCGGAAGGCGATTTCGCCTATGTCAATAAATTGGCGCAGTGGGGCGTAAGGCTGATATTTTTCATAATATTTACGCTGTCGCTGCCGCTGTTCGTGGAAATGCACTTTGTGCTTTCGGTGTGGCTGACGCAGATACCACAAAACTCGGAGATACTTGCGCGCCTGTTCATGGTGGTGGTGCTTATAGACGGGCTGTCGAACTCTCTGACCCCAATGATGCAAGCGTCGGGCAAATTGAGCAAATATACGACGAGCGTGGCGTTTGTGGAAATAATGATATTGCCGGTGGCGTTTGTGTGTTTTAAGCTTGGGGCTCCGGTATATTACATTATGTATGTGTCCATAGTTTCGTCGGCTGCGCTGTTCTTCGTAAGAAGCGGCTTTGCGGCGAGGTTCGCGCATCTGGAAACGGGGGACTTCGTAAGATGTGTGATAGTTAGAATATTGGCATATGTACTGTTTTGTTCTCCCGTTTTTGCGATTCCCATGTTTATGCCCGACGGTGTGGCCCGCTTTGTCACAGTAGGATGCGCCTCGGTTGCATTATCTGTTTCAGGCTTTTTACTGATACTCGTAAACGGGGCGGAACGGCGTTCCATTATGGCGTTTGTACGCACAAAACTGGCAGGCCCTGCACAAACGGACAAATCTTTTCTTGACTAACCCTTACGCGGCAATTTCAATTTTTCAGCTATATGGTACGCAAGCCCTTCGACACTTTCATATTGACCTTGTTAATGTTGATTTTGATTATCCAGATGGTATATCAGGTAATCAACATCGGTAAACAGACCGGGTTTGATGCGGCCTACTACAACTATAAGGAAACCGGCCTCTTCGTGTCTATAGCGTCGGGCCTGCTTTTCCTCATCGGAGGGCTTTACACGGTTGCAAAACTCAAAACTCTATACGTTGGACGCAACGGCACTGTCATTTTCACTTTGCTCTATTTTATATTTGCGTGTGTGATGAGTTTTCTGGCCTATCCGTACGGGCCAAAGATATTCGCAAAGGCGCTTATAAATCCCACAGTTGCGCCGCTTATGATGGTCGTGTTTTACATATTGGCCAAGGATAACCCAATAGATGAAAAATACACCAAGATACTGTTTATCCTGGTGCCGTTTGTACTGATTATACCATTTACGTTTCTTTACAGACAGTACGAATTCTACTCGGTAAACATGAAGTTCACATACGCGTATTACGCAATGTACGCGCTGCCTATGATACTCATTATAAGGCACAAAACATTCAGAATGTTTATGGTGCTTTTCTGCATAACGTTCTTGGTTTTTGCAAGCAAGCGAACAGGCATTGTGGCTACGCTGTTTTCGGCATATTTGTTCTTTTTTATACAAAATATATTCATAGAACGCAGAAACAAGGCCCTGCACATGACATTCCTGCCTATTTTTGTCTTAATCTCTGCAGGAATAGTGTTCTATATAAACCTAAGGACAGAGGGATTCCTATCGAACCTATTCGATTTCGACACGATATCGGAAAGCAACCTGAACGGGCGTTTGGACTTGTGGGAAATGGCCCTGAGCGCGTTTAGGGGAGCGCCATTTTTGAAAGAGGCTTTTGGACAGGGCGCCTATGTATTCACGCTGGAGGCAATGGATATAATAGGCTTTGCCCATAACGACTTTCTATCCACGCTGGTATACTATGGAGTTGTTGGATTTTCTCTTTTGACGTGCAGCATTATACTGCTTGCAAGAAAGTGCCTGATTCTTATACGCAAAAGGTCGCAATATGCGGCGGCGCTGTCTGCGGGCGGAAGCATATTGTTTTTGTGCATGAACTTTAGCATAGTGTATTACATGCCGTCGGTGACGATGTTCATATTTTGCTCAATAGGCTATTTGCTCGGATTGTCTGACAACGAAAAGCAGAGAATTTTGCCCTATGGACAGTAAATCCGACTACCGCGCATGTGTGGATTTAGGAACCGACTGTTGCGGTTGCGAACTTTGCATTGAGGTGTGCCCGCGCGGTGTATTCTCCGCAGCAAGGGACTCGGTTGGTTTTTTCTATCCAAAGGCGGAGGCGGAAAAGTGCATCTCGTGCGGATTGTGCTCGAGGAAATGCCCTGTCATAAACTCGAAAAATTTGGCTGAAAGCACCCATAACATTGGGGTATTTGCGGGATGGAGCACGGACGAAGATACGCTGATGAAGAGTTCTTCTGGGGGCTTGTTCTCGGCCCTTGCCAAGGCGGTTTTTGCGGAAAACGGAAAGGTTGCCGGAGCGGTATACTCGGAAGGATTCAAGGCGGTTGAGTTCTTTATTGCCGACAATTATTCCGGAATCGAGGCAATGCGCGGTTCAAAGTATGTGCAGGGGAGGAAGTCCGATATTTACAGGAGGGTAAAAACGGAACTCAAGAACTGCCCGGTACTGTTTTGCGGGACCCCGTGCGAGGTTGCAGCGCTTGTCTCCTACCTTGGAGGCGCGCCGGAAAACCTCTATACGTGCGATTTTTTGTGTTACGGCCCCACAACTGAGGCTGCCCTCTCGCAAACAGTGGAACATTTGGAACGCAAATACCGCTCAAGGATTGCTGCGCTCACAATGCGCAATAAACGCTTTGGCTGGACGCCAAAATATATATTCAAATGCGTGTTCTCAAACGGTAAAAGTTATGAGAATTTTTTTGGGAATATGCCTATAGGGACGGCGTTTACTTCGCTAAAACGCCCTTCGTGCCACTCGTGTAAATTTAAGGACAATATGAGGGCCTCTGACATTACAATGGCGGACTATTGGGATATCATAGGCAACAGTGAGGCAGTTGAATACAACAAAAACGGAACTTCCCTTGTGATTGTAAACACCCTCAAAGGGAAGCAACTTTTTGAAAAAATTGAGGATTTTTATTCATTCAGCACGGAACAACTTTTCGCCCAAAAAAAGCCGAAGGCGCTGGTGTCGTGTGCGCCGGTTTCGCCGTCGCGCGGACCATTTGAGGGCAAGTTTGTGAAAATGGGACTTATCGAGGCAGTTAGGGCGTCAAAATCGGTCAAGAGCAAACTTATGGAGCATGTGCCCCTCCCGATAAAATACTACGGATTAAAACTGCTTGCAAAGGTGCGCTCGTTTAGGGACAGGGGTTAGTTCTCTGAATAGGGGCAATAATTTATTTACAGGACAATTCCCCAAACGTACAAAGGGAACCCCCAAGGCAAATTCCGCGAAAAATTTTTCAGAAAAGTTCCCCGACAACCAGGGGAAGCTGACATTCGGAATCAGATTTTCCATTTCGCGGAACCGGTCGCAATAAGGATGCGGAGACCACCAAACA